>NZ_QROZ01000029.1:0-528 GCF_003475205.1 Collinsella sp. AF36-3AT | reverse complement strand
GAAGAAGGGGGAGGCCTCGCGGCCTCCCCCTTTTTTGCGTTATATAAGCTGACATTTGCCCTATCTGTTTCAGGAGTGCTCGGATTGTCTTTAGTCGAGGGCATCGTTGCCGTCCGCGGTGAGGTAGAGCCGATCTTCTTGCTTATGTCGCTTTCTGGTGGCGCTCAGTCGGCTCCAGGGTTCTGTCGTCACGTTTATCCGGACGGATCTTATGCTCCTTATTTCCAGTAAATCAGTTAAGGGGTATTGTTTCAATTAAATACACTCCGCCAGCGGGGGCTCTGTCTAATTAGTGATAGAGCCCCCGCTGGTGTTTTATAGGTTTGTTAACGTTGTCCTTCTATTTATGACGGGCTAACTAGCAGAGACCGACGAGGGTATAAAGATGCTATGTCTACAGTGGACAGCAAGATTCCCGAGGTCATACGGTCTGTCCATGGTTTATGACCAAATGTGTGACTCTGAGCAACTCGGAGCCAGCTAATTAATTTGTGAACAAAATATGGAGTGCGCGATTCCCGCCCCCGG
>NZ_QROZ01000028.1:0-562 GCF_003475205.1 Collinsella sp. AF36-3AT | reverse complement strand
TCTACGAGACCGGCAAGAAGATGACCGCGCTCGCCGACAAGGTCGCCGACGAGGGCTACGACGCCGTGTTCCTGATGGGCGTCGGCGGCACCTGGGACGAGCTCATGCAGCTCGAGTACCTCATGAACAAGTTCGGCGACCGCGACCTCGAGGTCTACCTGATCCACGCCGCCGAGTGGAACGTCATGGGCCACAAGCGCATGACCGAGAAGTCCGTCGTGCTCACCGCCTCCGAGTCCGGCACCACCCCCGAGGTCCTCGAGGCCGTCAAGAAGATGAAGGACATGGGCGTGCGCGTCTACGCCATGACCAAGCCCGAGGGCCCCATCGGCCAGGCTGTGGGTGCCGAGAACTGCGTCGCCATGGCTTCTGACCATGGTTCGGGCGGCTGCGAGAAGGGCTACTACCTCGCCGACTGCTTCGGCCTGCGCCTGCTCAACCGCCGCGGCTGCTTCCCCAAGTTCGACCTGTTCATCGAGCAGACCAAGGACATCTGGAAGGACATGCTCGACATCCGCAAGCGCTTCGAGCCGCGCGCCGAGGAGCTCGCCAAGAAGTACGC
>NZ_QROZ01000027.1:0-752 GCF_003475205.1 Collinsella sp. AF36-3AT | reverse complement strand
AATCAGAACCACCCTTAAAAAGGGTGGTTTGCTCTTAGGGTATAACCCACGGGCCCCGGGCTCGCGTCTAAAGGCGCGGGCCCGGACTTCGTCCAGGCCTAGTGCATCTTGACCCGTGGCGCGCCGGTCGAACCGGCGGCATCACCCCCTCTTGAAGGGGTCCTCGTACTCCTTCACGCTCAGCTTGTCCAGCGCGATGTCGTGGGACTCCTGCTCCCTGATGTACTTGGCGATCGTCGCCTCGTTCAGGCCGACGGTGGACACGTAGTAGCCCTCCGCCCAGAACTTCCTGTTGCCGAACTTGTACTTGAGGTTGGCGTGCCTGTCGAATATCATCAGCGAGCTCTTCCCCTTCAGGTAGCCCATGACGCTCGCGACGCTGTACTTCGGCGGGATCGCCAGCAGCACGTGCACGTGGTCGGGCATCAGGTGCCCCTCGATTATCTCGATCCCCTTGTACTCGCACAGCTTCCTGAGGATCTCCCCTATGTCGCTCCTGATTTGGTTGTAGATCACTTTGCGCCTATACTTCGGCGTGAACACGATGTGGTACTTGCACATCCACTTCGTGTGGGAAAGGCTGTAGGCCTTCTGGGCCATGGCGACCACCCCTTCGACTCGAATTCTTGACGGCCTGAACAATCGTCAATATCGGTCGGAGGGGTGGCTTTGTAAAGCCGTTTGTCTCCACCCGCGTAGCGGGTGGTTTAAAGCTGGCCGCTGCGCGGCCAGCAGACTAAAGTCTTGAAAAA
>NZ_QROZ01000026.1:0-1063 GCF_003475205.1 Collinsella sp. AF36-3AT | reverse complement strand
GCCGGGCCCTTACGCCAGCACGCCGAAGAACGCGCCGACGATGCCCACGGCCATGGTGGCCACGATCAGCACCATGGGGTTGATCTTCTTGGACAGCAGCCAGTAGTACAGCCAGAAGGCGAGCATGCCGAGCATGCCGGGCATGATGCCGTCCAGGATGTCCTGGAGGGTCTGGGCGTCGTCGCCCGAGCCGATGGCCACCGGGATGCTGGCCCAGAACATGTCCTTGCACATGGCGCCCACGACCATGACGCCCACGATGCCCACGCAGGTCATGATCTTCTGCATGAGGCCGGTCCTCTGGGCCTCGTCCAGGAAGCCCACGCCCAGCTCGTAGCCCTTGACGGCGCCCCAGACGCGCAGCGCGAAGCCTGGGACGTTGTAGATGAGCAGGAAGGCGATGGGGCCGAAGGGGTTGCCGGCCTGGCACAGGCTGATGCCCACCGCGGCGGCGACCACGCGCAGCGTCGACAGGAAGATGGAGTCGCCGATGCCGGACAGCGGGCCCATGAGGGCGGCCTTGACGTCGTTGACGCTCTCGGGCTCGATCTCGCCGCGGGCGACCTTCTCCTCCATGGCCATCGCGATGCCGCCGACGAACGGGGCGAACTGGACGGTGATGTTGAAGAACGCGCAGTGGCGGTGCAGGGCCTCGGCGTAGTCGTCGGGGCGGCCGGCGTAGATCTTCTTGAGCATGTTGGCGACCATCAGGCAGAAGGCGATGTTCATCTGCTTGTAGTAGGTCCAGGAGAACTCCATGCCCAGGGCGCCGGTGTTGACGGCGCTCCTGACGAGGTCGGAGCGCGTGATCTTGTTCTCGGGACTAGAAGTCATCGTCCTCATCCCCTTCCGCGGAGAGCTGGGGCTGGGCTCCGCCCAGGCCGAGCAGGTCGAACTTGTCGATGCCGATGATGATGGCGATCAGGGCGACGCCCAGGACGGGCACGTTGGCGTAGGAGCACAGCAGGAAGCCCAGGAAGTAGAAGGGCACGAGCTGCTTGGTGAGCACCAGGCGGCCGAGCATGGCGAAGCCCATGGCCGGCAGGATGTTGGCGGCAACGCC
>NZ_QROZ01000025.1:0-1253 GCF_003475205.1 Collinsella sp. AF36-3AT | reverse complement strand
GGCCCGAAAGAAAGGTAGGAGGCCATGACGAAAGGTCTGCACGTGCCTTCCGAGATCGGCAAGCTCAGGAAGGTCTGCCTGCACCGTCCCGGCGACGAGCTCCTCAACCTGCCGCCCGACGAGCTCGAGCGACTCCTGTTCGACGACGTCCCGTTCCTGGAGGTCGCGCAGCAGGAGCACGACACCTTCGCCCAGATCCTGAGGGACCAGGGCGTCGAGGTGCTCTACCTCGAGAACCTCGTCGCGGAGGTGTTCGACCAGGTCCCCGGCGCCCGCGCCGAGTTCACCGACCAGTACATCGCCGAGGCGGGCATCCGCGGCCAGCACATGCCGCAGATCGTCCGCGAGAAGCTGGACTCCATCGAGGACAACCTCGAGTTCGTCAAGAAGACCATGGCCGGCATGACCAAGGCCGAGATCGACATGCCCCTCACGGCGTCCACGACCCTCGACTCCCTGGTCAACTCCGAGTCCGAGTCCGACCTGATCATCGACCCGATGCCCAACCTCTACTTCACCCGCGACCCGTTCGCGGTCGTCGGCGAGGGCGTCAACCTCAACCGCATGTACTCGGTCACCCGCAACCGCGAGACCCTGTACGGCAAGTACGTCTTCAAGTACCACCCCGACTACAAGGACGTCTCCCTGTACTTCCGCCGCGACTGCCAGTTCCACACCGAGGGCGGCGACGTGCTGAACATCAACGAGAAGACCCTCGCCGTCGGCATCTCCCAGCGCACCCAGGCGGCCGCCATCGACGTCATGGCCCAGAACATCTTCTGGAACTCCGACTCCAAGGTCGAGCGCATCCTGGCCTTCGACATCCCCGTCTCGCGCGCCTTCATGCACCTCGACACGGTCTTCACCCAGATCGACGTCGATAAGTTCACGATCCACCCCGCCATCATGGGCACCCTGCGCGTCTACGAGCTGACCGCCGGCAAGAACCCGGGCGACGTGAACATCCGCCTGATCGAGGACACCCTCGAGCACGTCCTGGAGGACGCCACCGGCGTCGACCAGGTCAAGCTGATCCCCTGCGGCGGCGGCGACCCGATCGCGGCCTCCCGCGAGCAGTGGAACGACGGCTCCAACACCCTGTGCGTCGAGCCCGGCAAGATCTGCGTCTACGCCCGCAACACCGTCACCAACGACGTGCTGTACAAGGAGGGCCTGGACCTTCTCGTCGTGCCCTCCGCCGAGCTCTCCCGCGGCCGCGGCGGCCCGCGCTGCATGAGCATGCCCTTCTGGCG
>NZ_QROZ01000024.1:0-1539 GCF_003475205.1 Collinsella sp. AF36-3AT | reverse complement strand
TTTCCCAGTTGAAGGAACGGTGGAGATGTGTTTCGATGGGTTCGGTGGCCATGCTCCGCCCGCCGCCCGGCACCTCTTCCCAGACTCAGCCGAACGGTCGGTTCCGTCTATTCTTTTTTCCTTTTAGGCTAGGACAGCGGGGCATCGCCCCTCTCTGCGCGCGCCCGCGCGATGAGCCCCGGCGTCAGGTCGAGCTCCTCGACGGGCACGTCCTCCACGCCGTACGCATCCAGCAGCGTCTCCGCGTCGGCGCCGAGCATCGCCCGGAAGGCGCGGGCGGGCGTCGCGAAGCCGAGCGCGCCGCGGGGCTCGGAGTTCACGTGCGACATCGCCAGCGACAGGTCGGCCGGGGCCAGCCGGTCGAACCTGAGGCCGCGGCCCTTGGGCAGCAGCTTCCTGATCTCGACGTGGTTGCGCTCGCAGGCGCCCTTCTGGTCGCTGCGCCCGGGGTCGCAGTAGAACAGCCTCGTCTCGCCGGGCCCCTCGCCGATGAGCGCGGCGATCTCGCCCTCGTCGGAGAACTCGGGGCCGTTGTCGGTGAGCACGGCGCGGAAGACCCTGCCCGTGCCGTCTGCTCCCAGCACCGAGCGCACGCCCGCGAGCGCCGCCGCCACGCTCTCGGCGTCCTTCGCCGCCAGCGGCAGCGCGAGCTGCAGCCTGCTGGGGCGGTGCAGCAGCGTGAGCAGGCAGGCGCTGTCCTCCCGCGCGCCCTCGACGGTGTCCATCTCCCAGGCGGCGGCGCAAACGTCCTCGCCGAGGGCGAGGAACGCGGCATATGACCTGCGGGGCGAGTGCGGCGTCGCCCTCTTCGGGGCCCGGTGCGACCTGGGCCTGTAGCCGACCTTCCGCCTGAGCTCCATGTTGGTCATGCCGTCGTAGCCCGCCGCGACCCAGCGGTAGATCGTCGAGGGCGACAGGTCCACGGGGCCGCCGTTGCGGGCCGACAGCTGCTCGGGCGAGAGCCCCCGGCCCAGGCCGTCGCGGATGAGGGCGAGCGCCTCGGCCGCGGCGGGCTCGTCGGCGTCTATCCCGCGCCTCGACGAGACGAGGACCGAGTCCGCGCACAGCTGCGCGGCGCGGGCGTCGTAGAAGACGTGCGGGCGGCGCTTGCAGCCGATCGCGCGGTACCGCCCGCACCCGTTGCAGCAGCGCGGCCACGCGGCCAGGCGCGGGCATGCCGCAGACAGGTCGGCGGAGGCGTCCACGCGCTCGCCGCGCCTCTCCCTCGGCGCGGTCACGAACCTGTGCGACGCCACCTCCGAGCACACCGTCGAGGGCGACCTGCCCAGCTCCCTCGCGATCTGCCTGCACGAGGCCCCTCGCTCCAGCATCCTCTGGACCGTGTCCCGCTCGTGCCTGGTGAGCCTGCCGTAGGCCCTCGGGGCCGCCTTCCCGGCCCCCTTCCTCCTCTTTCCGGACATGCCGTCCTCCGATCTCCCGGGGCCGGCCGGTCCGGCCCTCAGGGTATCGGATTCCCATATTCATCCGTACATGTACGGATGAATATGGGAGGTGTTCGGATGAAGTTGCCAATCAAGG
>NZ_QROZ01000023.1:0-1620 GCF_003475205.1 Collinsella sp. AF36-3AT | reverse complement strand
CTTGTCGGCGAGCGCGGTCATCTTCTTGCCGGTCTCGTAGACGTTCTTGCCGTCCTCGACGTAGCCCTCCTGGCTAAAGTGCATGATCTCGATCTTCTCGGTTTCCTTCATGGCTTTTCCTTTCTGTCCTGCACGCAACTCTATACATCGCGTTTCTTTTCGATACCAATTATAGACATACACCTAACGTGTTTTTAATACCACTTATCAATCTGCTCCAATCCTCGGTGAACGGTCGAAATTCTCTGGTGAGTGGTATTAAATTAGAATTGAATGTATAGCTAACACCGCCGACGCCTCCCTTGTGCGACAAAGAACAGCGTTCCTACCAGCGCAATAATGGTCGATGCCCCAAACAGCACCGCCTGGACGCCCAAAGCCTCCGCTAAAAACGGAGCCGCCAGCAGCGGCAGCACGCCGGCGCTCATCAGGCCAAAACGCACAAAGCCGGTAATGCGCCCCAGGTATTTGATGTCGGCGCGCTCCTGAATCAAGATCATCTGTAGCGGTTCTAGGAATCCCCAGGCCAGACCGTTAATCGCCTGACCGATAATCGCGACCCCCAGCATATCGGTGCCCACGTACACCATGGACCCAATGCCCACGGCCATGAGCGCGCCGAGCAGCAATCGCAGGTTGACATGGCGAGTAGAAAGCTTGGTCAGGATGAATGCACCCACCGAGGAAGTAAGGCCCACGACCGAGGACAGCCAGCCCAGCCAGACGATATCCACGTTGAGCACATCACGGTAGAACAACGACTCCAGCGAATCGAACGCGCCAAACGCGAAGAAACCCAAAAAGCCCGAGATAAAGATGAGGCGCAGGTCGTGGTCGCGAAACGTAAGCCGCGCACCCTCGGCCATGCCGCCCAGAATACCGCCCTTCGGCTTCTCCCCTTTTGCGGGAACAACGCACTCGTGACAGCCCAAGGAGAGCACAGCCGCCACACCCATCATGCCCGCCATGAGCAGATAGACCGATTGCGTGGCAAAACAGCTTACGATGGCACCACCGAGCAGCGGACCAGCGGTATAGGCGATATTGCTGTAAAACACCATGAGACCGTTCACGCGGGTACGGCCCTCGGTGGTCGACTCCAGGTATCCCGGAAACGCATGCGTGCAGGTGTTGATAAAGCCGCCCGCAAGCCCCAAGACGCACGCGGCAAACACAAGCCCGGGGACAGACAACGGCGCCAACCCCACGCCAAGCGATAGCACCGCCGTAATCACGCACGTCACAAACGACGTCCGGCGCGGACCAAAACGGTCGATGACCGAGCCCGACACCATATTGCCCGCCGACGTCATAAGATTGCGTACGAGCGTAATGGCAGCAACCAAAAACGCCGTGCCAGCCAGATCATACGTCGCCGCGCCGATAAGCCCTAAAAAGTACACCGCGTTGTTGGCGCACCATTGCAGGGACTCAATAAGAATCAGCCTGACTTCTGCCGGCGTCAGGCGCATTGCTTCGCGATCCTTCGCGAACATACGAACTCCCTCTATACAAGTAAGGGGATGGAGGGCATAGGCCCGCTCCATCCCCTTACCAGGTTGCAACGAAAATCTATGCAGCCGGGCCCTTACGCCAGCACGCCGAAGAACGCGCCGACGA
>NZ_QROZ01000022.1:0-1811 GCF_003475205.1 Collinsella sp. AF36-3AT | reverse complement strand
TCGTCGGCGCGTTCTTCGGCGTGCTGGCGTAAGGGCCCGGCCTATTATCTGCCCCCAAGGGAAACGGCGACCCATTGCGGTCGCCGTTTTTTATTACCGAAAGCTAGCTGGAGGTGCTTCGTGATTCGATCTGACAATCCACCCGATAACGGCGTGAGCGGGGCGATGTATCTATTTGGCACCGCGCTCTTGTGGAGCTTTATCGGTATCCTCGTTCACGCCAATTCGCAGTCAGCTCTTTTGATCGGTGCCGTCACGGCAATATTTATGGCACTCTTTATCCTGCTCGTCGGCAGGCCTGTCCTCCGCGTCAGCCGTCTTATTGCCCTTGTGGCCGTCTGCAACTTCGTGACGGGCACCACGTTTAACTTTGCCAACCAGCTCACGACGGTCGGCAACGCGATCGTCCTGCAGTACACCTCGATGATTTTCGTTATCGTGTATCAATCGCTCGCAACTCACACGTTGCCTTCGCCTGCTAAGATCGCCTCTGTGGTGGTTGCTTTTACGGGTATGGGACTTTTCTTTTTAGGTGATTTGAGTCCCGAGGGCATGCTCGGCAACCTGCTTGCCATCATTTCGGGCGCCGCCTTTGGGCTGTGCTTCTTTTTGAACTCTCGCCCCGACGCCTCGCCCATGGTGTCCTCGCTCATCTCCTGCGGTATCTCGATGCTGCCGATCGTCTATTTTGCTGGTGCCCTAGACTCCGTGAGACCATTTGAGTGGGGGCTCATGCTGGTGCATGGCCTTTTTTGCAGTGGTCTTGCGAGCGTGCTGTATGCCAAGGGGATTGCGCGCACCAACGCGTTTGCGGCCAACTTGGTCTGCATGAGCGAGGTCGTGCTCGCTCCCTGCTGGTCGGCGCTCCTCTTTGGCGAGGTCTTTCACTGGAACGAGTTTTTGGGCGCGGCGATTATCGTTTTGGTGATTGTAGCCAACTTGGCATCCGATGCCTTTGGCGATGGCTTTCTGGTGGCGCTTGTCCGCCATCGAAACAAAGAGCGTGCCTGATGGGATACGTCTGCCGTTTACGGTAAAAAACACCCCGCTGAGCGAGTGGTATTAAATAGTAAGAACCTGCATACCTATAATTGGTATCAAATCATTTGTACCTGGCATGGGTGTTAACAGCACACCAGGTACGCTTCGAGCCGTGTAATCGAACTCCCGGAATTGATATCAACAACGCGCGCGACGGGAGTGGCGACGGTTCGAGATTCCTTATTGGGAGGAATTATGCTTGTCCAAGCAATCCTCGTCGGCTTAGTCGGAGCGTTTGGATGCTTCGATTACCAGCTCGGCACCCTCTACGCGTTCCGCCCCATCGTCCTGTGCCCGCTCGTGGGCCTGGTCCTGGGGGACCTACAGACCGGTCTTGCCGTGGGTGCAAGCCTGGAGCTGCTGTTTATGGGCTCGATCTCCATCGGCGCCTACGTACCGCCTAACGAAACCGTCGGCGGCGTGCTCGCCTGCGCCTTCGCCATCCAGCTCGGCCAGGGTACCGAGACGGCCATCGCGCTCGCCATGCCCATCGCCGTCCTTTCGCTGACGATTGGTAACATTACGGATGCTGGATTCTCGATCATTGTTGACATTGCTGACAAGTGCGCTGCCAAGGGCAACCTCAAGGGTATCTACGCGGCACATTGGAGCATGGGCCTCTTTGGCTGCCTTGAGTACTTCCTGCTGTGCGGCGGCGCATTTTACCTGGGCTCCGACGCCATCCAGGGCCTGCTCGACTTCATCCCGTCCTTTGTAATCGATGGTTGCGGCGTTGCCGCCAACATCCTGCCGGCCATGGGCTTCGCCAT
>NZ_QROZ01000021.1:0-1920 GCF_003475205.1 Collinsella sp. AF36-3AT | reverse complement strand
TGCAGACCTTTCGTCATGGCCTCCTACCTTTCTTTCGGGCCCCTGTCAGGGCCGATTCGTTAGCGCCCCTCCGTGTGAGGCGTTATTGCTGACGACATATTTATATCCAAATTCAGTTCATACTTCCACCTCGCCCCCGAACGGTTTTATATGAGGGGTGAACGGCATACACATATACTTCACGCATGGCACACTTCGATTTAATAAAGTGTATTTACGTGCTTAAACGCGTATTCAATCCAATAATCAAATGGAACTAAACTTTATTAAACCACCCTCAAATTGCATATTTCCAATAGAGCTATGAATAGAATTAGCGATTCATACCGCGTCTCAACCATTTTCATTTTTATTCAGAAACAAGTTTGTCCTATTCATTTCTGGTAAACGAATTACCGTTTACCAGACGCTTGATACCGTTCACCGGAAGCTCAGTATAAGGCCCAGCGAATACCGGATCGCCTTACGGCCTCATTTGTAACAACTTGACTTCTCGGTATAGAAAAACAGACCCGCCCCCCCCCTCATGGAAAACGGGTCTGCTATCGATAATCGTAGACAGATTTGAGCAGCTTTGAGAGCCGTCGGAATCCTAGCGATCGAACTCCGCCAGCGCCTCGCCCAAAAGCCTTAAGCCCTCGCGCAGAACGTCCTCGCTCGCGCAGTAGCCCAGACGCGCGCCGCAGGGAAGCTCAAAGCGGCTGCCGGGAACCAGCAGCACCCCCCTCTCGGCCAACAGGCGCTTGCAGAACTCCTCATCGTCCTCGGGAATATCCAGCTGGATAAACGAGGTAGATACGCCCTGCGGAGCCGTCCAAGAGACGCGGCTATGCGTGTCGATCCAAGCCTGCGCGATATCGCGGTTTCCAAACACAATCTTGCGGTTGCGTTCGAGAATCTTGTCCTTGTGCTCGAGCACGTAGGTCGCCAGGGCGTCGTTGAACACGCCGCCGCAGATCATGGTGTAGTCACGATAGGTGCGGATGCGGTTGGAGACCTCTTCGTCGGCCACGACCCAGCCCACGCGAGCCGCAGGCGTCGAATAGGTCTTGGACACCGAGTTGGTGACGATGGCCTTCTCGTACACGTCGGCCATCGATATAAAGGACTCGGTGTTCTCGAGCGGCAGATACACCTCATCGCACAGCACGTAGGCGCCCACCGAACGGGCGATCTCGGCAATTTGGCCGAGCGTATCGGCATCGAGCACGGTACCGATGGGGTTCGATGCGTTGTTGATGCAGATGAGCTTGGTGGAGGGGCGAACCAGGCGCTTGAGCTCCTCGATATCGGGCTTCCAGCCGAGCTCCTCGCGAAGCTCCCAATACTCGACCTCGGCACCGAACGTACGCGGAATCTCATAGAGCGGCGCATAGGTGGGCCACTCGGCAATCACGTGATCGCCGGGCTCGACCACGGCTATGATGGCATTGAGGTTCGCACCCGTGCAGCCGTTGGTCTGCAGGATGTGGTCGGGATTGACCTCACGGCGATACAGTTTGGCGACCTCGGCCTTAAAGTCGGGCGAACCCTCGATCCAGCCGTAGTTCATCTTCTCGCGGTCCAGGCGCTCATAGAACGTGGCGCCGTCCTGCTCGTCGAGCGCGCGCAGCTCGCCCATGGTGAGCGACGAGATCGTCGACTGGGCGATATCCCACGTGGCGCTCTTCTCCCAAACGTTGAGCCACTCCTCAACACCGATTGTCTTGATATCCATGGCCAAGCTCCTTACAAAAGCAGTCATCCAATCGTGTTGACGTTCCTCATACAAGATTGGGGCGGTGCGAATACCCGCACCGCCCCAATGAGAGACATCTAATGGCAGCTAGATGTATGTATTAAGACCTGTACGGGTCCTTGAAGACCTTAGAGGTCCTCACGCCAGAAGGGCATGCTCATGCAGCGCGGGCCGCCGCGGCC
>NZ_QROZ01000020.1:0-2110 GCF_003475205.1 Collinsella sp. AF36-3AT | reverse complement strand
ATGGCGAAGCCCATGGCCGGCAGGATGTTGGCGGCAACGCCAAAGCCAGCAAGGACAAAGTCGGGGATAAAGTCGAGCATACCCTGGATAGCGTCAGCACCCAGATAGAACGACAGCGAGCACAGCAGGAACGCCATGATGCAACCGGTGGAACCGATCAGGAAGTGCATCGCATAGACGCCCTTAAGGTTGCCCTGGCCGGAGAAGACGTCGGCGCGGTCGACCAGGATCGGCAGGGCCGCGTTCAGGATGTTCTTCATGGCAAGGCACAGCGTGGCGATGGGCATGGCGAGCGCGATGGCTGCCTCGGTGCTCTGGCCCAGCTGGATAGCGAAGGCGCAGGCGAGCACGCCGCCGATCGTCTCATCAGGCGGCACGTAGGCGCCGATGGAGATCGAGCCCATGAACAGCAGCTCCAGGCTCGCACCGATCGCGAGACCAGACTGCAGGTCCCCCAGGACCAGGCCCACGAGCGGGCACAGGACGATGGGACGGAACGCGTAGAGCGTACCGAGCTGGTAGTCGAACTTACCAAATGCGGCGATAAGTCCGATGAGGATTGCTTGGGTAAGCATACATCCCCCTTTCCATATAGGACACTACGAAGAGCTCAGACTCTTCGAATTCAAACGCCTAGAGCACGCTTGCGCAGTCGACCTTGGGGTCATCGGCCAGAGGACGGATCTCGACCTCAACGCCACGATCCATCATCTCGCGCACATCGGCTTCCTCGGCCGCGGTCAGGAAGATCTGACGAGAGACCTGACGAGCATCGGGGCGCTTCTCATCCTTCGGCTTGGTGTTGCCCAGGTTGACCGACTTGATCTGCGGGCAGCCCTCAACAAGCTGCTTTGCCTCAGCGATGGTGGCGACGCAGATGATCATCTTGTACTTGTCAGTCACGCCCGAATTGATAGCTTCGATGGCATGCTCCATATCTTTAATGACGAGCTTGCAGCCGGCAGGCTTGCCCATCTTGAGTGTCGTCTTCCACACCGGGTCGTTGGCGACCTTATCGCCCACGCAGAAAATGCAGTTGGAGCCAAGGCCCTGAACCCAGGAAACTGCGACCTGGCCATGAAGCAGGCGATGGTCAACGCGAAGTAGCTGAATCATAATGTGACCCCCCAAAGGTCTTGCGCCGTCTTACGGCATGTCAATAGGTGCTGCGGATTAGAACTCTTCCTCCTCGTCGTCATCGACCAGCAGGTCGTTGACAAACTTCACGCGCGTATCGTCCGCAGCGACGATGGTGCGAATCGTCTCCTCAACCGGCGCCGACTCTTCAGAGAACAGCAGCTGGATGAGCAGAGGAAGGTTCATGTTGGTAACGAGGTACGTGCGGGGACGTGTCTGGACGATCTTGGTGAACTCGTTGTTGACGCTGCCGCCAAAGAGGTCGGTGCAGACAACGACATCGTCGTCGGCAGACATGCCCGCCAGCAGTTTTTGGGCCTCCTCGGCCACGTCCATGCGGTCATCGACGAACATCGAAAGATCGTGGACGTTGTCGCGCGCGCCCGAGAGCAGCTCGACGCTCTCCTTGATGCCGGTAGCGAAGTGCGCATGGCTGGCGATGATGTACTGTCTCATTCTGTGTTCCTCTCAATAGCCCGGCACGTTCCCGCACCCGTCTTCTTTAGTAGTCGAACTGGTGGTAGTAGCGGCGGTACTTGAGGTTGTGCTTGGTGACCGTCTCGTAGTAGCGGGCCAGGCGGTCGGTCACGAGCACCGTCAGGATCCACGGGGAGACGATGACGCGGAACTCGTCGTCAAGGCCGGGGATCGCGAACTCGGCGGTGTCGATGACGTTGATGTCGGTGTCGCCGGTCACGCCGCGGGTCAGGAAGGCGCGGACGCGCTCGTCGAGCCTGCGGTTCTCGTCCTCGCCCATGAACAGGAAGACCGGGACGCCGGGCTCCACGAGCTCGAGGGTGCCGTGGAAGAAGTCGGCCGAGGTGATGTAGCGGGTGCGCTTCCACTGCATCTCCTCCAGGATGCACATCGAGAACAGGATCGTCTCGCCCCACAGGGCGCCCGAGCCGATGAACATGGTGTAGTCGGCCAGCGCGTACTTCTTGGCGAGCTCCTCGGCGCGCGGCTCGAAGCG
>NZ_QROZ01000002.1:0-335922 GCF_003475205.1 Collinsella sp. AF36-3AT | reverse complement strand
GCTGGCCGCTGCGCGGCCAGCAGACTAAAGTCTTGAAAAATTAAAGCAGGCTGCGTGCATGACGTTGACTACGTCGTGGGCAACCCTCCTTGGGTCAAATGGAGCGACCTTCCTCGTCCGTATGCTGAATTCATCAAACCTCTCTGCGAACGAATGGATATTTTTAGCGAGGATAACTGGGTTGGCGGCATTCAGTCAGACATCTCCACCGTTGTCACATACCACGCCTTGGATAGGTTTGTCCGTCCAGGGGGATTGCTTGCATTCCTCATTACAGGAACGGTTTTCAAAAATGAATCGAGCCAGGGTTTCAGACGCTGGACTCTTCACCATGAAAATGGAACTTCAGAGAATATGAGCGTCGAACTCGTTGAAGACTACAAAGCGATTCGCCCGTTCGAAGGCGTAGCAAATTGGCCCTCACTTCTCATAATTAAACGTAATGGCGAAAATACAGCTTATCCAGTCACATATCGCGAATATCGCAAGCCTCAAGGGAAGCCAGTAGATGGCGAGCTTCTATCTATGCCCATACAGAAACAAGCCATTCCCATCCCCGGAACCATCGATGGCCCGTGGCTCGTCGGGTCGAACGGCCAACTCTCTGCTTGGTCGCAGATAATGGACGCCACCTCATCCGACAAGAGCTATTCCGCACGAAAAGGTGTCACAACAGATGCAAATGGCATCTACTTCGTAAGCACACATGCGACCAATGTGCCTGATGTTGTGAGGATATCGAACGATCCGAGAAACGGGAGGCGCAGCCTGCCCCGCATAACCGCCGATGTTGAGAGTTCCTATATCTATCCACTCCTTCGGGGTCGTGAAATATCGCGTTTTAACGCAACACCATCCCCTGGAAGCTGCGTCATCGTACCTCAGACGGGCATGTTTGGTGACGATAAGCTTCCCGCAACGTCACCTCAGCTTTTTCAATATCTCGCCCGCTTCAAAAATGTTCTTGAAACCAGATCCAGCTACCGCCGCTTCCAAAAAGGCAAGCCGTTCTGGTCCATATGGACCGTTGGTAAGTACACATTTGCTCCGTACAAGGTGGTTTGGAAGGAGATGTCAGGCTCCAGCTTCGTTGCGGCTTATATTGGCTCCGAGACGATGCCCGGTGGAACGATGAAGACGGTTGTTCCGGATCACAAGGTTTATTTCATCCCTGTGCAAACCGAACCAGAGGCTGCTTATCTCACAGCATTCCTTAACTCCTCTTTGGTATCGGGAGCAATCGGGGCGTATGCATCGGCGTTAAGTCTCGGAACGAGCGTAGTCGATTATCTCACTGTTCCAAAATTCGACGCCAACGATAAACAAATGGCTGAACTCAGCGAGATGGGAAAACGCTTTAACAGCGGCATCGAGCCAACAGCTGCCGATGAACAACGACTCGATGAACTGGTCACCCTCATCGTGTGCGGATAGAGACGACGAAAGCAAAAGCAGTGTAGGGACTTGAGTGAAGATATGCCGAAAGGAGCGGTCAATAAGGCACTATGGGATTTGCGCGGGTGCGCGCCCGTCGAAAGCACCCGCCTAGCAGCAGCGGCACGCCTCCGCATCACCATCTTCCGACTAAGAAAATGAGCGCGCGAAGGACGCGCTTCCATAAGAAACAGTCTATTCAAAAAGGTGCCCAAACTCGAGCGCACCGTCATCGAGAACAGTGTGATCGAGGGCGATTTCATAATTGTCCCAATGAGGCGCAGGAGGGCTATCCCGCGGTGCACGACGTGCAGGCGACGCCGCCTGAAACTACCGACAGGCTCACGCCCAGACGCTGGAGGGCACCCGCCCTCGACAACGCCCGCCAGCTACTAGTCAGGTGCTCGTATGGGCGTCTTTCTCCACTTCCCTCTTGTATTCAGCGCCAGCGCAGGCTATAAGGTTATTGGTGGCACATTAAGCTACCTCCAAGTGCCGGGGGAGTCCCCCGGCTTTTTTATTCCTTTAGGCGTCTCCATTGGCCAAGGAGCTCAGCATCTTTGTCGATGAGAGCAGTGACCGCGGCGGCAAGGCTCGTTACTATCTGCTCGCACTCGTCTACCGCCGTAGCCAGCTCAACGACCTGGTAAGGCTAATAGAACGCATGGGCGCGATATCTCCCCCGCCATCGAACTCGCCCTGGTCAAGTTCGATGGCGGGGAGGGCGGCGAGACGTACGGCAAGTTCTTCGGCGGTGTCGGCCCTTTCAAAAGGAACTGGCTCAAGCAAGCCCGCAGTAAGCAACTTTAGCTGGTTTCGAGACTCCAAAAGAACGGCCACCCCTCCTCCAGCGAGAAGACAGATTGCCGGCGAGGAACCCCTTGCGATGCATTTCGAGCGGCGAGGGCCGAAGCGCAGGCAAGAATATTGCAGGCACCGATCACAAGCACCACCACATATACAGCAGCGGCACAGATTCTATTGAAACCGTGCCCGCTATCTTGCATTATCAAATCTATATCGAACGTCTGCCCTACTATTTGAGGCAGCAGATCAATTCATTTATTAATGGGAGCATATCCTATAGGAAATCAAAATTCTACCCCCATAACTTAGGAATTTACTATTCCCACTCGATGGTCGCGGGCGGCTTGGACGTGATGTCGTAGCAGACGCGGTTGGCGCCGGGAACCTCGGCAACGATGCGGCCGGAGATGCGGGCCAGCACGTCGTAGGGCAGCTTGGCCCAGTCGGCGGTCATGGCATCGCTGGACTCGACAGCGCGCAGGATGATCGGGCGCTGATAAGTGCGCTCGTCACCCATAACGCCGACAGACTTGATGTCGGGCAGAACCGCGAAATACTGCCAACAGCTGTGCTCGGAGTTGCGCTCGCCGGTCTGCTCAAACAGACGCTGGTTGTAGGCGTCGAGCTCCTCGCGCACGATGGCGTCGGCGTTCTTGAGAATCTCGAGCTTCTCCTTATCGACCGCACCGATGATGCGGATGGCCAGACCCGGGCCCGGGAAAGGCTGACGGAACACGATATGACCCGGCAGGCCCAGCGCCAGACCAAGTGCGCGGACCTCGTCCTTAAAGAAGTGGTCGAGCGGCTCAATGAGGTCGAAGTGCACGCCCTCGGGGAACGGGATCAGGTTGTGATGGCTCTTGATGGTGGCCGTCTTGCCGCCCGTCTTGCGAGCGCCAGACTCGATGATGTCGGGGTAGATGGTGCCCTGAGCCAGATACTTGACCGGCTTGCCGTCGGTCTCGAGCTGCTGAGCAACCGCGAAGAACTCTTTCCAGAACTGCGTGCCGATGATGCGGCGCTTCTCCTCGGGCTCGGTCACGCCGGCCAGAAGCTCGGCATAACGGTCCTCGGCGTGGACGTGGATAAAGTCGACATCGAACTGCTTGGTGAAGACCTCCTCCACCTGCTCGGGCTCGCCCTTACGCAGCAGGCCGTGGTTGATGAACACGCAGGTCATCTGCTTGCCCACGGCGCGAGCGCCCAGCGCAGCCACGACGGAGGAGTCGACGCCACCGGACAGGGCCAGAATCACGCGGTCGTCACCGACCTTCTCGCGGAACTCGGCCGTCATGGTCTCGACCAGGTTGTCCATGCTCCAGTTGGGCTCCAGGCCGCAGATCTCAAACAGGAAGTTGCTCAGCAGCTGCTGACCGTACTCGGAGTGCTTGACCTCGGGGTGGAACTGCGTGGTGAAAATCTTGCGCTCGACGCACTCCATGGCGGCAACCGGGCACACGTCGGTGCTGGCGGTAACGGTAAAGCCCTCGGGCACCTCGGAAACGGCGTCGCGATGGCTCATCCACACGGTCTGCTCCATGGGCGTGGAGTTAAAGAGCTTGGCACCGGCCGTGCGCGTGATGGTGGCGCGGCCGTACTCGCCCACCTCGGAGTGGCCGACCTTGCCGCCGAGCGTCACGGCCGTGATCTGATGGCCGTAGCAGAAGCCCAGGACGGGAAGGCCCAGGTCAAAGATGGTGGGGTCGATGGACGGAGCGTCCTCGGCGTACACGGAGGCCGGGCCGCCAGAAAGGATGAGCGCAGAGGCGTTCATCTCGCGAATCTCATCGGCCGAGATGTCGCAGGGGACGATCTCGGAATACACGTTGAGGTCGCGGACGCGACGGGCAATGAGCTGACCGTACTGCGCACCAAAGTCGAGTACGAGGACCTTTGCGGAAGCCTTTTGATCCATGGTTTCCCCCTCTTGTTGGCGGGGAGCCGGTGCCCACCCGCGCGAATAAACGAAAACAGCTTACATAGTGTACACGTTATATGGGGCTTCTCGTCCCTCGCAGCCATCAGCGCACGGCAAACGCACGACCTGGGCCCCTATTTGACAACAATTGAAGTGTTACCAAACGTTACAGATGATGTAATACATTTGAACATTGGACGCCCTGTGCCACAATACTGACGAACGACTCCGCCTCTGCGGCGGCAAATACGATAGGAATTCCAGCATGAAGCGCATCCTTCTCATCGCCACGGGCGGCACCATCGCATCGACCGAGGACGGCAACGGCCTCTCCCCCGCCCTGACCGGTGAGGAGCTCGCCCAGAGCGTCCCCGAGATCTCGGGCCTCTGCGAGCTCGACGTGGTACAGCCCATGAACATCGACAGCACCAACATGCGCCCCAGTGACTGGATGCGTATCCGCGACGTCATCGTCAGAGGCTATACCGACCACGACGGCTTCGTAATTCTGCACGGCACCGACACCATGAGCTACACCGCGGCGGCGCTTTCCTATCTGATTCAGGACAGCCCCAAGCCCATCGTACTCACCGGCTCGCAAAAGCCCATGGGCAATCCCTTTACCGACGCCAAGCTCAACCTGTACCAGAGCCTGCTCTATGCGCTCGACGAACACTCGCACGATGTGTCGATTGTGTTTGGCGGCGTCGCCATTGCCGGCACGCGTGCCCGCAAGCAGCGCACCATGAGCTTTAATGCGTTCATTAGCGTCAACTATCCGCCCATTGCCTACATCCGCAACGACCGCATCGTGCGCAACGGGCTCCACGGCACTCGTCAGGGCGAAAACCCGGTGCGTTTCTACGACAGCATCGACCCGCGCGTATTTGTACTCAAGCTTACGCCCGGCGTAAACCCGGGCATCCTCGGCGCCCTTGCCGATAGCTACGATGCTGTAATCCTGGAGACCTTTGGCATTGGCGGTATCCCCGAGTTTGGTGAGTCGGGCGAGTCGTTCCAAGAGGCGATTTTCCGCTGGGTCGATTCGGGCCGCACCGTCGTTATGACCACGCAGGTCCCCGAAGAGGGCCTCGATCTGGGCGTTTATGAGGTCGGCCGTGCTTACGCCGATCATCCGGGCATTCTGCGCGGCGACGACATGACCACCGAGACGCTCGTGGCCAAGACCATGTGGGCACTCGGCCAGTCACGCGATGCCGCCGAGATCCAGCGCCTGTTCTACAGCCAAGTCAACCACGACCGCATCCCGATGGCGTAATCCGGTTGTCGACGGGTATCCCCTATTCGATACCTTCGAGAAGTTCTGACACCGTCATGCCGAGTGCGGGCGCGATCTTAAATAGAACCTTGAGCGTGAAATTTGCCGTCCCATCTTCGATTCGGTCGAGGTAAGGTCGGCTGATTCCTGTCGCCACACAAAAATCAACCTTGGAGATACCAAGGTCTCTGCGTGTCTCTTCGACCCGCCTGCCAAGAATCTGTTTCGCACGTTCGTCCATGCAGCCGAGTTTGAAATGGAGCCGAACATAAACGTAAACTATAGTTTACGTTTTGCCGAATACACAGGAGTTTTCTATGTCGGGTTCTTCGGTCCGCATGTACCGAGCCACGCTTCGCACAAACAGCGCGCCGCCCAAGCTCGTCGTCGTTGAAGCTGAATGTCTTTCGCCCGATGAGCGCACAGCATTTGCATTGCTATCAAGTCGCGTCTCCGCCGTTCTGGTCCCTTGCCCGGCGCAAGGTGAACTTGCCATCCAATGCCAGGCGCACAGTTGCTCGCTCAATCAGGCTGCCGTAATCGCAACCAGCCAACGCGGCCTGCCGCTCCTTTTAGAAGCCGGTATCGCACTCGCCCTTCGCGGCGCCGGATACGAAAACGAGGCCGCCGCCGACATGGTATTTAAACCACGATCGAGCGGCGGCCTCGCAGCAGCCATTGAATATGCGTGCAGGCTCGTTGCCTAAAAGGACAAGCTAAAAGCCCAAGCCAAAACCCGTTCCGGTAATCGCCGAGTACATAAAGTAAACGTTGATCACGTTGAGGAACACACCCGCGATGCAACCGTTGCGCAGGTAGCGCTCGCACGTAAGACGTGCCATCACAGCGGAGTCTTCGTTGTTCTTTGCTTGACGACCGGCAGTAAAATACGTCGCCACGCTCAGCAGCAGGTTGAGCACCGGCAGCGCCAGCAACTCGTAGCTCTTGCCCCAGCGCGTCACTTCGCCGGCGGCATTAAACTTTGTTGCCACCTCGGGACCAATGTTGGGGATAACACACGCTGCAACCACCAGCGGAATCACCGCAAGTACGAGCAGCGCAATACCCATGTAGCCAGCTTTTTTGCCATATTTAAACATATGCGTCGTCCTTACACGTTAAAGCGGAAGTGCACGACGTCGCCATCGGCCATGACATAGTCCTTGCCCTCAATACGCAGCTTGCCGGCGGCCTTGGCGCCCTGCTCGCCGCCGAGCTCGATGTAGTCGTCATAGCCAATGACCTCGGCCTTAATAAAGCCGCGCTCAAAGTCGGTGTGGATGACGCCGGCAGCCTGCGGGGCAGTCGCGCCCTGGCGAACCGTCCAGGCCTTGACCTCCATCTCGCCAGCCGTAAAGAACGACTGCAGGCCGAGCAGCTTGTAGGCTGCCTGCGCGAGCACGTCCAGACCGGGCTGCTCCAGGCCTAGGCTCTCCAGGTAGTCGGCGGCGTCCTCGGGATCGAGCTCGGAAAGCTCGGCCTCAATCTTGGCGCAGATGGGCAGCGGCTTGACGCCATCGATGGGCGCCAGGTCGTCGTTGAGCATATCCTCGTCCACGTTGGCCACATACAGGATGGGCTTCATGGTGAGCAGGAACAGGCCCTTGGCAGCGGCACGCTCCTCGTCGGTCATCTCCATGGACGCGGCGCGCTTGCCCTCGTTGAGCCAAGCGAGCAGGCGCTTGGCGACCTCAAACTTGGGCATGAGCTCCTTGTCGCGCTTGGCCTCCTTCTCGAGCTTAGGCAGCTGCTTCTCGAGCGTGCCCATGTCGGCCAGGATGAGCTCGGTCATGATGGTGTCGGCATCGCCGGCGGGATCGACGAACTCGCCCGTGCGGCCCACCTCACGCATGACGTTGGGGTCCTTAAAGTAGCGCACGACCTCGCAGATGGCATCGGTCTCGCGGATGTTTGCCAGGAACTGGTTGCCCAGACCCTCGCCCTCGTTAGCGCCCTTCACCAGACCTGCGATGTCGACGAACTCGACCGTAGCCGGCACAATGCGACCCGGGTTGACGATGTCGGCGAGCTTTTGCAGGCGGCTATCGGGCACGTCGACGATACCCACGTTGGGGTCGATCGTGGCAAACGGGTAGTTGGCGGCAAGGCCGGTCTTTTTGGTAAGCGCGGTGAACAGCGTCGACTTGCCCACGTTGGGCAGGCCCACGATACCGATGGAAAGGGACACGACAGCTCCTTTTGATACAGGTACTTCAAACTGCATAAGTATAGCGCCGCCGCAGCATCCGGGCGAATCCGGACACCGCGGCGGCGCAAATGAAGCAGAGATGCGTGAGAGTTCGAGACAGCAGTCCTTACTTAAGCTCGGGCCAGAAATCCTTGTTGGCCTCGATGAGCTCGTCCAGGATCTGCTTGGCAACGCTCGCCGAAGGAATGGTCTTGGAGAGCGTGAGTGCCTGCCAGAGCTTCTGGTAGCTGCCCTCGACCCAAGCCTGGACAACGAGCTTCTCGACGGAAACCTGCTGCTCCATCAGGCCCTTCTGGAACTGCGGGATCGGGCCCTGGCAGATCTTCTCAAAGCCGTTGGAGCCAACGATGCAAGGCACCTCGACCATGGCCGTCGGGTCGAAGTTGGGCACAGCGCCATCGTTGGGGACAATCAGCAGGAAGCGCTCGAGCGTGTTCTCGGCCAGCGCGCAGGCAAGGTCGACGATGTAGTTGGCGTGTACGTCGGGCTCAAAGCCGCCGTCCTTGGCAGTACCCTTGGCGATGATGTCGCGGCAAGCACCAAAGACCTTCTTCTCGCGGCCGTCCATAACCTCATTGGCGCGAGTGTAGTTGGGGTCAGACGTCTCGACAACATAGTCCGGGTACAGGTAGTACTTGAGGTAGGTGTTGGGAATCGTCTCGGGATCGACAGCATAGACATCCTTGGCCTTGCCGAAGGTGTGAATCCAGCTCTCCTCGACGTGCTGCTCCTTACCGGCCTCGTGCTCAATGCCGTCCAAGTAGCCGTTCTTTGCCATGTGCTCCTTGATCTGCGGCATGAGGTCGTTGCCCTCCTTGTCGTAGATCTTGCTCCACCAACCAAAGTGGTTGAGGCCGTAGTAGCTGTACTGCAGCTCGCGACGATCCTTGATGCCGCACATACGGCTCATCTTATCCATGAGGTCAATCGGCATGTCGCAGATGTTGATGATGCGGCTGTTGGGGCGCAGCACGCGGCAGGCCTCGGCGACGATGGCCGCGGGGTTGGAGTAGTTGAGCATCCAGGCGTTGGGGCTGTACTTCTCCATGTAGTCCAGGATCTCGATGACACCGCCGATGGAGCGCATACCGTAGGCGATGCCGCCAGCGCCGCAGGTCTCCTGACCAACGCAGCCGTACTTGAGGGGGATCTTCTCGTCGAGCTCGCGCATAGCGTAGAGACCCACGCGGATGTGAGCAAGGACGAAGTCGGTCCCGGTGAATGCGGTCTCGGGATCGGTGGTGTAGTTGAACTCAACCTCGGGAGCGTTCTCGTGGAAGTAGATCTCGCAGGCCTTGGCCACGGTCTCCTGGCGCTCGGCGTTGTTGTCGTAGAAGGTCACCTTGTTGACCGGGAAGCGGTCGCGCTCCTCAAGCAGCATCAGGGCAATGCCCGGAGTGAAGGTAGAGCCACCGCCGGCAATGGTCACGGCATAGTTTTTCTTGGACATGATGTCCTCCTCATTCTGGCCGCTTGCTCAATCCATCCCCGCACGCGGCCTGTACGGTTTGGAATTGTTACCTAGAAGTGAAGTTTTTATCTCTAGAATCGGCCCTGCGGTGCATACCGGCTCTGCAAGGCCGATTGTTTCGATGGACGATGGTTTACAGAAGACTCTCGAACTTCAGGAGACTCTCGAACTTCTCGCGAACCTGCGGGACGGTAAGGCCGATGATGACCTGGATTGACTGACCTTGGACCACCAAGCCATGCGTACCGATCGCCTTGAAGGAAGCCTCGGGTGCAACGACGCCCTTGTCCTTGACGTTAACGCGCAGACGGGTAGCGCAGTTAGTTACATCGATGATGTTATCCGCGCCACCGAGCAGATCGAGGATTTTCTCGGCAAGCACCAAGCGCTCATCATCTTTACTCTGGGCGACCGATTTGCCAGCAGCAGCACCGCCCTGCTTTTGCTTGTAGTCGGCCTTGGACTTGAGCTCGACCTCAACATCGTCATCCTCGCGACCGGGGGTCTTAAAGTCGAACTTGACGATCAGGAAACGGAAGACCACGACCCAAAGGGCGGTAAAGCACAGACCGACAAGGATGGAGATGGCGTACTGCAGACCGTGTGCGGCCCAAAGGGGCAGCCAGTCCCACGAGAGCATCGAGATGATGCCGCCGTCGAAGATGCCCACGACGCCAAGGAGGTTTTGAGCCATGCAGCCAAGCGCTCCGAGCACGCAGTGGACGACGAACAGGCCGGGCGCGATGAACAGGAAGGTGAAGTCAAGCGGCTCGGTAATACCGCAAAGCATAGCGGTAAGGGTGACGGGAATGAGCAGAGCCTTGACGCGCTGCTTGCGCTCGGGTTTGGCGGTCATATAGAACGCAATGGCGACGCCAAGCGAGCCGAAGACTTTAGTCCAACCAGGGCAGGTATAGGCAGCCCAGGGTGCGGCATCCTTAAGAGCAATGCTCGGATCGGCAGCCAGTTGGGGCAGGATGTTGGCCCAAGCAGCAAAGATGCCGCCGTTGACCGCCGCGTTGTCGTAATAGAACGGCGTATAGATAAAGTGGTGCAGGCCTGTAGGAATCAGCACGCGCTCGAAGAAAGCAAAGACGCCCACGCCAAACGTACCGGCGGAAAGGATGAATCCCTGGAAGGCGGAGATAGCAGCCTGAACATGCGGCCACACCAGGCAGGCGATAATAGCGACCGGAACCATAACGAAGAAACCGATCATATAAATGAACACGGAGCCCGAGAACACGCCCAGCCACTCAGGAAGTTCGGTGTCGAAGTACTTGTTGTGAAGCATCGTGGCGATACCAGAAATGATAAGCGCGCCCATGATGCCCATATCAAGCGTTTTGATGCTTGCGATAGTGGCAAGACCAGTACCGCTGCCCGCCTCGACAGAGTAGTCGACCCCAAAGACAGGGCCCCACTGCCCCAAGATTGTGCTTACAAAGTAGTTGAAGGTAAGGTAGATGGCCAAAGCCTCCATGCAGCAGCGAGCGTTCTGCTTGTTCGCGAGCGAGATTGGCAACGCTACGCAAAACAGCAACGGCATCTGGTTAAAGAGCGTCCAACCACCCTGGAGCAGCACATTCCAGCAATCAAACCAAAGATGACCCGCTGTGGCCATCTCGCCAAAGATCGCCTCGGTGGTAAACAACGTACCCAGGCCGACGACGATTCCGGAAAATGCGAAAAGAATTGCAGGCGTGTACATTGCACCGCCGAAACGTTGTATCTTTTGCATCATGACGGGGAATCCCCCTCTCTTCATTCGGAGCGCTGCGGTTTTGGCTTCACTCGAGACCGCAGACGCGCCGTTTGCGTGTACCTCGTGCAATAGGACGGGTGGGCCCGTGTCCCTGACTTCTTGCACTTACGTTTTATCACATCACTTATCTAGACAAGTTAGCATAAAGACTACGGTCGGTAAACGGTTGATTATTGGCCGTAAACGGTATATGTCCAGTATTTCACCTGCTAAATCTGACATAACTGATGGCTGCATTTTAAATTTCTTTTCTACTTGTCTAGATGTGCTTGTCTATATCTATATACATGCCTATACTTCATTACAACATTCACCGCCACGTTAAGGAGTCACCATGAAAAGCGCGGTCTTCTATGGAAAGCACGACCTCAGAGTCGAGGAATCGGCAAAGCCGGCCGTGGGCAGGCGCGACGTTCTGATCAACGTCAAAGCTTGCGGCGTCTGCGGTACCGACGTTCATATCTATGAAGGCGACAAGGGTGCGGCCGACGTTACCCCGCCCACGATCCTTGGTCATGAGTTTGCCGGCGTTGTCGAGGCCGTGGGCAGCGACGTCGCCGGCTTTAAACCGGGCGATCGCGTGTGCATCGACCCAAACCATCCCTGCGGCTGCTGTGAACCCTGCCGCGACGGAATCAACCACTACTGCGAGCATATGACCGGTTACGGCACCACCGTTAACGGCGGCTTTGCCGAGTACTGCTCCGTCGATATGCAGCAAGTCTACAAGTTGGGCGATCACACCAGCTTTGAGCAGGGTGCTATGACCGAGCCCGTCGCCTGCTGTCTGCACGGCATCGATATGTGCAACATCAAGCCCGGCAGCACAGTTGTCGTTATCGGCGGTGGCATGATCGGTCTGCTCATGATGCAGCTCGCCAAAAACGCCGGCGCCACCAAGGTTGTCTTGCTCGAGCCTGTCGAAGGCAAGCGCGAGGTTGCGCTCAAACTCGGCGCCGACCTGGCAATTGATTCCATCCACGAGGACGTCCCGGCCCGCCTGAAGCAGGAGGGCGTCGGCAACGTCGACGTTGTAATCGAATGCGTCGGCAAGCCCGTCACCATCGAGCAGGCCATCCAGATCGCCGGCCACAAGGCTACGGTCATGATGTTCGGCCTCACCAAGCCCGATGAGACAATCACCGTCAAGCCCTTCGAGGTCTTCCAGAAGGAGCTCGTGCTCACCTCGTCCTACATCAACCCTTACACACAGCGTCGCGCGCTCGAGCTCATCGACTCTGGCAGGCTCGACGTATCCTCGATGGTCGCCAAGGTGGCTTCCCTCGACGAGCTCGGTGCCATCCTGTCAGACCCAGCCCTGCGTGCCATGGGCAAATATATAATCGACCCCAGCAAGTAAATCGATTGACACCTGCGTGGGCGGCCCTCATCCGTCGTTCACGCACCCAGCTCTAGGAGACCGTCATGGCGCGAGCCATCTTCCAAACTATTTATGACAACGTGAAGCAGTCGATTGACGACGGCACATACGCTTATCAGAGCTATCTGCCTTCAGAGACTGAGCTCACGCAGCTGTTTGACTGTTCGCGCATGACGGTCCGTCGCGCCATCTCGATGCTTGCGGCAGATGGCTACGTGCTCCCCCAGCAAGGCAAAGGCATGCGCGTCATTCGCAACATCAATGACGAGACGAGTCGTGGCGGCGGCGGACTCGAGACCTTTAAGGAAATCGCAGCCAGTCGAGGCTTTGAGCTCAAAACGGTTACCACTGTCTTTGAGCTCCTCGTCTGTAACAAGGCGCTCTCCAAGATTACCGGGTTTCCTGAAGGCTGTGAGCTCACGCGTGCCAAACGCATCCGTTATGCAGACGGACGGGCCGTGTGCTCCGACGACTCCTATTACCTAAGCTCACAGGTACCGGGGCTGACACCCGAGATTGTCAACGACTCGATCTATCGTTACCTCGAAGAAGATCTTGGCATTAAGATTGCCACGGGCAAACGCGATGTAACGATTGAGCATCCCACGCCCGAGGATGCACGCGTGCTCGATCTCGACGACTTTAACGCACTCGCCGTTGTACGCGGACAGACCTACAACGCCGACGGCATCCTTATGGAATACACCGAGACAAAGCAGGTCCCCAGCTTCTTTTTACTCCACGAAACGGTCACCCGCCGCAATAACGGCAGCGAGACCCATCAGAGCAGTATGAGCTAACCATCTATTAGTTGCGGTGGGATAGTTCCTAGAATGGCCAGCTTAAGGCCAAAACGGGAACTATTCCACCGCAACTTTTTTGGCCGGCGGGGCAATACCTGTCCCGCCGGCCATCATTTACGCTCTTTTAGCTAGTCCGCGAGCTTTTCCACTTGGTCGAGCATCTTGTTGAGCTTTTCCTTTGCCTCGGCCTTGACCTTCTCGGCCTCTTCGTGAGCCTTCGCCTTCTGGGCGGCCTTTTCCTCGGCCTCGGGGTCGACGACGACCAGATTGGACGCGTCATGCTCAACCAACTTGAGCGCATGCTCGGGGCACACCTTGACGCAGGCCCCGCAACCTAGGCAATACGTGGACTCCAGTGCAAAGCGACCGCTTCCCACCAAATCGCAGGCAAACGTGGGGCACACGTTGACGCATTCGCCGCACGACGTGCACTTGTCAAAATCGCATTCCGGCGTGCTCACCTGCATGTTCTGGGCAAGCTCGGGGTGGTTCTGCAGCGTCGAGAGCACCAGCTGCCGCCCGTGCGTAAGCGAACGGCGACGCTTAGTCGTCGTGGTGCCGCACATGGTGTTGAGTGTGCGCTCGAGCTGCGTGATCTGGTGACGGTGGGCCTTCAACTTCTGCGTCACCGAGGCCAGTGCCGCAGTCGCCGGGTTGAGCTTAGTCACGGTTAGGCCCGTGGTGCGGGCGATCTTTTCCATATACTCCTTGCGCTCGTACTCGCGTCGCTTATGGCATTTGAGGCTCTTGGGGTCGACCTCCAGGCCCATGCCCGTACCGGCCCACTCCTCGGCAGTGGCGATGGCCTCGCCAAGAATATCCTCGCCACCGGTGTTGCGGCACTTATCGCACACGCCCAGTGGCAGGTAGACGCTCACGTTGGGATAGTCGGCCAGCACCGAGAACCAGGTCTCGGCAGTAATATCGCCCACGCAGGCAACGACAACCTCGTTCTCGCGCGGCATGCGCTTAAGGGCGCGCGTGCAGGTAACGTAGGCGGTTTCGTGACTCGTAGCCGCCGAGACAATGTCGTCGTAGACGTTTTTGGGCGCAAGGCGCGGAGAGATGATCGCCTCAGTCGGGCAGGCAGCGGCGCACAGGCCGCACTTGCGACAGGAGTCGAGGATCTCGATGGCGTCTTCTTCGACCTCGATGGCGTTGACCGGACACACGTCCATGCACACGGTGCAGCCGCTCTTTTCGTTTTTGCAGGTCAGGCACGGAATGGTGTTGCCGCGCGGGCGCTCCTTGTAGTCGGCAGGATTCCACTGCGGCGCCGACGGATCGAGTGCATCGGTCACGCCGCCAAGCGGGTTTTTAAGAAAGTCGAAACCCTTGCTGATCTCGATAATGTCATCAAACAGATCGTGTTCCTGCGCCATGCGCGGCCCCTCCCTGAGCAGTGCAAACAAGCAAGAGATAATGATACGCTATCGGCCCACACCTCGGGCAAATTACACGCGGTGCACCTTGAGGGAAATAGACCTACAATTTATTGCCAGCCTAATCGCCTAGGTTTATTGAGGAGTCACAAGATGAAGATTGTCCTGATCGAGCCGCTGGGAGTTCCCGAGCAGACCATCGACGAGCTCTCTGCACCCCTTAAGGACGCCGGACACGAGTTTGTCTATTTCGATACCAAAACCACCGATCCGGCCGAGCTCGCTCGACGCAGCGAGGGCGCCGAGGTCGTCATGATCGCCAACAACCCCTACCCCGCCGAGGTCGTCGCCGGCGCCGACGCGCTCAAGATGATCGCCGTCGCCTTTACGGGCATCGACCACGTGGGGCTTTCCGCCTGCCGTGAACGCGGTGTTGAAGTTCGCAACTGCGCCGGCTACTCCGACGTTTCGGTCGCCGAGCTCACCCTCGGCCTGGCCATCGACGTGTTGCGCAAGGTGAGCGCCGCCGATGCCGTCGTCCGCACCGGCAAGACGAGCGCCGGCCTTATGGGCACCGAGATCTGCGGCAAGACCGTGGGTATTGTGGGTTGCGGCAAGATCGGCTGCGCCACGGCTCGACTCTTTAAGGCCTTTGGTGCCCGTGTGCTAGGCTATGCCCGTCACGAACATCCCGAGGCTGCCGAGGCGGGCATTGAGCAAGTCTCACTCGAGCAGCTGCTTGCCGAGTCCGACATCGTGAGCCTGCACCTGCCCAACAACGACACCACGCGCAAGAGCTTTGGCGCCGAGCAGTTCGCTCAGATGAAGGACGGCGCCGTGTTTATCAACTGCGCCCGTGGCGCCATCGTGGACAATAACGCCCTTGCCCAGGCACTCAGCGACGATAAGCTCGCCGGTGCCGGCATCGACGTCTTTGATATGGAGCCGCCCATCCCCGCCGACTACGTGCTCATCAACGCCAAGAACTGCATCTTCACGCCGCATGTGGGCTTCCTTACGCACGAGGCCATGCAGCGCCGCGCCAGGATCGAGTTCGACAACGTCGTCGCCTACGTTGAAGGCCGCGCGCAGAACGTTTGCGAGCTGTAGGCAAACGAGGGCGGGGCAAAACCTCATCGCAGGCCTACCCCGCCCTCTTTGGTACAAAGTAACCTGACCCCTTTGCACCATAGCAAAAAGGGGCAAAGCCATCTGCTGGCTTTGCCCCTTCCTTAGCTTGATTTACTCATCCATAAGATAGTAGTGGCCCAGCGCGTCGGCACCCAGGATGGCGTTTGCGACCATCTCGGGCGTCACCTCAAACGGCATGTTGCACATGGTGTCATCGGGCGCGCAGGCGGCCTCGGCAACAATCATGGCCTGCTCGCGCGTAAGCTCGGCAACGCCAAGTTCCTTCATCGTAACCGGCAGGCCCAGCTCAATGCAGAAGCCCAAGACTTCCTCGAGCTTCTCGGTCGGGGCATCCTCGAGTACCAGCTGGACGATGGTGCCAAAGGCGACCTTCTCGCCGTGATACATTCCATGGCACTCAGGCAGCATCGTCAGGCCATTGTGGATGGCATGAGCAGCAGCAAGGCCCGAGCTCTCAAAGCCAATGCCGGAAAGCAGCGTATTGGCCTCGATGATATGCTCAACGGCAGGCGTGAGCGCACCCTTCTCCAGCGCGACCTTGGCCTTGACGCCATCGGCCATAAGCGTCTCGTAGCAGAGCTTGGCGAGCGCCAGACCAGCCATACCGCCCTTGCCGCCGGCGCAAGTGCCACCGTCGGCATCGTGCGTCGCCTGGGCCTCAAAGTAGGTTGCGAGCGCATCGCCCATACCGGAAACCGTCAGGCGCACCGGGCTCGCCGCGATAACCGTCGTATCCATCAGGACAATGTTGGGGTTTGCCTTAAGGAACAGATACTTATCGAACTGGCCGTCATCGGTGTAGAGCACCGAAAGTGCCGAGCACGGTGCATCGGTCGAGGCGATGGTGGGGCAAATGATAACCGGGGACTCCAGGTAGTAGGCAACGGCCTTGGCGGTGTCGAGGATCTTACCGCCACCGACGCCGACGATGATATCGCAACCGTTGTCGCGCGCGAGCGCCACCAAACGGTCGACCTCGCCCTTGGAGCACTCGCCATTAAAGTCCTCAAACAGCAGCTCGGCCTTAGCCTCGGCAAAGCCGCCCTCGATCTTGGCACCGACGCGCTTCTTGCCCGAAGGCGTCACGATGACGAGGGCCTTAGCGCCGAGCGGCTCGACATAGGAGCCGAGCTTGGCGAGCTCGTCCGGACCCTGAATGTACTTGCTGGGGCTATTGAAAATTGCAGCCATAACTATCCCATTCTCTAAAAGAAAAAAGAAAGGGGCTCCGTACGGATACGTGCGGAGCCCCTCGTTACGATAACAAGAGTCGATTAGAAATCGATGTCGGTGTCGTAGTAGCAGGCCTTGAGAATCTTCTCGAAGTCGGCAGCCTTGGTCTCACGCGGGTTCTCGGGCGTGCAGGCGTCCTGCTCAGCGTTCGCGGCAATCTCGGGCAGCTTGGCGAGGAACTCCTCCTCGGAAACCATCTGCGGGTTCTCGGCGTCGACCTTCACGCCGCCATTCGCGTAATCCTTGATGGACTGCGGAATGTTGAGCTGGTCGTTGAGGTCGCGAATCTTCTGGACGAGCGCAGCGATGAGTTCCTCGTTGGTCTCGCCGGGAAGGTGCAGGATCTCCTTGGCCACGTAAGCGTAACGCTCGGCAGCACGCGGGTCCTTGGAGTTCCACTGGATGACCTTGCCCAGGTACATGGCGTTAGCAGCACCGTGGATGATGTGGCCGTTCTCGAAGGCAGCACCGGTCTTGTGAGCCATGGAGTGAACGATGCCGAGCAGGCCCGAGGAGAAGGCGATACCGGCGATGCACTGAGCCTCGTGCATGTGCTGACGGGCCTCATGGTCGCCAGCATAGGACTTGGGCAGCCACTCGACGATCTCGCGGATGCCGTGCAGAGCGTTGGCGTCGGTGAACATAGAGGCGAAGGTAGAAACGTAAGCCTCCATGCAGTGGGTCAGAGCGTCCATGCCGGTGTGAGCGCACAGCTTGGCGGGCATGGTGTAGGTGAGCTCGGGGTCGACGATGGCGACATCAGGGGTGATGTTGAAGTCGGCCAGCGGGTACTTGATGCCCTTGGCGTAGTCGGTGATGACGGAGAAGGCAGTGACCTCGGTAGCGGTGCCGGAGGTAGAGGAGATGGCGCAGAAATGAGCCTTCTGACGCAGCTCGGGGAAGCTGAACGGCTGGATGATGTTATCGAAGGACTCCTCGGGATACTCGTAGAAGACCCACATGGCCTTAGCGGCATCGATGGGCGAGCCGCCGCCGATGGCGATAATCCAGTCGGGCTCGAACTCGCGCATGGCCTCGGCGCCCTTCATGACCGTCTCGATGGACGGGTCGGACTCGACGCCCTCGAACAGCTTGACCTCGAAACCGCCTTCCTTAAGGTCGTTCTCGACGTCCTGCAGGAACCCGCCGCGGCGCATAGAGCTGCCGCCAGAAACGATGATGGCCTTCTTACCCTTGAGGTTCTTCACCTCGTGGCGAGCGCCCTCACCAAAGTACAGATCGCGAGGATTGGTAAAACGTCCCATACTGTGCCTCCTAAACAAGCCCCTCTTAGACTTGCGTATATAACGGAGCACCCGATTGGCTCCGTTAGGACCATTTTGTGCGTCGCCGGCGATAGCGACGCAATGTCTAAACGTCTCAACGCTCAGACAAACACTATTTTACCGTTCTGGTTGGTCAGTTATTCACCTAAAGCCAACAATGATGAAACGTTTTTTCTATCCCTGAAGACCCTTGTGGGGCATTCATACTCCCAAGCTGGGCAAACGTTTTATCAGAGTTAACCACATATCCCGGGCAGGGCTGTGCCCCTCCAAAATGTGCCCCGTTCGCCGCCAAAAATCGACCGTTTACGGCACTGTGATACCACCCGCGCAACCGAGGTGCCGACATTTGTGCGACATCCGTCTTCGTGGTGCAAAGGTGCAAGTCCAAGTGCGGCACCCCCGGTGTGCCACATGCGGGTAAACTAGAAGCTTATATAGAGACATTTGAACCCTAACCGCAGCAAAGGAGGCCCCATGGCATTCGATCCCATTCAAGAGGATTGCCATCGCCTCGTTCTTGAGGCCTTGCGCCGCGACAATATCCCGCTCACCGACGGCACCGCCGTAGAACGTCTGATGGAACAATTCACCCGCAACCCCGCGCCGCTCATCGTGCACGACCGTGACCGCGCCGGGCATCTCATTGCCAAGGTGGTCGAGGCTGTCGACTACCGCATTCCCTTTATCCCTGACGATACCCAGGCAGAGCAAGAAGAGGGCGCTGCCGAGAACATGCTTCGCGAGGCAGCCGCGCTCGACCCCACCAACTGGGACGCCCAGCGCATGCTGACCGCCCTCACCGCCAACTCCAACGAGGAGTACGTACAGTACTTGGTATCTAAGCGCGATGAAGTCGAGCACGACCTGGCACTCAAAATCGCCTCGGCGCAGGACCCCTACGAGCGCGAGGCCGCTGGCGACCTTATGCGCCGCCCCTACCTGCGCTGGCTTGCCGCCCTTGCGTCGCGCGCCCTCATTAGCGGCCGCTATCGCATGTCGCTCGAAGCCGCAAACCGCAGCCTCGACTTTGCCCCCAACGATCCGGCCGGCGTCCGCCACACCGCGATGCTCGCCATGGCAAAGCTCGAATACCCCGCCGAGGAGCTCAAAAGATTTCGCTCCGCCCACTCCGTACCCTATCTCGCGAATACCCCGCTGCGCCGCCGCCCCAAAGATCCGGAGCGCGACTTGGACCCGTGGACGCTCATCGCACTGATGAGCGCAGCCTGGCGCGAGCTGGACTACGAGGGCGCCGAGCACTACCTGCGTATCCTTGCGCGCTCGTGTCCGCACGCGGCCGAGGCGCTCTACTTCCAAACCGAGTTTCCCGATGGCGTCTATGCCCGCGTCAACGTGGGCGTGGGCTCCACCGACGAGCTTGTCCTTGCGCTGTCCGAGGCGACGCCGGTACTGCAGGAGGGCCTGGGCGCTCCCGACAACGCCAGCTTTGCCGCCTGGGTCGCCACCAACGACATCGTGCGTTCCCAGATCGACGAGCGCATCCTGCGCGCAGCCGAGCAGGGGCTTCCATTTAAGGGAGGGGACCTCTAATGGATCCGAGCGTCTACATCCCCGCCTACTTGGAGCGCACCTATCTGGCGTCGCACCCCGAGCTCACCGATGCAGCACGCGAGCTTGTCCATAACGACATGAGCGCGAATCCCCAAAAGTATGCGCAGTCCGAGCATGCCCAGGCGCTGCTGTCCTATGCCGGTGTTCATCGCCACCTGCTCGACGAGCTCCATCGCATCGAGGACATGGGCAGCGACGAGGAGTTCGAGCAGACGCGCAATCGCCTGTTCGACGATATGCGCGATGAGCTGCTCAAGATCGTCCGCGTCGATGCACTGGCCGTCGACGCGCAGCTGCTCGCCATCATCCTGGCCGACACACCCGTTGACGCCTGCCTGGGCGACCTGATGAAGCTCGAGGCGAGCGCGGCCGACTACCTGCAACAGAGCGTGCCCGGGTTCGACATGGAGGCCCCACACTACTGGGCCAATAATGTTTTGGCCGACGGTGTCACCGCAGCGGACCTTACCGTGAGCGAGCCGGCCCTTATCGGGTGGCTCCACACACTCGAGGCCATCTCGCAGCTGTGCATGGCAAGCGCCCGCTACCGCGCTGCTGCCAACTACGCCCGCCGCGTCCTTAAGGCAGAAGGCTATCCCACCCGAGCTGCCGGCACCGTGTTGCTCGCTCTCGCTCGCCTGGAAGACCAGGACGGCTTTTTTGCCCTAGCCCACCAGCTCGAGGAACAGATGGGGGCAGACGCACTCGAAAACTCTCCTTGGTACCTGCTCGCCCGCACGATTCTGCTGTTCAAAACAAACAAGATGCGCCCGGCGACGCGCGCGCTGCGTGAGTTCGCTAACCGTTGCGAGGGCGGCGCGTTCTTTTTGCTGAACCCCATGTATCAGACACCGTACCTTCCCTGCCGGCCCGAACCGCACGACCCCTGGGACCTTTCGCATCAGGCAGTTTGGGAAGCCGACGGCATCATCTCGGACACCCCCGACTTTGCCCCCTGGGCCAACGCCTGCGAAGATGTATCGCAGCTTGCCCAGGAATTTGCGCGCCGTTACGGCTTTTAACGGCGCAAACGCCACGACCATGTCATTCACGTTAGGAACGGCTTCATGAACTTCCGCTCATCTCTCGCCTGTGCCTCGAGCGATATCGCCCGCTGGGGGCTGCGCTCCGTCCTTAAGCGCCAGGGCGGCGTACTCCCCGGCCGCATCGCCATGAAGATCGACCCCGAGCTGCTAAGCGACCTCGCGAGCCTGGTCGACCGCAGCGTGGTGATCACCGGCACCAACGGCAAGACCACCACCTCCAACCTCATCGCCGACGCCGTTGCTGCCAGCGGTGCTACCGTGGTGTGCAACCGTGCCGGCAACAATATGGAGCCTGGTGTGGTGGGTGCTCTGCTCGAGGCCCGCGGCGGCCTTAAGCACACCAGCAGTGGCAAGCGCGTAGGCGTTTTTGAATGCGATGAGCTCTACACTGTGCGCGTCCTGCCCAAGCTCAAGCCGACGTACTTCGTGCTGCTCAACCTGTTCCGTGACCAGCTAGATCGCTATGGCGAGATCGATCACACCCAGGAGGTCATCGCCCACGCGTTGGAGCTTTCGCCGGCAACGACGCTCATCTACAACGCCGACGACCCGCTGTGCGCCTCGATTGCCGCGCGCGTTCCCAACGCGAGTATTGCCTTTGGCATCGACGGCGCCACGGGCACCGAGTCCGACCGCATTAGCGACTCGCGCTTTTGCTCGCAGTGCAACGCCCCGTTGGAGTACGACTACGTACAGTATGGTCAACTCGGCGCCTACCATTGCCCCTCGTGCGGCTGGGCCCGCCCTGCGCTTGTCCGTCGCGTGACGGGCGTGGAACTCGGCTGCGACGGCTACGGCTTTGACCTTGTCTTTGGACCCGATACCGACGCACCCGCAACGCACATCGCCACGCGCTACAACGGTCTGTACATGGTCTATAACGTTGCCGCCGCCTTCTTTGCCACACACGAGTTGGGCGTGAACACGGCGCTTCTACAGCCTACGCTCGATGCCTATGTGCCTGCCGGCGGTCGTATGGGGCGCTGGGATATCGCCGGCCGCACCGTCGAGGCCAACCTGGCCAAGAATCCCGTAGGCTTCGATCGACAAATCCAGTCCATCAAGACGGCAGACGGCAGACTCTGCGCTTTCTTCCTCAATGACAACGACGCCGACGGCCACGATGTCTCGTGGATCTACGACGTCGACTTCGAGCGCATCGCCGATACCTCGGGGCTTGTCGCCTTTGCCGGCGGCACGCGTGCACACGATATGCAGGTGCGCCTCAAGTACGCCGGCATCGACGCCGCCATTATCTCGGACGTCGCGCAGGCAATTGGCGCCATGGCAGACGAGGCCGCCGATGACACCTTCTACGCCGTCGCCAACTACACGGCCTTCCCGCCGCTGGTCAAAGAACTCGACGGGCTCAAAGGCACCGATGCAAGTTCGGTCGCCTCCCACGCCGTAACGCGCGCCGATGGTAGCGCTGTCCCCACCGATATCGCGCCAGTCGAGCTCTCGCGCCCGCTGCGCATCGTCTACCTGTATCCCGATGCCCTCAACCTCTATGGCGACGGCGGCAACGTCATCGCCCTCGAGCGCCGCTGCGCCTGGCGCGGCATCCCCGTTCGCGTGGATGAGGTCCGCATGGGCGAGGTGCTCGATCTGCATGATGCCGATATCGTCATGATGGGCGGCGGATCCGATCGCGACCAGCTAGCCGTGGCACACGAGCTGCTCGCCCAAAAAGACAAGGTCGCAGCCTATGTTGAGGACGGCGGTTCGCTGCTCGCCATCTGCGGCAGCTATCAGCTGCTCGGCCGTTCGTACTATATGGGCGAAAATCGCATCGAGGGCCTGGGCGTCATTGCCGCCGAGACCGTACGCGGCTCCGACCGCCTGATCGGCAACGTCGCCGTCAAGACCGACCTGGCACCCGAGCCCTTTGTGGGATTCGAGAACCACGGTGGCCGCACGCTTTTGGACGCCGATGCCACGCCGCTCGGAACGTCCGTCGTCACGGGCACCGGCAACAACGGCGACGATGGCTTTGAGGGTCTCATCTACAAGGGTGTCATCGGCACGTACCTGCATGGCCCGGCGCTGCCCAAGAACCCCGAACTCGCCGACTGGCTCATCGCGCACGCCCTCGAGCGCCGTGGCGACACACAGGCCGCCGCCCTGCTGCCGCTCAAACCCCTCGACGACACCTACGAGCACGCCGCCCACGACGCCGCCATGAAGCTCCTCTCCTAGCACCTCACCACCACAAAGGGGACAGGCACCTTTGTGGTGGTTTTCCAGTTTGCCAACGATATACGCGCCGGCAAAAAAGTCTGCTATACTCTTCCCCGCTGTCCCCATCGTCTAGCGGCCAAGGACGCCACCCTTTCAAGGTGGATATCGCGGGTTCGAATCCCGCTGGGGGCACCACAAAATCTGAGAAGCCCGTTACCAATTCGGTAGCGGGCTTTTTGCTACCGATATGCCGGGATTCGAACCCGACAGGGTGCGGATCCCGGCAAATCGGCGGCAAAACGGACTCCAAAGCGTCCTTCGCAAACAAATAGCCGGGGCCCGCGCGATGCGGACCCCGGCTCAATACCGTGACGATATGTCAGTTACGCCCTACACGTAGAACAGGATGTCGTCGTAGGTCGGAACCGGCCAGTAGTCGGCTGCCACGATCTCCTCCATGGCATCCACGGCGGCGCGCAGCGTATCCATAGCAGGAACGACCTCGTGCGCGTACACGTTGGCCTGCTCCTGGCCATCGAGAGCCTCGGCCTTCTGATGTACGGCGTCGAGCGCCTTGATGGAGTCGTTGATGGCGGTGATGCCGTTGCAGAGCTTGTTGAGCGTGTTCTGCTCGCACTGCATGGCGGCCTCAGCACCGGCGGCACGAATAGTCTCAAGGCCCTTAGCGACCTTGGTGGCATAGGCGGTAATGACCGGACGATAGGTACGACGCGCCTCGCGAACCATCGTGGTGGCCTCGATGTTCATGAGCTTGTTGTACTTCTCGAGCTTGCAGTCATAGCGGCACTGGGCCTCGGCGCGGGTCAGAACGCCCGTCTCCTCAAAGAGCGCGATAGCCTTATCGGAAACAAAGGCGGGAAGAGCGTCGGCCGTGGTCTTGTTGTTGGCAAGGCCGCGCTTCTCGGCCTCGATGGGCCACTCGTCGGAGTAACCGTCGCCGGAGAACAGGATGCGCTGGTGATCGGTCAGCACCTTCTTGCAGTACTCGAGCGCGGCGTCCTGGAACTTATCCTCGGGCGTACCCTCGAGTGCGTCGGCGAAGGACTTGAGCGACTTGGCCACGGCGGCATCGAGCACCAGGTTGGAGTCGGAGACGTTCTGCTCGGAGCCGCAGGCACGGAACTCGAACTTGTTGCCGGTGAAGGCAAACGGGGAGGTGCGGTTGCGGTCGGTGTTGTCCTGCATCAGCTTGGGCAGGGTATCGGCGCCCAGGTCGAGCACGCCGCGCGTGGCATGGACGGAAGCCTTGCCATCGATGATCTTCTCGACGACCTCGGTAAGCTGGTCGCCCAGGAAGATGGACATAATCGCCGGAGGAGCCTCGTTGGCGCCCAGACGATGATCGTTGCCGGCCGAGGCAACGGAGGCACGCAGGAGCTCCTGATAGTTATCGACGGCCTCGATCACCGCGGTGAGGAAGACGATGAACTGCAGGTTGTCGAGCGGGGTGTCGCCCGGGTCGAGCAGGTTCTCGGACTCGGTGCCAAGCGACCAGTTGTTGTGCTTGCCCGAACCGTTGATGCCCTCAAAGGGCTTCTCGTGCAGCAGGCAGACCAAGTCGTGACGGGAGGCGATGAGCTTCATCTTCTCCATCATGACCAGGTTCTGGTCGATGGCCTCGTTCACCTCGCCATAGACAGGAGCGAGCTCATGCTGGCAGGGAGCGACCTCGTTGTGCTTGGTCTTGGCAGGAATGCCAAGCGCCCACAGTTCATCGTCCAGGTCCTTCATATAGGCCGAGACGGTGGGGCGGATAGCGCCAAAGTAGTGCTCCTCGAGCTCCTGGCCCTTGCAGGGGGCAGCGCCAAAGAGGGTGCGACCGGTGATGACCAGGTCCCTGCGCTTGCGGTAAGCGTCCTTCTTGATCAGGAAGTACTCCTGCTCATCGCCCACGGAAGGAACGACCTTCTTGGGGGTCTTGCCAAACAGCGCCAAAACGCGCTTGGACTCACGCGAGAGCGCAGTCATGGAACGCAGCAGCGGGGTCTTCTTGTCCAGGGCCTCGCCCGTGTAGGAGCAGAAAGCCGTGGGGATGCACAGGACATCGTCCTTGATAAAGGCGGGGCTGGTGGGATCCCAAGCGGTGTAGCCACGGGCCTCGAAGGTGGCGCGCAGGCCGCCGTTGGGGAAGCTGGAGGCGTCCGGCTCGCCCTGAATGAGGTTCTTGCCCGTAAACTTGGTAATGGCGGTGCCGTCGTGGTTGGGCTCGAGGAAGCTGTCGTGCTTCTCGGAAGTAATGCCCGAAAGCGGCTGGAACCAGTGCGCGTAGTGCGTAGCACCCTTGGAGATGGCCCAAACCTTCATGGCGTGAGCGACGGCGTTGGCCACATCCAGGTCGAGCGGCTCACCCTCCTCGAGGGTTGCGGCAAGGCGCTTCCAAATGTCCTTGGGGAGGTAGTCCTTCATGACTTCCTCAGAGAACACCATGGTCCCGAAGCGGTCAGTAAGATCGGCCATACGGAACTCCCTTCGTATCGGCACCGCGTGAGAAGCGGTGTTGATTACTAACGAACGAGTCATAGCTTAGGCTCGCCGTGTTTCCGCGACATTACCGTTGTGTTGCTGTCGCGAAACCAATCAATGAGGTTACCGCATCGCGGCAGTATTGCCACCCTTAACAGCCAATGAACTGTATAAATTGCAGACCTCCCCGCATGGTTTAAGGGTAGTCAATTTAGGACGGGGCTAAATTGACTGGTATTTCGCATCAGATACCAGTCTTTATAACCCCGCACCCAATGAGCTGCGTTGTTATAGGGAATGCCGATAGCAAGGCATCTTTGATTGGTATCCCTAGATAGCGAGTAAAACTCCACCGTGACACAGTGGTGCTGTAGAATCCTTACAATACATCGCACTAAATATCTAAAGGAGCACGATATGCGCGTCGACGAGGTTTTTAAGCAGGCAGCATCCCAGGGCACTGCACCCGTTTCGTTTGAGATGTTCCCGCCCAAGGGCGAGCTTACCCTCGACACGGCTCGCGAAGTGGCAGGCAATCTGTGCAAGCTTTCGCCGAGCTTTGTCTCGGTCACCTGCTCGGCTGGCGGCTCGGGCAACGGCGCCACCACCGCCCCCATCGCGCATATGATTACGAGCGAATTCGATACGCCCTCGGTGGCGCACCTCACCTGTGTGGGCCGTACCCACGCCGATATCGCCGCCAAGATCGATGAGTACCGCACCGCCGGCGTGGAAAACATCCTGGCCCTGCGTGGCGATCTCCCTGCCGGCGCGACCGAGGACGACAAGCCCGCCTCCGACTACGCCTACGCCCGCGACCTCATCCCCGAGCTCGTCGACGCCGGCTTTTGCGTGGGTGCCGCAGCCTACCCCGAGGGCCACATTGCCTGCGAGGATCTCAACCTCTCGGTCGAACACCTCAAGCAAAAACAGGACGCCGGCGCGAGCTTCTTTGTGACGCAGCTCTTCTTTGATAACGAGTGCTTCTATCGTTTTCGCGAGCTTGCCGACAAGGCCGGCATCACCGTGCCCATTACCGCAGGTATCATGCCGTTTATGGGCAAGTCGCAGATCAGCCGCATGGTCTTTATGTGCGGCGCGTCACTGCCCTCCCCCGTCATCAAGATTCTCGCCAAGTACGAGAACGACCCCGAGAGTCTGCAGGCAGCCGGTGTAGATTATGCCGCCCGTCAGCTTTGCGACCTTAAGGAGCACGGTGCCGCCGGTCTGCACCTGTACACTATGAACCGTCCTGCAATCGCCGCAACCATTATGGAGCGCTTGGGGTAATGGAAAAACCGCACATCGATACAACCGCTGTCGAAGTGCCGGCCGACCTTGCGTCGCCGGCGCTTTATCGTATCGATGATGCCCACCATCCCCGCGTCGATCGTGCCGAGATGCTGCGCTATCTGGGCTACGGCGGTCAGCAGATTGAGCCCGAGCTGTCGCAGCGTATTGAGCTTGTCGTTGAGCGTCTGGAACTGGACATTGAGCCCCGTGGCGTGCGCCGCGCATTTGCCATCGATGCCATGGGCGTGGACGAGCAGGGAGAGCCTTGCATTCGCTTGGTCGGCACCAACGTTGAGCTGCGTGGTCGCGATATCTATCGCCATCTCAAAGACGCCCGCTTTGCCGCGCTCATAGCATGCACACTCGGCATGGACGCCGAGCGTCGTCTGCGCACCACGGGAGCCCAGCAGCCCCTGGAGGGAGCCGTGCTCGACGCCGCATGCTCTGCCTATGTAGAAGCCGCCGTCGAGCAGATGGACCAGCAGGTCAAGGCTGCGGCCGCCGCACACGGACTCGCCGGTAACTGGCGCTTCAGTCCCGGCTATGGCGACTGCCCGCTTACGGCCCAGCGCTCAATCGTGAATGCGCTCAACGCCACGCGGCTCATCGGGCTTACCGTCACGCCGACCAGCCTGCTCATGCCCACCAAGAGCGTGACCGCGGTGATTGGTCTGTTTGACGGCGAAGTCCACGACGCCCAGAGCCGCCCCACCTGCAATATCTGCCGCATGCGTGAGCACTGCCGCTTCCGCGCCGCCCACACCACCTGCTATTCCAGCCATTAGGAGCCATCGATGTTTACTCCGCTTATCACTCATGATCTGGACGGTGCCGCGCTGGCGGCACCCGTTGATGCCGCACGCCGTAATGGCGCTGTATACAAGACGCGCACGATCGACGACCTTCGCATTAAGGACGATCGTCTGCGCGCCGCCATCAAGGGCACCGGACACCTGCTGTTCGACGGCGGCATGGGTACCATGCTGCAGGCGGCCGGCATGAAGGCCGGCGCCCTGCCCGAGCTGCTCAACTTTGAGGAGCCCCGAGTCATCACCGACATCCAGCGCCAATACGTCGAGGCCGGATGCGACGTGATCACCGCCAACACCTTTGGCGCGAACGCCCACAAACTCGACGGCGCCGCCACCGTGGCCGATGTCTTTGCCGCCGCCGTCGCCCGCGCCCGCGCGGCCGGCGCGGGCTATGTCGCCGGTGACATCGGCCCCATCGGCGCGCTGCTTCGTCCCCTGGGCACCCTGAGCTTTGACGAGGCCTACGACCTCTTTGCCGAGGAGGTGCGCGCCGGCGTCGCCGCGGGCGTGGACCTCTTTATTATCGAAACCATGACCGACCTAGCCGAGATCAAGGCTGCCGTCCTCGCCTGCCGCGAGAACTCCGACCTGCCCGTTTTTGCCACCATGACCTTTGAGGAAGACGGCCGCACCTTCCTGGGCACGAGTCCCGAGGTCGCTGCCATCACGCTCGACGCGATCGGCGCCGACGTCCTGGGCATCAACTGCAGCCAGGGACCGGCCGAGCTCCGAGGACTCGCCGCTCGCATGCTCACCGTTACGGACAAGCCCGTTATGGTGCAGGCCAACGCAGGACTGCCCCACGTGGACGACGACGGCAACACCGTCTTTGATATCCAGGCGCCCGAGTACGCCGTGGCCGTCGCCGGTATGATTGAGGACGGCGTAAGCGTCGTGGGCGGCTGCTGCGGCACCACGCCGGCGCACATGGCAGCGCTGCGCACGCTTATCGATAACCACACGCCCAGTCCGCGCCACCGCAAGCCCAGCATGTCGGTCACAAGCGCCCAGACCGTGGTGGACCTCCCCTGCGACGGCCACAAGATCGCCGTCATCGGCGAGCGCATCAACCCCACCGGCAAAAAGCGCCTGCAGCAGGCCCTGCGCGACGGCGACCTGGACTACGTGGTGAGCCAGGGCATCAGCCAGCAGGAGCAGGGCGCCGACATCCTGGACGTCAACGTGGGCCTGCCCGAGATCGACGAGGTCAAGATTATCCAACAGGCCACCGAGCAGCTCCAAGGCTCCACGCTGCTGCCGCTGCAGATCGACTCCACCGACCCCGCCGCCGTCGAGGCCGCCGTACGTCGCTACGCCGGCAAGCCCATCATCAACTCGGTCAACGGCAAGCAGCAGATCATGGACGAGATCTTCCCGCTGGTCGCCCACTACGGCACCAACGTTGTCGGCCTTACGCTCGACGAAGGCGGCATCCCCGATACCGCCGAGGCCCGCTTTGCCATCGCCGAGCGCATCGTGGCCGAGGCTGCCCGCTACGGCATCGGCCCGGACCGTATCCTCATCGACTGCCTGGTCATGACCGCCTCGACCAATCAACGCCAGGCCGAGCAGATCCTGCGCGCCATGTCCCTGTGCAAGGAGCGCCTGGGCGTCAAATGCGCGCTCGGCGTGTCGAACATCAGCTTTGGTCTGCCTGCCCGCCCGCTGCTGGGCTCGGTCTTTTTGGCCGCCGCCTTTGGCGCGGGCCTCGATGCCCCCATCATGAACCCGGGCTCCAAGCGCTTTATGGACACCGTCTACAGCTATCGCGTCCTGAGCGTTGAGGACGAGGGCTCGACCGGATACATCGAGCGCTACGCCGGCTGGACCGATCCGTATAAGATTGCCGCCAACCCGGCGGCCGCCCAGTCAGCATCGATCGATGCCGCGCCTACCGCAAGCACCACCGCAAGCGCCGATGACGACCCCATCCGCCACATGGTCGTCTCGGGACGCAAGGGCGAAATCGCGGCCGAGACCGAACGCCTGCTGGCCGACCACGACGCCATGGACCTCATCAACGACCACTTTATCCCCGCCCTCGATGAGGTCGGAGTCCTCTTTGACCAGGGCAAGTTCTTCTTGCCGCAGCTCATGGCCTCGGCCGAGGCCGCGCGCGTGGGCTTCGATACCATCAAACGCCTGATGCCCGCCGGCGAGATTGCCGACAAGGGTAAGATCTGCGTGGCCACCGTCAAGGGCGACATCCACGACATCGGTAAGAACATCGTCAAGATGCTGCTCGATAACTACGGCTATACCGTCTTTGACCTGGGCCGCGACGTCGATCCGCAGGAGGTACTCAAGACCGTCAAGGAGCGCGATATCAAACTCGTCGGCCTCTCGGCGCTTATGACCACCACCGTCGTCGCCATGGAGGAGACCATCAAGCTGCTCCATGCCGAGGTTCCGGGCGTCAAGATCATCGTGGGCGGCGCCGTGCTCACCCCCGAATACGCCAAGCAGATCGGCGCGGACTACTACGCCAAGGATGCCGCCGAAAGCGCGCGCATCGCCGAAGAGGTCTTTGGGCAGTAACACAACGGAAACAACCGAGCACCAAAACGTGCCGCATGCGCCACTTGGCACGTGCGGCACGTTAGAATAGATAAGACTATGCTCGTTTTGGCAGATAGGAGCGCAAGGATGGCGATCACGCCCGCAGAAATCGCGGAAACCCGCGGCATGGTTGAGGAGCAGAACCTCGACATCAGGACCATCACCATGGGTGTTTCGCTCATGGGTTGCGGTGACGAGAACCTCGACCGCATGTGCACGAAGATCTACGACCACGTGACGCACACGGCTGAGCATCTGGTCGAGACCGCCGAGAACCTCGAGCGCGAGTACGGTATCCCCATCGTCAACAAGCGCGTTTCCGTCACCCCGGTGGCCCAGATCGCCGCATGCTGCAAGGATGAGGACCTCACCCCCATCGCGCATGCCCTCGACCGCGCGGCCGAAACGCTCGGCATCGATTACCTGGGCGGCTTCTCCGCACTCGTCCAGAAGGGCATCGGCGACGCCGATCGTCGCGTTATACAGTCCATTCCGCAGGCGCTCGCCACCACGAGCCGCGTCTGCTCCAGCGTCAACGTCGCCAGCCTGCGCGCCGGCATCAACATGGACGCCGTGCTGATGGCCGCCCAGACCATCATCGATGCCGCTAAACTCACGGCCGACCAGGATTCCGTCGGCGCTTCCAAGTTTGTCTGCTTTGCCAACATGGTCGAGGACTCCCCGTTTATGGCGGGCGCCGTCCACGGCGGTGGCGAGGCCGACGCCGTCATCAACGTAGGCGTCTCGGGTCCCGGCGTTATGGCCGCAGCCCTGGAGACGCTGCCCGATTCCGCCTCGATGATGGAAGTCGCCGAAAAGATTAAGCAGACCGCCTTTAAGATCACCCGTGCCGGCGAGCTCATGAGCCGCGAGGCCGCCCATCGTCTGGGTGTCGAGAAGGGCATTGTCGACCTGTCGCTGGCTCCCACGCCTGCCATCGGCGACTCCGTCGCGCGCATCCTCGAGATCATCGGCGTGGGCACCTGCGGTGGCCCGGGCACGACCTGCGCGCTCGCCATGCTCAACGATGCCGTCAAGAAGGGCGGCGTCATGGCCAGCTCCAGCGTGGGCGGTCTTTCCGGCGCCTTTATCCCCGTGTCCGAGGACGCCGGCATGATCGCCGCCGTCGAAGCCGGTGCGCTTTCGCTCGAGAAGCTCGAGGCCATGACCTGCGTGTGCTCCGTTGGCCTGGACATGATCGCCATCCCCGGCGACACCCCGGTCGAGACCATCGCCGGCATCATCGCCGACGAGATGGCCATCGGCGTCATCAACAACAAGACCACGGCCGTCCGCGTGATTCCTGCCATCGGCAAGGGCGTGGGCGACTGCGTCGAGTACGGCGGCCTGTTTGGCCGTGCACCCATCATGCCGGTGAACCCCAACGCCGGCACTGTGCTTGCCCACCGCGGTGGACGCTTCCCGGCACCACTGAACTCGCTGAAGAACTAGCTGAGGGGTTCGGGCGAGGAGCCCCGGGGAGGGCAAATATATAAGGTCGCCTGCTCGGACAGTCCTGGCTCGCACGGAGAGCACATTAAGTGCTCTCCGGCTCGTGCGGAACTCGCGATCGACCTTATATATTTGCCCTCCCCGGGGCTCCCGCACAACGGGCCCTCGGTTGGGTTCTATCCCTTTGGCAGTCGCTTCGCTTCTGCCCTACTTTGCTGGTATGGCGGTTTGGCGTTGGATCGGTTCTTTCTGATATATGCTGGTTGCGGCTCTTCTTTTGGGAGGAGTCGCTTTTTTGTTGCTAGGAGGTTGGCCCGTGGTTGATGGGGAGATTCGTTCTGATCTGCTTTCTGCGGATTGGAATGGCGAATGGATGCGTCTGCAAGCTGATCGGCGGCGGGCTGATGATTCTTTTGAATGGGATAAGCGGGCTCGGCATTTTCGGCCGTTGGAGACTGCCCCGTATGCCCGGGACTTTATGAAGCTGTTGGCGTTAAAGCCTGGTGAATCGGTGCTTGATATGGGGTGTGGGGCTGGGTCGATTGCTATTCCGCTTGCTCAGGCTGGGCATCCTGTGATTGCAGCCGACTTCTCCCCCGCTATGTTGGGCACCCTTGATGCCGGCATTGAGTATTACGGGCTCGAGGGGCGCATAACGCCGCTTGAGCTTGCTTGGGATGATGATTGGGATTTGGTTGGACCGGTCGCGAAAGCGGTGGATGTTGCCTTTGCCAGTCGGTCGGTTACGACGACCAATCTAAAAGATGCGCTTGCCAAGCTTAATCGAACGGCTCGTCGGCGTTGTGCTGTCACGATGGTCGCCAACTCCAGCCCGCGCTATGATCTGCACTTGATGAACGCCATCGGCGCCTCGGTTACCTGCAGCAATGGCTTTGTGTACGCCTTTAACATTCTCATTCAGATGGGTGCCCTGCCGCAGGTCACGTACTTTGAATCGCCTCGTCGCGATACCTTCGATAGCCTTGAGGCAGGCGTGGCGGACTTTTCCCGCATGCTTGAGCATGGCAACGAGGATAAGGTCGACCGTCTGCGCGACTACATCGCCCAACACATGATCGAGAATCCCCATGCCGGTGAGCCGGGCTCCAAGGGCGTGCCGCAGGGGTGCTATATGCTCGACCATATCCGTAAGGTTCGCTGGGCGTTTATTGCATGGGAACCGGTCTCTGAATCCCGCTCGTAGCCCGTTCACAGCCCGAGCTGCCCATCACCTCGGCATCCGCATTCTTTGCGAACTGGGCAAACGCGCCCCACACCGCGCCGTTCCTGCGCTATCGTAGGACAGCTCACGTAGATTAAGGCCCCGTCGCGGGGCGCCCCATACATAGAAAGCGAGAACCCATGGCACTGACAGGAGCCCAGGTCAAGCAGCTTCGCAGCATGGCCCATCACCTCAACCCCGCCATCATCATCGGTAAGTCCGATGTCAACGAGGGCACCGTCGAGCAGACGGTCGCCTACCTGGAGAAGCACGAGCTCGTTAAGTGCTCCGTGCTCGATGGCTCCAGTCTTTCCGCCCGCGAGGCCGCCGAAGAGCTCGCTGAGCGCTGCCACGCCGAGGTCGTCCAGGTCATCGGCCGCAAGTTCTCGCTGTATCGCGAGTCCTCGCGCAAGGACATCGAGAAGATCAAGCTCGTCTAAGAGCCAATGATCCGGCGAGCCAACACATAGCAAGCTTACGGGTGCCCAAGTACTTCGGGCGCCCGTTTTTTATCGCTCGACCAGCACGCGATTGAGCCGTCCCTCCACCAAGCGCTCGTATAGACGCCGCGTCTCGGGCTCGGGCACGCCATTGACCTGCTCCCTCAGATGGTGCATATGCCCGCTGTACAGCTCGACGATATCGCGCCGCCGCCCCGCCGCACTGTAGACGCGCATGGCGCAGCGCACCATATCCTCACGCGCCGTTTCCTGCCGAAGCCCCGACTCCGCCAGCCAAATCGCCGACTGCAGGTCGTTTTCTTCTAGAGCGGCATTTGCCCCCTTAATCATGCAATCGATGTACTTTGACTGCATAATGCGCCGCATGCGCAAAAAGTAGGTTGGATTACAGCCATTGGGAACATACAGCGGTCCGGCATAAAGCTGCTCAATCTTAAGGCACAGCTCAACTAAATGGGGCCCGCGCGCACCCGTGCGATTTCCCAAAACCTCGCGGCTTATCTGGTCAAACAGCCGTACATCGGTCTTGACGTAGTCGCCGTTGAGTCCGATGCATTCATTTTGGATGAGCACACACGACTTGCCATCCGGCGTCGGTCCCAAAGCCGACCGCAAGCGCGATATCGTCGAGTACAGGTTGTTGCGGGCGCTATTGAACTCGGCATGGGGCCACAACTCCATTGCCAGCGTCTCGCGGTCGACGAGCGCATCCATGCCCAGTGCAAGCCGCTCGGCAAGCGTCGCCGCCTTCTTGCGGCGCCACATTTTGTCCGTGATGGGAAACCCGTCGCGCTCGGCGCGGAACGCACCAAACATGCGAATCTCGATATGGTCGATGGTATCAACGGCTTCAACCTCGCCAGCCTGGAACAGGCGCTCGCCCTCCCCTTCCAAATCGTCGCGCAGCGAGTACCGCGACAGCTCGCGCACGGGAAGCTTCTTGCGAATCCTGGTCGCCGGCTCGCCCAGACAATGCATGGCAAGGCGCGCAAAGAGCCGATACGATGGTTCCAGAATCCCCGCGCGATTCATGGACATCCAGGCCGCAAGATCGCTATCTCGCCCCGCGCAAGCCAAATGCAGCGCCACCATCCAGGCTTCTGCACCACCAACCTGCGTCTGGCTTATATCGAGCAACTCCGCTTCCTCGCGTACCGAAACCATCGAGGTGTTACGCAGATACGCCGCGCGCTCCAGCAGCAATGCGTTATCGCGCATGTACGCAATCGACTCCTCGGCAAGTTTGAGCACTTGGACCGCACGGAACTTTGCATTAACCGGCCGTCCCTCTGCCAGCGACTGCCAGCCTTCTAGCAACAGGCCAAACAGCTGAATCTGGTTGTCGCGCATGCGCACGGCAAAACGATCGAGCTCGTTGAACGCCGCGTCGTCGGTTACCGGCAGGCCGGAAAGGAGCCGCCGTGCCGCCAACACCATGCGCACCCAGATAGCCATCGCCTTAAGCCCACGCACGTCGAGCGCCTCCCGCACCACCGTCATCTCGTCGTCGCGCTCGTCGGTTCCCGTAAACGACCCGTCAAAGAGCTCCACCAGCATGCTATCGGCCCGTATAACAATCCCCGCGATGTCGAGCTCACAGTCGTAGGCCTTGCTCGTTTTGAGCTGCTGTAGAACGCCGCCGTCATCTCCCCGTTCGGTCAGGCATCGCTTGACCTCGATATGCGCGGACAGCATGTCGAGTGCGGTGTGGGACGTCTCTATTTCTGGCACGGCCAGGTTCGTAGGAAGCCCAAGCCCGTTGTCCCCATAGCAAACAGCCGTCAGTGTCTGGGCCACCCTCCATGAAACAGGGTCTATTTCGCAGGCCGCCCGTTCGCCCCCGCGCTCGATGACCGATGCCATATAGCGAGCGAGCTTTGTATTGGACACGCTGACCGCCGCCAGATATACGCCGAGCGCCTCAGCAGGCGTTGGCTCTGGAGCCGGATCGTCGGCATCGATCGTGCCCAGCGCTGCCCGGCAGATATCGGCCCCGTGCCCCGTCAGAGCCAGATCGACCCCATACTGCCCAGCAAGTTCAAGGACCGCTTCACGGTCCAAAAAGGCGTCCGCCAGGCCCATCGCCGCATCGCATCTACCCGCCTTAAGCAAAATCCGGGCCGCCCTCGGAACAAGCTCGGGGCGAACCTCGGCCACCAACTTGCGCAAGCGCAAGCGTCCGTTATCCTCCGTGCCCAGACACGTAAAACTCCGCTCGGCGGGATCCAAGCCAAAGATCGGGTAGTCGCGTACAAAGTAGGACTGGTCGACCATCGACAACCTCACCCCACAAGCCTCGAGTTCTGCGATATTGCCCTCGCCCATCAAAACCATGAGACATGCCACGCAAAACAGCGCATTATTGTCGAGCGAAGCCAGATCGACAAGTGCCGCGCCATATACGTTGACAATCTCGTTTTCGAGCAGACCGGCTACGTCGCCTTGGCCATACAGACCCGTCTGCAATGCCGAGACGAGCTCGGGCACGCCCTGCGTAAGCTGATAAAAGTCGAGCGATGTGCTGATCGAAAACGCCGATGCCCACGCCGAATACTCATAGGCATGCACCTTGAGCATCTGCGCATTGATCTTAACCGAATCGCCCAGCCCATGAATCAGCTGACGATTTGAAGGACGGCAGGAGATAAAGACCCCTATCCCCATAGCGCGCAGGCCGCGAATCCTGTCGATGAGGTCTTCGGTATCGTGCTGATCGAGGTTTGGCACATTATCAATCGCGATAAGGGAGTGCGGTTTGTCTTTGAGTTCTTCGGTAACCACCTCGAGCTGCATAAACACCTCGCGCCCAATGGCGCGATCGGCCTCGATAATCCGCACGGGGCCTCGCGTCGGGTCGCATTTAACCTCATGGGTGTACTGCAGCAGCACCGAGGTCTTCCCAAACCCGTCGGGCGCATAAAGAACCACGATGCCGGCTTTTCGGCCCTTGGCGATAAGCTCATTCATCAAGCGTTCGCGTCGCACCATATAGCCTCCGCCCAGCGGCATCAGCTCGAGGTCGTCTATACCGCTCAAATCGTTTACCATGCCCGCTCCTCAACTCGACCGTATGGACACTGTAACCGCAAGACCATACAAGCCGCGCTATGAATAGAGCGACCTTGCGTTTTAGGTTGTCTTTTGGTACGCAAGCGGCAAGTTTTTGTACAGCGAGGGCCGATTGTTATTAATCCCCCGACTAATCGGTCTTTAAGCAGGTAAATGAGCTTGTCAGCTTGTCCCATCTAAGCGGCAGTGTAACGCAAATGAACAAGGTTCAGCTATGTCATTCAACTCGCCTAGCACCCGCTACCGTCTACGACCTTTTGGTGGCATTTTTGCATAGAATCTGGTATGGAATGAATCAAACTGTTGGGCATCCGGCATTCGTCAAGCTTGCGGCAAGATTTTGGTCAAGCGGGCGGAGAGGGATAACAAAAAGGCCCCCGCAAAGCGGAGGCCTTAGGCAAGGCTATGTCGAGATGCAGGATTCGCGCTACTCGCAGAGCGAAAGGGCGGCCTCGTCGGCAACGACAACGCAGTTGGTGTGCAGCTGCAGGATCGAAGCCGGGCACGCGGGCGTAACCGGACCATAGCACATGTCATGCACGGCCTGAGCCTTGGCCTCGCCGTTGGCGACGACTAGGATCATGCGGGCATACATGATGGTCTGGGTACCCATGGTGTAGGCCTGACGGGGAACATCGTCGATGCTGTCGAACAGGCGGCTGTTGGCCTGAATGGTGCTCTCGGTGAGGTCGACGCAGTGCGTGCCCTTGGAAAAGTGGTCATCGGGCTCGTTGAAACCGATGTGGCCGTTGTTGCCAATGCCGAGCAGCTGCAGATCCGGGTAACCGGCGGCGGCGACGATCTTGTCGTACTCAGAGCAGGCAGCGGCGGCGTCGGGGTTGGAACCGTCGGGCACATGCGTGTTGTTCAGGTCGATGTTGATGTGATCGAAGAAGTTCTCACGCATGAAGTAGTGATAGCTCTGGGGATCGTCGTGCGAAAGGCCGCGATACTCGTCCAGGTTGTAGGTGCTGACCTCGGCAAAGTCGACGTCGCCCTTCTCGTACCAAGCAGCGAGCTGCTTGTAGGCACCGATCGGGGTGGAGCCGGTGGCAAGACCCAGCACGCAATCGGGCTTGAGGATAACCTGCGCCGAGATGATATTGGCGGCCTTGCGGCTCATATCCTCGTAGTCTTTAGCTTTAATGATCTTCATTACGCGTCCTTTCTCGTACAAGAGAGGCAAGGCTCCCCTTACAAGCACTTGCCCGCGGCCCGCGTCGGCCGCAACCAACGTGTGCGGCCACCAGGGCGAGGTCGCGTAATGTATGTGTCTCGTGTCTAGCCGCGTCGAGGCCCCTGCCCGTCCACGGTGACCCAAAGCCGTTTAGCTTCGGACAAATCCCATCTTGCCACGGAGGGCGCCCTCTTTCAAGGGCGCCCTCCATAAACGTGTTTGAATTGTAGGCTAATGGCCACGTGCACTTGCTAGCGCTCGCGAGCAACGATGAGCTGGTCCATCTCTTCGACATGCGCACCAACGGAGCCCTTGATACTCGAGAACTCAACGGAGTTGCACACCAAGATGGGGACCGTCACATCGTAGCCCTCGGCAGCAATTGCCTCACGATCGAACTCAATGAGTACATCGCCCTTGTGGACGATGTCACCCACTTGCGCATGTACGGTAAAGTGCTTGCCCTCGAGCTGAACAGTGTCCAAGCCAACGTGGATGAGCACGTCCAAGCCATCGACCGTGTTAAGCGCAACGGCGTGTCCCGTGGGAAAAATAGCCTCGACCTTGGCGTCTGCTGGCGCAATCACGCGCGTACCCGTAGGCTGAATCGCCACGCCCTGGCCCAACAGGCCGGTGGCAAATGTCTGGTCATTGACCTCGGACAACGAAATGACGTCGCCCGAGATGGGAGCATCCAGCGTAAGGACTCGACCACGCATACCAAAAGACCTTAGGACTTTAGTGAACATGCTCCCCCTCGGACATACCAATCGACCAAAATAGCCTTAACAGTTTACCACTTGGCACTCGTTTTTGACCATTAGGGAAGTTCGCGCTTGACAACCTCGACGATGTCGTCGACAACGCGCTGGGTCAGCTCGTGCGTCTCGGCCTCGGCCATAACGCGGACCAGCGGCTCGGTACCGCTCGGACGCACCAGAATGCGGCCGCGACCATTGAGCTCCTTCTCGGCGGCAGCGACGGCATCCCAGATAGGCTGGCAATCGTCCAGACCAGCCTTGTTGTCGGAATGCACGTTGACGAGTACCTGCGGGTACTTCTTCATGATGCCGGCAAGATCGGTGAGGGTACGACCGGTGCGCTTGAGCACGGCCAATAGCTGCAGTGCCGTCACCAGACCGTCGCCGGTGGTGTTGTGCTCCAGGAAGATGATGTGGCCGGACTGCTCGCCGCCGATGACGGCGCCATCCGCGAGCATACGCTCCAGAACGTAGCGGTCGCCCACGGCGGTCTGAACCATCTCGAAGCCCTGCTCCTTCATAGCGATGGAGAAGCCCAGGTTGCACATGACGGTCGAGACGATCTCGGAGTTGGCGAGCTTGCCGCGAGCGGCCAGATCGGAGCCGCAGATAGCCAGGATGTAGTCGCCGTCGATCTCGTTGCCCTCGCTGTCCACGAACAGCACGCGGTCGGCGTCGCCGTCGTGGGCCAGGCCGATATCGGCGTGGGTGCGCAGCACGAGCTCGCGCAGGGGCTCAAGGTGAGTGGAGCCGCACTCAACGTTAATGTCAGTGCCGCAGTAATCGGTGTTGATGGCATGGACCGTGGCACCCAGGCGCTGCAGCGCGGCGGGCGTAGTCTGGCAAGAAGCACCATGGCCGCAGTCGACGGCAACGACCAGGCCGTCGAGCCTCAGGCCATCAAGCGTATCGATGGCGTGGTCGACGTACGCCTTGCGAGCGTCCTTCATCTTGATGATGTGGCCCACGCCGGCACCGGTCGGCAGCGTATCGGCAGCCATGGCCTCCTCGGACATGACCCAAGCGCTGATCTCTTCCTCGACAGCATCGGGAAGCTTCATGCCCTTGCGGCTAAAGAACTTGATGCCGTTGAACTCCGGAGGATTGTGCGAAGCAGAGATGACGATGCCGCCGTCGAGCTCATTTTGGACAGTGAGCAGCGCCACGGCCGGCGTAGGGATAACGCCGCAGCAATGCGGACGGCCGCCCTCTGCCATAATGCCAGCGGTCAGAGCACTCTCGAGCATGGTACCCGAAAGACGCGTGTCGCGGCCGATGCAGATGTCCGGGCCAAGGAACTTGGTCGCCGCGCGGCCCAGGCGAAACGCGAGGTCGCACGAGAGGTCGGCATTGGCGACGCCACGGACGCCGTCGGTACCGAAGATGTTCTGGGGCATAGGATCGCTCCTTCCCTAGCAGGCGATATACAACCGCCCACCCTAGTCGAAAAAGAAAAGCGGGACCCGCCGAGGAATCGGCAGGCCCCGCTTGTACATTGTATCTCGAAAGGAGATAAAACCTTAGCGCTTGGAGAACTGGGGAGCGCGGCGGGCCTTCTTGAGGCCGTACTTCTTGCGCTCGACCACGCGAGCATCGCGCGTAAGGAAACCGGCCTTCTTGAGGTCAGCACGGTAGTCGCCAGCGTTCAGAAGAGCGCGAGCGATGCCCAGACGCAGAGCGCCGGACTGACCGGAGATGCCGCCGCCATCGCACAGAGCGATAACGTCGAACTGACCGGCGGTGTCGGTCACCTTGAAGGGAGCAAGGGCGTTCTCAACGAGCTGATGACGGCCGAAATACTGCTCGGCGTCACGCTTGTTGATGGTCACCTTGCCGGTGCCGGGGACGAGACGGACGCGGGCGACGGCGTTCTTACGACGGCCGGTACCCTGGTAGACAACGGTGTTCTCAGCCATCTTTAAGCCTCCAGCTCAATCTTCGTGGGGTTCTGGGCAGCATGCGGATGCTCGGCACCAGCGTAGACCTTAAGCTTGGTCATCTGGGCACGGCCGAGGGTGGTCTTGGGCAGCATACCGCGAACGGCGCGCTCGATGACCTTCTCCGGGTGCTTCTCCATAGCCTGGCGGAAGCTCTCAGCCTTGAGGCCGCCGTTGTAGCCGCTGTGGCGATAATAGGTCTTCGTGTCGGCCTTGTTACCGGTAAGCTGGACCTTATCGGCGTTGATGACGACAACGAAGTCGCCGCAGTCGCTGTTGGGCGTGAACTGGGGCTTGTTCTTACCGCGCAGGATCATTGCGATCTGGGTGGCAAGACGGCCCAGGACAGCACCATCGGCGTCGACGAGAACCCAGTTGCGCTGGACCTCGCCCTGCTTGGCGTAGTGAGTCGATTTCGAAATCACTTAGACTCCTCCATGTACAGTACGTGTTGTTACAGAGATTCACGGGGCTCTGCAAGTAACCCGTCCATATTACCCCGCTCGCCGCCCGAGTCAACAGGTATTTTGGCTCCGACCAGAGTTTCTGCACATGTCATCCACGAGCCGTGACGTTGCAGCGCTAGCGCTCGACAAATGCCTCGATATCTCCCAGCAAGCGCTTTGCCTCCTGGCGGCCCTGGATATACAGGTCGAGAAGCTTGGCCGGATCATGCTCGACATGGCCGACCTCGACCGGCTTTTGCGGAGCGATGACCAGCGCGCGGCCCTCGCGCTCATACTTCCACAGGTGCATGCGCTGGAGGTTATAGCGGTCGTGGCGCGTCTCGATAGCCTCGAGCAGGTAGGGGTAGTCGGCATAGCGGGCGCGCGCGGCAGGCATAAACTCGTAGGGCTTTTTCTCGTACGAGCGGTCCTGGGTGACGATGACGACCGCACGGTCGAAGCCCGCCTCCTCGAGCACATGCTCGATAGGAACCGAATCGGCCACGCCGCCGTCGACGTATTTGTGCCCGTCGATCTCGACCGGCGGCGTCACCAGCGGCAGCGAGGTGGAGGCGCGCACAGCATCGAGGTCGAGCACGGCGCTTTTGACCGGCAGGTAGGCAGCGGTTCCAAACAGCATGTCCGTCGCGACGGCGTACATCTCGATGGGGCTCGCGTCGAACGCCTCGTTGTCAAAGGGATCCAGGCGGTCCTGGATATCGTTGAAGATAAAGTCGTAACCCACGATGGAGCCCGTGGATGCGAAGGATGCGGCACCCATGTAGCGGTTGTCATTGCAGAAGGTCAGGTTGATGCGATTGACGCGACCGATCTGGTGTGACTTGTAGTTGACGCCGTTGAGCGCACCGGCCGATACGCCATATACCGCCGGAATTTCGACACCGGCCTCCATGAGAACGTCGAGCACGCCGGCGGTAAACTGCCCACGAAAACTGCCACCCTCCAAGACGAGCGCGACCTTGCCGGCGTTCTTTGCCTTATCTTCTGCAGTCATATTGACCTCCTGCGATTGCGTTTTGGCTTTCTTCTACCCAGTTTTGGGATGGAGGGCGCGCAGGTTTTTCGAGGCGGCAGGTGCAGCGGAAAGTGCGTCCCAGTTTGAGGCGGGATTACGGGATGCGCTTTCCGCTTGGACCGCCGTTGGGAAAGCGCGACCCGTTCTGAGCGCGGATTCCGGGATATACTTTCCGCTAGCCATTCATTTGGAAATTGCATCCCATTCCGAATGAAGATTCCGGGATGCAGTTTCCGCTTGAGGCGTCATCCGGAAACTGCACCCCAGTCTGAGCCGGAATTCCGGGATGGATTTTCCGCCTGGGCCGCCGTTAGGAAAGCGTGTCCCACCCTGCGTTGCCGTAGCGTTTGCTTAACGTCCGCGCCCTAAACAGAGTTCGATTCTCCGCGGATGAAGGGGATCTGTCGGCGCGGGGCACAGCCAGCAGAAATGCCGTCGGCAGCACATCTGTTTTGGCTGGGGCTTTGCGCGGAGAATCCGCGTATTTGCTTCGCAAATCCGCACCGGCTTCGGCCGCCTGCCGGCGTCCTCGCCCGCGGGCTAAAAACGCTTACGCGTTTTCTTTACGCCCGCGCCCTGCACAGAGTTCGATTCTCCGCGGTGCGGACAAGAAATAAAAAGGCAGGTAGATATGAGTATCTACCTGCCTGTTACTTATGGTGGAGGCGCGGAGAATCGAACTCCGGTCCACGAAAGCCCCCTGATTGGCATCTCCAAGCTCAGTCGCTGGTTTAGTCTCGGACGCTTTGCGCGCAGCGACACGCTCGCGGCGTCCTAACCGGTTCGGTCTTAGCCCGCGCCATACCGATTACGTGCGCAGGGGCATTCCCCTAACATGACGTCGCGCCGGTGTCGGGGAAATCACCGGGTTGACGCGCCGCTATAAATTAAGCAGCGAGAGCCATAGGCTCAAAAGAAGAGTTGTTGTCAATTCAATTTGACGGTACCCCTGTTTAACGAGGCGAGGAGACCTCGGCTTGCTTCCTCTCTCAGAGCTATCGTGTCGAAACCAGTCGCCCCCGAATGTTGGGAAAGTCTGGATGGCATTGGGCACGAGTACCCAACACCCGTCGACTTTTCAAGGAACATGCAGGGCAAGCCCCGCTTGTGGAGTGTTATCTTACCACGTTCTGAAAGCGGACAGCTGTTCTATGCACGAGCTGTGAAGACCCTAATGTGCACCATACTTCGCACTTTTGTTACCGATCGCGTCACGTATATTTTCGCCAAGCAAAATTGACCCGTCGAAAGGACCGTTATGGATACCAAGCAGCAACTCGTCAATGCCCTCGCAGGCCTGGGCTCAACCATTACCGAAGCTATGGATGTCATCGAAGGCTTTGTCCCCTGCGGACATCCCGCCCTCACGGTTTCGAACGCCCTTGTTGCGCTGGACGCTGACGATGATGCAGCACTCGCCCAGCAGCTTGAGACCGTCGAGGGCTTTATCGACCACGTGAGTGAGAACCGCGGCGTGGCCGCCTACCACGGCATCGAGGTCGAGCTCGCGGGTCCCAAAGCCGATCTGCTCGCAGCAATCCGCGGGGTAGGCGCCCTTATGCAGACCGCAGGCGTCAAGAACACCCAGGTCAACGAGTGGGTCTACCGCAGTCTGGCAGCACTCGACAGCTCCGACGAAAAGGCAGCCGAGCAGCTCGCAGAAAGTCCCGCCATCAAGGCCGAGCTTTTGTAAATAGCAGACGCGGGCCCCTTGGCGCATCGTCGTCCAAGGGGCCCGCAAACAGTTCGCGTCAACCGATAACCGCGCTGCCGCGTTTGGCCAAAGCAAGAATCGGCATCATTTGGCGCGGGGTCTTTGCTGCAAGATCGGCATGTTCGAGCAGCTTGCGATCGTTGGTCACCAAGTAATCGACCTGCGCGCGTTTGCATGCGGCGAGTACCAAGTTGTCCTCGTAATCGCGATGGAGCGCTAAGTATTTGTCGGCCAGCCAAAGGTCCGACGCATCTGCACCCACGGCCGTGGCGTTTTCGGTCATGTTCCGAACAAACGCCAGCGCCGCATCGCCAATTGCACGGGCAGATGCCTCGTCGAGCGCTCCCCCACTGGCAAGAACGCTACGCTTCAGCTCGTGTTGGACAACGTACAGCACGTCCTTGGCGATATGCACCGGAAAGAACATCAATGCCCCTGCCTCCGCCGCCTGCCCAATAAAGGCACGAGCAGCGAGCGACTCGGCATGGTCGGCGCAAAACGAATCGACCCAAACGTTGGCATCCACCATGATCTTAAGAGGGGCTCCGCTCACAGGATCATCCCCTTTTGGCGATAGCGCTCGTCCATGGCTTCGGAATAGATTGTGTCCCAATCGCGATCGTCGGATACGGGCGACGTAGCGATGCCCAGATCTGCATAAAGCCGGTCTGCCACCGCCCATGATGCGGCGAACGGAGTATCGGACGCGACGGTCTGCCGCCGGTCGCCGATGGCCGCAAGCACTTCCTCGCACTGCCCGCCGCCCTGCGCGACCTTGGCCACCACCTTTTTGATGAGCTCGGGCAGTGACCCGCCCGAAAGCCGCAACGCTTCCTCCGCATGGTCCTTGACCTGGCGATCCACGCGAACGTTCACCTGCGCCATGCCGCTAACAGCACCCACGTTGACCCGCTCCCTTCAATTGCTAGCCATGCTAGCACCACTATATAGAGAAGCTAGCACTTGGTCAAACGCAAAAGGCCTGCGCCCAGACGACACAAATGCCGTCTGGGCGCAGGCCAGATAACGTGGGCGAACACGTCTGCTAACGCAGGTAAGCCTTCGCGTTGCTCAGACTGTAGGCAATCGTCGAGCCGTTGTGCAGCAGCGACGACGTCTGCGGGGTAATCGCGCCGGTAATGCCCAGCGCCAGGAGCGCTGAGTTGGTAAGCATCACCTTAGAGTAGGAGCTCGTCAGACGATCAATGAGGCCCTGGCTCATGCGGCGCAAACGCACGATCGCGGCCAGATCCGTGTCGGTCAGGATGATATCGGCGACCTCCTTGGCGATGTCGCTTCCGCCACCCATTGCCAGCCCCACGTCGGCCAAACCGAGTGCCGGCGAATCGTTGACGCCGTCGCCCACCATGGCAACGTGGCGCCCCTCACCCTTAATGCGCTCCACATAGGCGTACTTGTCCTCGGGCAGCAGCTCGGCCTTAAACTCGTCGACACCCGCCTCGCGCGCAATGCGCTCGGCCGTGCGCTCCGAATCGCCCGTGAGCATAACGACATGCTTGACGCCCAGCGCATGTAGGTCGGCGATGGCCTCACGGACGCCGGGCTTGAGCGGATCCTCGATGCCGAGCACGCCGACGACCTTGCCGTCGACCGCCAGATACAGCGGCGACAGGCCCTGCATCTGGGACTCAATGCGCTCCTTAATGTCGGAATCGAGCTGCGCGCCCTCATCCTCAAACACAAAGTGTGCCGAACCGATAATCGCGCGACGCCCTTCGATGGAGGAAGCGATGCCGTGCGCCACGATGTACTCGACGGCGGCATGGCGCTCGCGGTGCTCGAGCCCACGCTCGCGAGCAGCGTTGACGACGGCGCGCGCCACCGGATGCGGGAAATGCTCCTCCAAGCAAGCAGAAAGGCGCAGGACCTCGTCCTCGCTCCAGCCGTCGGTGGTGAGCACGCAGGCAAGACGCGGCTGCGCCTCGGTGAGCGTGCCGGTCTTATCAAACACAATGGTGTCGGCCTTGGCAAACGACTCAAAGTACTTCGCGCCCTTGACCATGACGCCCATCTTGGCAGCATCGCTCATGGCAGTCATGACGGCGACGGAACCCGTGAGCTTGAGTGCGCACGAGTAGTCGACCATCAGCGCCGCCGAGGTCTTAATGAGGCTACGCGTGGTGAGAGCGACAAGGCCCGCGAGCAGGAAGTTCCACGGGACGATCTTGTTGGCGAGGTCTTCCATGTGCGACTGGCCCTCGGACTTGAGCGAGTCGGCCGTCTGCACGAGTGAGACAATCGAGCGCAGCTTGGTCTGTGCCGTGTTGGCGCGCACGCGCACCAGGATACTGCCGTCCTCCACGACGGTGCCGGCGAACACGTCGTCGCCCACGCTGCGCTCGACGGCAAGCGGCTCGCCGGTCAGGGTCGCCTGGTTGACCATGGCGCTCCCCTGCTCGACAACACCGTCGATGCAAATGGACATGCCGGTGCGCACGGCGACCAGATCGCCGGGCTCGAGCTCGGTCGCGGCAACGCTTACCTCGGTGTCGCCGACGATCTTTTGCGCCTTGTCGGGCACATCGAGCAGCGAGTTGATGAGCTCGTTTTCGCTCATGGCGCGGGTGTAGTCCTCGAGCAGCTCGCCCACGTTGAGCAGGAACATTGTCTGGCCCGCGGTGTCAACATCACGCTTGACGAACGAAATGCCGATGGCCGAAGCGTCGAGCACAGGAACGGTCAGGCGTGGCTGCGCCAGCTCATGAAGGGCAGCGCGCAAAAATGCCATGTAACCGGCCACGACAAACACCGCACGTAGAGGCGTCGGCAGGAACCAGCGACGTGCGTAATGGGCGCCGACGAGTGTCGCCAGGTCCATAACGAGTTTGTGCTTGCGCGGCTCGAGTTGCATCACGTAGCCCGACTTGGCATCGGCGATAGCTTGAGCATCGAGTGCGCCCAAGGCGTCGAGCACGCTCGCGCGGCGCGGCTCGTCGTACTCCAGCGCCATCTGGCCAATGCGGCCATACACGCGCACCTTGTGCACGCCGTCGATATCGCCGCTGAGCTTAAGAAGTGCATCGAGATCGCTCTCTGGCACAGGACCCGCCAATTGAAGACGGGTCCTGCCGGGGATCTCGCTAATAATCGAGAATCTCATAGTTTGTGCCTGGGAGCGTTACTCGGCTGCCTCGTCAGCAGCGGCCTCGCTCTGGGTGATGTAAGCAGCCTCGGCAACCATGTCGTCAACATTAGCCTTGGCCTGCTCGACCATGTCCTGGTAGCCGTTCTTGATGCGCATGCCGCACGCAATGCCCTGAACGCAGGCATTCTTGACCGGAGCGCTGGTAAGCAGCTTGATGCCGGCCGTGCCAAGCAGAAAACCGCCACCGACAAGCAGGGTATTGAACGTCGACTTCTTCATGTTGCTTCTCCCTTTTGCCGCATTGGACGCGGCATGGTGCTTCAGCACCCGAGTAAACAAGTTTGCTCGAGCACGCTTTTGAAATATCTCAATTTTATCTAACTATCTAGGTCAGCCATGGCTAACCTTTTGAAAATTAACGATGCGGAGTAACCGATTGTCAATGTGAGAAAGGGACTGTCCCTTTGCCCCTTCTTACAACTGCCAGGTAGCTGCTTCCTTTTGCAGCGCCACCATGCGGGCGAATTCTCCACCTGCCGCCTTGAGCTGCGCCGGAGTGCCCTGCTCGGCAACCACACCATCCTTGAGTACAACGATTTTGTCGGCATTTTCCACCGTACGCATACGGTGGGCAATAACGATAACCGTCTTGCCTGCGAGCAGGCGGGAGAGCGCCTGCTGCACCACGGTCTCGTTCTCCACATCTAAACTCGCCGTCGCCTCGTCCAGCAACACGATCGGCGCGTCTTTGAGCAGCGCGCGGGCGATAGAGATGCGCTGGCGCTCACCGCTGGACAGCTTGGAGCCGTTCTCGCCGATCATGGTGTCATAGCCCTGCGGCATGCGGCTCACAAACTCGTCGCAGTTGGCGGCACGCGCGGCAGCAAGCACTTCCTCATCGGTGGCATCGCGACGACCAAGACGGATGTTTCCCATCACCGTGTCGTCAAAGAGCAGCACGTCTTGGAACACAATGGCGTAGTCGCGCAGCAACACCTCGGGATCCACGCTCGCAACATCCACGCCGCCCACGGTGACCGTGCCTTCGGTGGCGTCCCAAAAGCGCGCGGCCAGGCGGCTCACCGTGGACTTACCGGAACCCGAAGGACCGACCAGTGCCGTGACCTCCCCTTCTTTGGCGGCAAAGCTCACATCGGTAAGAACTTTCTCGCCGGAGCGGCCGTCCTCGCCCGCACCATAACCAAATGCCACGTGATCGAACACCACGTCATGACCTACGGGCTCAAACTGCTCGCTGCCCCGCGCCACGGGCTCTTCCATGATGGAGCGCATGCGCTTGGCCGACGACTCGGCGGCAAACAGCTCGGACATCAGCATCAGTGCCTGATCGAAGGGCGCATAGATGCGGCTCACCATGAGCAGGAAGGCAAACATCACCAAAAAGTCGACCCGGCCGGAGGCGACCATCGCAGCGCCCGTGACCAACGTGGTGGCAATCCCCAGGCGCAGGATGGCAAAGGCGGAGTTGACCAAAAGCCCGTTGGCGAGCTCGCCTTTGGTGGTCTCGCGCTCCTCGGCATCGATCACGGCGTTGAGCCCCTCAAGATAATGGGCCTCCTGGTTGGTGGCGCGGATCTCGCGCACGCAGTCGAGCGTCTCCTGGATCGCCTCGGTGACCTTGACCTTCTCGGCGCGCACATGGTCGAACACCGGGGTCATGGGCCCGCGTGTCAGATACAGCACGACAAAGGCCACGGGCACGCTCCAAAACGCCGCAATCGCCAGCTGCCAGCAAAAGAACAGTGACGCCACGAACACGATGGCACTTGCGATGATGGCACCCCAAAGCTCTCCCAGCACGTGGCTGTAGGCGTGCTCCATGGCCTGGACGTCGCCCATGATGGTCTCGGTTAAATCGGCCAGATCACGACGGCCAAAAAACGACAGCGGCAGCTTGCGCAAGCGCTCGGCGATCTCCATACGCTGCTTGCCGCACTCCTCGTAAAAGATGCAGTAGGTGTAGTAATACTGCTGCCAGTTAGAGGCAAAGAGCAACACGAAAAAGACCAGGAGGCCGCCCACAATCGGCAGGGCATCCGGCAGGTCGGCACCGGTGGCGAGATGTTCGACAAAACCGGCCATGACCAGGAACAATAAGCCCATGCCGGCCATGGTAATGAGATTGGTGAGCGCGGTCCAGAAAATGCCGCGTTTTACGCCGGCGACGCCTTTATCGGATAGGAAATACTTCTTTTGGAATGAGGCGAACATTTAGGCCTCGCCTCCCTTCGTGACGGCGGCATCCGCGGCAGCAGTGATCTTCCAGCTCGCGGTCTGTTCGTATTCGGCCCACATCTTGGCGTATAGACCGTTTTGGGACAGCAGCTTGGCATGGGTGCCAGTCTCCTGCACGCTACCTTGGTTGAGCACCACGATCTTGTCGGCCCCCACCACGGTCGAAAGCCGGTGCGCGATCATAATGACTGTGCGACCCGCCGCCAGCTTGCTAAAGGCACGCTGGATGAGCGCCTCGTTCTCGGGGTCGGCAAACGCCGTGGCCTCATCGAGCACCACGATAGGCGCGTCTTTAAGGATCGCGCGGGCGAGTGCTACGCGCTGCACCTCGCCGCCCGAAAGATATGCCCCTCCAGCACCGAGCATGGTGTTAATACCCTGCGGGAGCTTGGCCACAATGTCGTCGCACTGAGCTGCGGAGAGGGCCGCACGCACTTCGTCGTCAGTGGCCGTGGGCTTGGAGGCACGCACGTTATCGGCAAGTGTTTGCCGGAACAGCTGGTTGGTCTGGAACACGAAGGCAACCTGGTCCATAAGCTCGTGCGGGTCCATGTCGCGAACGTCCACACCGCCTACGAGCACTCGACCCGAAGAAACATCCCAAAAACGCGGGATCAGGCTGGCGCAGGTTGACTTACCGCCGCCCGAGGGACCCACCAGGGCGAGGGTGCTACCCGCGGAAACGTTAAAGCTCACATGGCTAACGGCAGGTGCTTCGGCACCTTCGTAGGTAAAGCTCACGTCCTCAAAGCGCACATCGCTACCGGCGGAGTGCTTGGGCTGGGCAGGCACGGAGAGCTGTTTGGAACCCATGACGCTTCGAATACGAGCCAGCGAATCGGCACTCATCTGAGAGGCCTCGCCCACAAACATGAGCTTGGTCATGGCCGTCGGCACCACGGCCGAAAAGATCGCGTAAAACGTAAAATTGACCATAAAGTGCGCGAAGGCCGTCTCGCCCGGCGCCAGCAGCAGCGCCACAGGCAAAAGAAATGCCACAAGGCCGTTGAGCGCGGTAAGGTTGAGCACCTGCGGACCCCGGCAAAACGTACCCGCATAGTTTTGCGCCATATCGGCGTATTCGGCGATTGCATCGTGGAAAGCCTTAAAGGAGTAGACCGTCTGCTGGAATACCTTGACCACGGGGATGCCGCGTACGTATTCGGTGCCGGTCTTGTTCATCTTGACCAGCGCGCCCATGTAAGCCTTCATAAACTCGGCGCCCTTGCCGCTCATCATGGTGGCCATGGCACAAAACGAAACGACGACCGAGATTAAGCATGCCGCACCCAAACGCCAATCGAGGGCAAATAGCAGCACAAGCAGGCCCACGACCATGGCGGTGGCACCGGCGATATCGGGCAGCATGTGCGCGAGCAGCGTCTCGGTGGAGGCGGCGCAGCCGTCGACGATACGGCGCAGCTCACCGGTGGCGTGCGTGTCAAAGTAGCCGAGCGGCAGCTTAAGCAGATGCTCGCTCGTAGCCTTGCGGATATTGGACGCGCAGCGAAACGCGGACAGGTGCGTGCACATGAGTCCCACGAAATAAACCACAATGCTCGCCAGGGCAAAGCCCACAGCCCACCAACCATACATCGCGATGTCGGTGGCCTCGCTCCAGTTGGGCGCCACGGCGATAAGATCTCGCGCAACAAACCAGATGCAGACGTACGGGCCAAAGCCCAGCAGCTGCGAGAACGCCGAGAGGGCCATGCCCAAATACGTTAGGAATTTACGGTCACCGGCATATGCAAGCAGCTCGCCGATGCCGCCACCTTCCTTTTTTGATCCCTTTGCCATGAGATTCCTTTCTAACGGCTTGAGAGTTAACCGTAAGAAACTTATCATTGGCGTGTTAGCCGAGGCACACAATTGAGCCAGGCATGGACGTTTCCGCAAAGGAAGGGGACGCTTTTGAAAATGCGGCGGGCAGCAACCGATATAACCGAGCTCTACGCACCGCAGTTTGAGCAGTTTGGCCTGCAACTTTCCGGCAAGGGCGCCGTCTTTACCGGTGAGGTGGCAAACGATCGGGCGCACGGACGCGCATGGATCATGCCCCTCTCCCCCACTTGCATCGTCATGGAGCATTTCATTACCCCGATGCACAACATGCACCTAGCCGAATACACGCCCGAACCGTACGCGTGCGTGAGCGAGGTCAGCGCGCCCACGCTCATGTGCATGCCCGAAGCCGGCATAACGCCTGCGAACCTCAAGCCGCTGCGTGGGCCGTGGCCGAGCAGCGCAGTCTGCAGCTTTATCCAAGACAGCTGCGGCGAGGAGCTAAGCCCGCTGTTTGCAGGGCAGCTCTACCACTCGCGCTCGGTCCTCTTTTTGCCCGGTTATTTTGACGAGTTGGAGCATCGCTATCCCGCCGAGTTCGCGGGGGTCTTTGAGGCGTTTGCCGAGTCGTGGCACGAGGAGGCAGCATCTGCCATCTGCCACACACTACGTCGAATCAACGAGGACCGCGCTCGCGCCGTAGGCGGACACGTCTATATGCAAGGCATCGTGGAGACCATGGTCGCGGAGCTCGCCTGTTCGCGCGCGGCCCACAAGCAGGCGCAGCAGGCGGCAGACACACGCGCCAGCGTGACCATTGCCGAGGAAGCGACGGCGATGATTGAGTGCGCGCTCGACAAAGGCAGGCGTGTGGGTGTCAACGAAGTGGCCGAGAGGCTCTACACAAGCCGCTCCAAGCTATGCGCCACCTTTAAGGCCCAAACTGGCGAGTCCCTGGGCGCCTACATCCGCAGACGCCGTATGAAGCGAGCACAGGACCTTTTGGCCGACAGCTCGCTGACGATAGCGCAGGTGGCAGAGCGTCTAGGCTACCCTCAGCAGGCCGCCTTCGCCCAAGCCTTCAAGCAACACACCGGCACCACCCCCACCGCTTGGCGCTCCCAACATATATAAAGAATGAGGGCGCCATCGGCGCCCTCATTCACCAAATTCAATCCAGCCCACCTGACCCGAACGGCCGAGTCGTCTGGCCGGGGAAGCCCCGAGTCGCCGGGGTATTTCCTCCAAATGAGTTCCGCATGCAAAGAAGGCCACTAAATGTGGCCTTCGTCTTGCATAGGACTGTTTGAAATTTGGAGGAAATACCCCGGCGACTCGGGGCTTCCCCGGCCTCGCAGCTACGAGAGCGACGTTCTCAGCAACTCGTTGAAGAGCTTCGGGTTGCCCTTGCCGCGGCTCGCCTTCATGCACTGGCCCACCAAAAAGCCGATGACCTTCTGGTTGCCGTCACGATACTGCTGTGCCTGATCGGCACAGTTTGCCAGCACCTCGTCCACGATCGGCTGCAGCGCGCCGGCATCGCTCACCTGACGCATACCGCGCTCGTCGACGATCTTATTGGGGTCGTCGCCGGTCTGGGCCATGGCCTCAAAGACCTCGTGCGCCTGGTTGGAGCTGATGGCGTCGGTCGCCAGCAGCTTAGCCAGCGCTGCCACCTGAGCCGGCGCGATGCCGGACTCGGCGAGCGACACACCCGCTCCCTTAAGGTAGGCGATCATCTCGTTGACCAGCAGGTTTGCGACCGTCTGGGCCTCCTTGCCAGCCATACCGGCAGCGGCGGCCTCAAAGAACTCGGCAAACTCCGGGTCGCCGGCAATCTGCTCGGCGTCGGCCGTCTTAATGCCAAAGTCGGCCTCAAAACGAGCGCGCTTGGCATCGGGCAGCTCGGGGATCTCGCCACGGCAACGATCGATAAACTCGTCGTCCAGGTCGAACGGCGCCAAGTCGGGATCGGGGAACAGACGATAGTCGTCGGCCGTTTCCTTCACACGCATGACCACGGTGCGCTTGCGGCTGGGCTCCCAGTGGCGGGTCTCCTGATAGATGATGCCGCCCTCCTCGAGCACCTCGGCCTGACGGCAAATCTCGTAGGCAAGGCCGTCGTGCAGGCTCTTAAACGAGTTGAGGTTCTTGAGCTCGGTCTTGGTGCCCAGCTTGGTCTCGCCGCGGCGGCGCAGCGACACGTTGCCGTCGCAGCGCATGGAACCCTTCTCCATGGAGCAGTCCGAAATGCCCAGCGTCACAAAGATGCGACGGAGCTTCTCCATAAACAGGCGCGCTTCCTCGGGCGTGCGCAGATCGGGCTCGGTGACGAGCTCAATCAGCGGCGTGCCGCAGCGGTTGTAGTCGACGAGCGACTCGGCCGCGGCGGTAATGCGGCCCTCGGCGCCGCCCACGTGCACCATCTTGGCGGCGTCCTCCTCCATGTGGATGCGCAGGATGCGAATGGGCACCGTGTAGGAACCGTCCTCGCGGCGCTCGGGCATCTGCAGGTTGGACGCGTCATAGCTGGCCAGGTGACCGGATCGCTGGTTGCCCTCGCGCATGGTCGACGTCATGGACGTGGACAAGCCCTCGGCGTTGGCCGAAGCGCTCGCCAGACTCTGGGCCTCGGCCTCGCCAAACGCGCAATCGGGGCGCTCGGCGGCACCGCGACCGGTCACATCCAGATCGAGGTGACCGTACATGGCAAAGGCGACCGGACCCTGCGTAGTCTGGAAGTTCTTGGCCATATCGGGATAGAAGTAGTGCTTGCGGTAGAACATCGAGTGGCGCTGGATCTCGCAGTTGGTGGCGAGACCGGCCTTGACGATGCTCTCGATGGCGCGCTTGTTGGGCACCGGCAGCGCACCGGGCAGGCCCAGGCACACCGGGCACACGTTGGCGTTGGGCTCGTCATCGTGGCTAAGCTTGCAGTTGCAGAACATCTTGGTATCGAGTGCGGTGAGCTCGGTATGGATCTCCAGGCCGATCACGGCCTCCCAATCCTGCAGGACCTCGGAAAGCTCCTTCATTACAGCTCGCCTCCCTTCCCGGCAAAATCGGGCGCGACGGAAAGCGCGGGCGCACCCGTGGCGGCATCGGCAAAGCCGCGCTCCAAGGCGCGGGCAAACGTGAGCAGCTGACGGTCCTTAAAGGCCGGACCCACCAGCTGGGCAGAAACGGGCAGATGAGTATCCTCGCCCAGGCCCAGCGGCACCGAGATACCGCCGTTGCCGCAAATGTTGAGCGAAATGGTGTACAGGTCGGAGAGGTACATCTGCGTGGGGTCGCTGATCTCGCCAAACTTAAAGGCCGTGCGCGGCGAGGCGGGCATGAGGATGGTGTCCACCTTGGCATACGCGGCGTCGTAGTCCTGCGTGATGAGCGTGCGGGCCTTTTGCGCGGCGTAGTAGTACTTGTCGTACACGCCCGAGCTCAGCAGGTAGGCGCCGAGCATCTGACGGCGCTTGGCCTCGGCGCCAAAGCCGTGGGCGCGCGACAGCGAGCTCTGGTCGGACAGGTTGGCGCAGCCCTCCTCCTGGTAGCCGTAGCGAATGCCATCGAAGCGGGCCAGGTTGGAGAACGCCTCGGCCGGGCCGATGACGTAGTAGGCGGCGATGGCGGCATCCAGGTGCGGCAGGTCGACCTCGACCAGCTCGGCGCCCTGGTTCTGCAGCTCCTGGGCGGCGCGCTGAACGGCGGCCTTGACCTCGGGCGTCAGGCCCTCGGCCTCCATAAATGCGGGGATGATGCCCACGCGCTTGCCCTCGATGCTGTCGTTGAGATGCTCGGTAAAGTCGACGGCGCAATCCTGGCTGGTGCAGTCGTACGGATCGTGGCCCGCGCCGGTAAGCGCGTTCATGGCCAGCGCGACGTCCTCGACCGTGCGGCCAAAGGGGCCCACCTGGTCGAGCGACGAGCCAAAGGCAACCACGCCGTAACGACTCACGGCACCATACGTGGGCTTAAAGCCCACCACGCCGCACAGCGACGCCGGCTGGCGAATGGAGCCGCCGGTATCCGAGCCCAGCGAGAGCGCGACCTCGCCCGCGGCGACGGCGGCAGCGGAGCCGCCCGAGGAGCCGCCGGGCACGCGCTCGGTATCCCAAGGGTTGTTGGTGCGGTGGAACGCCGAGCTCTCGGTGGAGCTGCCAAAGGCAAACTCGTCCATGTTGGCCTTGCCCATGGGCAGGCAGCCGGCATCGAGCATGCGCTGGACGCAGGTAGCGGTGTAGACGCTCTGGTAGTCCCCGAGCATGCGAGAAGCGCAGGTAGTGCGCGTACCCACGAGATTCATGTTGTCCTTGATGGCCAGCGGCACGCCCACAAGCGGGGGCAGCGGCTTGCCTGCGGCACGGTCGGCGTCCACGCGCGCGGCGGCCTCGAGCGCAAGCTCGGGCGACACCTGCAGGAATGCCTGGACCCCGCCCTCGCGCGCCTCAATGGCAGCAAGGGAGGCCTGGGCCACCTCGGTAGCGGTAAATTCGCCGGCGGCAACGCCTGCGGCGATCTGGGCGGCGGTAAGGGAATCGAAGCTCTGAGCCATTACTCGCTCTCCCCCTCTCCCAAAATGGACGGCACGCGGAAGTAGCGGTCGCGCGCGCTGCCGGCGTTTTCCAGCGCAACGTCGAGCGGCAGGTCGCGCTCGGGCTCGCGTAGGTCGTCGCCCATCACGTTGGACAGGCTTCCGATAGGATGGAATGTGGGCTCCACGTCGGGTAAGTCATATTGCAGGACGGGCTCGAGCATCTGGACGGCGTCGTTCATGTAGGACGTCATCTGGGTGAGCTCGTCATCGGTCAGTGCGATCTTTGCGTACTCGGCGATGCCGCGCACGTCTTTCTCGCTGAGTGCCATAGGCGCTCCCTTCCGCATAACAGATAAACCGCTCTAGTATACAAGGCAACGCCGCTTGGAGCAGGTGCTTTACCCAAATGCAGCGAAAACGTAACGAGGGCGGCGGATTGGCGGGCGACGGGCTGGCAGCTCTGCGGCAAAACCGCACCGTCCATAGCGAAAACCGCGCCGTCCGCAACGAAGACCATCACAACATTCGACGCTTTTCGCCAAAATCGCGATTTTCATCGAATGTTGTGATGGTTTGGAAGTCCCGACCACCACAAAGATGCCTGTCCCCATTGTGGTGGTTCTGGAGAATGTCTTATGCCGAGGCCTTGGCCTTGCGGCGCTTGCGGACCGCGTGGATCACGATGTCCAGCAGCAACAGCACAATGGCTACGACCACGATAAGCACGGCAAACTCACGCTTGCCCCAGTGGCGGCCGGCCAGCGACTTTTGCTTGTCGACGTCCTTCTTGTTGTACTTGGTGCGCACGCAATGCACCAGCAGGCGATGGTCGTTCACACCGTAGGGCGTACAGGTGACGAGCGTCACCTTGTCGGCGCCGGGCTCGATGGTCAGTGACTCCATCTCCTCGGGCAGCACCACCTCGGAGTCCACCATCTTGTAGGCGAGCGTCTTGTTCATGGTATGCAGCAGCACCAGGTCGCCGGGCTCCAGCGAATGGATGTCGTCGAACATGCTCAGGTTGCGCATGCCCGAGTGCGCGGTGAGCACGCAGTGCGTCGAGGTGCCGCCCACCGGCAGGCTCGTGCCTTCCAGGTGGCCGACGCCCGCCATAAGGACTTCTTCGCTCGTGCCGTGGTAGATGGGCATGCTCACATCGATGGAGGGGATCTCGACCCAGCTCATCATGGGGTCGCGGTCAAAGATGAGCTGCTGAGCGTAGGGCTCGATCTGGTCGGCGGGAAGCTCGGTGGCCTCGCCGGCAAGCTGCTCGTTAAAGGAGCGCGCCTGGAGCAGGATGCGCTCGCGCTCCTCGGCAGACAGCGCGTCCACGGTGCTGGACACGGTGCTGATCTGGTTGAACACGCCCGAGGCCTCGAGCCGGTCCAAGATCCACGGCCAGGTCATTAGGCCCACGCCAATAAGGATGATAACGATGGTGATGAGGCGGTCGGCCCAGCGCGGCAGCCGCTTGCGACGGCGCTTGGGCTTTGGTTGAGGTTTGGGCTGGGGGCTTGAGCCGCCGTTGGCCGCGGCGTTATTGTTCTTCATATGTTTGGCGCCCTGCACCATCGCCGTTCACTCCTCTACAGCTCAAGTTGTCTAAACAAATAATAGCCGATTAGCAGGCTCCCCCGCCCGACAACACAGCTAGACCGCACCGTCCAGTCGAGGATAAGCCAGCATTTGAGTTTTCAAAATGTCCCGAATCGGCGGGGAGATTCGGGATACAATAGCTACAGGAAACGACGCACCCCGCGTAAGTGATCGAAAGCGCGGGCGACCAGTTTCCGGTGTTGTTAAATGCCCGGGCCTCTAACCCCGGGCATTCTTATTTGCGCTTGTTGCGGCGCAAATGCCTTCTACCGTCCGCACCGCGCGTGCGCCTACGGACCTTAAACCGAACTTCATACGAGTCAAGAAACGCGATGACGAACGAGCCCACCGCCGCGAGGGCGGCGAGCGCGTTAAGGAATTTCAGCATTTGGGGACCTCCGATCGAGTCGTCGGCCGCCCGCGCACGGGATGCGTCGCAAGGGTATTTTACTGCGAGTGCATGCACCCGCAGCTGCTAAACGCAATAATTGCAAACATTTGTTCGATAGTTACACACACGGTTCCTCGTCCAGCGGAGCCTGGCCGCATTGTCCGGGTTTGCCCGACGTGTTTGCGTTTTCAAATGTCCCGAATCGGCGGGGCGATTCGGGATACAATCGTTACAGGAAACGACACGCCCCGCGTAAGTGTTCGAAAGCGCGAGTGAGCAGTTTCCGGTGTTGTTAAATGTCCGGACTCCGAACCACGGGCATTTTAATTTGCACGCGCGGCGCAAATGCCTTCTACCGTCCGCACCGCGCGTGCGCCTACGGACCTTAATCCGAACCTCATACGAGTCAAGAAACGCGATGACGAACGTACCCGCATCGGACGGTGGAGGCTGGCTGCGTTGTCCCAAAAAAACGGGGCAGACTCCAGTGCGGAGTCTGCCCCGAAAAGAGAATGGCAAAGCAAGAACGTGGATGGACGAGAAAAGTGTCCGCAAGTCTCAAGGCCATCACATCCCACCTGCCAAAGGGATGGGTGAGCGAGCGTTACCCCTGCTCGGACTCCTCAGCCTGCTTACGGCTGCGGATGAGGTGCGCCACGCCGATGCACAGCACCGCGCCACCAGCAATCCAAGTGAAGGTCACGCCATTGAGACCGGTCAGCGGGAGGCCGGAGCCCTTCTTGTTCTGGATGGTGACAGGAATGGTCGCGTCATTTGTAGCACTGGAAGTAACCATTTCGGTATTGCTGGACGTTACATCGAGACTCTGCAGGCTACCGTCTGCGTTGTACTTCGGCTTCACCGTAATGGTAAACGGAGCAAGGGTGTTGTAACCAGCAGGAGTATTGCATTCGGTAATCTCATACGTTCCCTCAACAAGACCAGGGATATAAATCTTGCCAGTTTCCTTGTCGGTCTTGAATTTTCCGGCATCTTTCTCATTTTCGGTAATGCCGCCAGTTTGGGTCAGCCACCTATTAGTCTTAAGCGAAGTATCTCCCTCTTTGGTCATTTTGACTTGGAAGGTAGCTTCAAGTTTTTGATTCTGGTTGTCCTTTTCGACCTTGGTCACATCCAGGCGGAAGACATGGTCAGTAACTCGCTCCGGCGTGGAGGTGCCAGTACCTTCAACCATGGGGTTATTCGAATAGACGAGTTTGACATCATTGGTGTTGCCGGTGGCAGTGTATTCAGCCTTATCGGTCAGTTTTGCTTTATAGGTCACAACGACCTTAGAGTCGCCCCTAAGCGTCACGCCTGCAGCTGCTGCAGCATCCTTAAGATTGGAGAAGGAAATCGTCAGGTCTTGACCGCCAGTAAGGTTCCCAGAAGCGTTCTTAGTGTCCACAAGGTCTACCGTGTAGCCATTTGCAGGCTGGATAACTTGACCGTTAATTTTCACCTCAACGGAGCTCTTGATAGCCTCCAGTCCAACAGAAAGATGATCCTGGAACGTATATTCGTACTTGGTGAAGGTGTCGATGTTACTAGCAACGTGGCCAGTCAGTTTATATTCGACCTCCTCGCCAATATACGAGTCGCTTACCTTTCCCCAGTTACCGCCCTCGAGGACCTCCTTCTCAACGGTAGGAATGCTGGTCTTCTCGGTAACGGTCACGCTGCTACCGCCGACAACGGCGAAGATGGGCGAGGTGCCCGTGTTCTTCTTTGCCGCTTCGGAAGTGCTCAGTGAAGATTCATCGGTCAGGAACAGGTAGTAACCCGTCTTGGGGGAATTATTCTCATCGTTAGGCACAGTGAAACTATTGCCTGCCAAGAACGAACTGCCCGTAGCGGTAACGCCACTTTTCACAATACCGGCAATCTTGTTGAGAAGGTGATCCTTATTAACAGCAGTCTCAGCATTAGTACCGGTAACGTTCTTAGTCAACCAATCGGCCACGTCCTGGGCGGTAGCCTTATTGGGCAGCTTAGGATTAGAAGTCTCATACTTCGAATCCGCTTCAATAGCCGCGATAATGGCATTCTGAACACTCGGCTCCACGTCGTCTGCCCACTTGACGTTGGAGACGATCTTATCAGCCGTCCCCTCCTCAGTAGGATCTACGACATCGGCCTTAAAGATCTGATATGCCTTGAACGTAGTGGATGCGTTACCCTCCGACTGCGTAATGGTGATGCTGTTGTCGCCATCATCAGCAAACGCCATGGTCACCGGGGCCATAACGCCGCCGAAGCTCAGGGCTGCTGTGAGGCCGGCGGTTACTGCCAGGCGTGCGATGTTCTTGCTCATGCTCATCTTCTTTTCCTCCGTTTTCCGGTTGGTTCTCATTCGATCGGTCATCATCTGTCTGCGTCTTAGCATCTACTTCGCTACGTCTCGCCCCGCTCTCTGTGGGGCTGCCAGCTATTCTTTATGGCTGCCACCTCCCCGCTTGACCAGGAGCGCGACCACGATGAGCGCGGCTCCGGCGACCGCTGCGGCGGCCGCGGCGTACATTGCCATATCGCCAGTCGAGGGCATAAAGCCTCCGGTGGTAATGCTAGGGGGTGTGCCGGTGGGCGTGTTGATGAGCGACGCCTCCAGGCTGCCCGTCGACCCGTCCGCGCTGTCGGCACGCAGGGGCGACTCGGCCGTGATGGTGAGTTTGGGCTTGGCGGCGGCCACCTGGTCGACGTCCAGGCCCTCGGCCTTGACCGTCACGGAGCGCGTACCCTCAAAGGCGGTGTAGCCCTTGGGCGCCTTGAGCTCGCGGACCTCCAGCTTGCCCGAGTCCACGCCCGAGACGGTCACGCGGCCGTCCTCGCCCGTGGTGACGGTGGCCTTGCCCTCCGCATCCCACGTGCCGTCGGCCGACAGCGTGCGGCCGCGGTCGTCGGCGATGCTCAGGACCGCCCCGGCAAGCGGCTTGTCGCCGTCGCTGCCGCGCTTGGTGAGCGCGAGATCCCAGGTGTAGGCGCACGCGTCGTCGCTCGGCGTGCGGGTGAAGCCGGCATCGCCGGACTGGTCGGCAAAGGGAGAGCGCGGGTAGCGCAGGTAGACCTCGTTGGGGTTGCCCTTCGCGATGCCGTGGTTGCACGCGCTGTTGAGCGGCGCATTGTACACGGCGACCACGCGGGCGCCCGCGGTGAAGGCGTCGGCCCCGCCGAGCGCGGCGATCAGGTCGCCGGTGCGCACGGTGAAGGTCTTGCCGTCGGTCGCTACCTTGGTGGCGCACTGGGCCGTGATGTCGGTCCAGCCCTTCGCGGACTCGGTGCCGGCGCGGCCGTCCTTGCCGGCCGAGACGGCGTCGAAGCCGCCGTCCGTGCCCGCCGCCACGTACACGCGCATGCTCGCGGCAACCTTGGAGGGTTCGAGTCCCGCGCTCATGGTGTCGACGAACCGCACCGTATAGGTGTCGTAGGCCGTGAGCCCCGCCGGGACCGTGGCAGAGAGGCGCCAGTACAGGTCGTCGGCGACCGTGGCGTCGGCGGCCTTGCCCCAGGCGGCGGCGCTGTCCTCCAGCACGTGCTTGGCGACCTTGGGGGTCGCCGCCTTGGGCTTGACGGTGACGGCGCTGCCGCCGACCAGGGCCATGATCGGCGCGGTGCCGGCCTCGTTCTGGGAGATGGCGTCGTCTTTGGCGACGATGAGCCAGTAGCCACAGGGCAGATCGGCCGCCGTGCCCGCGTTAAGGGGCACAGACACGGCGCCAGAGCTCTGGAGGGAACGAGCGAGCTGTGCGCTCAGCGCGCTCGTGAGGTGGGAATCGGTGTTGAGCCACTCGGCAGCTTCCTGCGCGGTGGTCTGGGAATTGGGCATACCGGCGCTGTGCAGCACAGGCAACACGGCATCGCGCGCGGCGTCGCTTGCCCAGGCGAGGTCGGTGGCGATCTTGGCGTCGCTGTCGCCGTCGACGACGTTGGCGCTAAAGATCTGGTAGGCGTCGTAGCTGCTCGCCACGGTGCCGCTCACCGTGATGGAACCGGTCGAGGTCGGCGCGGCCTGCGCGGATGCGGGGAACACAACCGCGCAGGTGCCGATCAGGAGGGCAAGCAGCGCAAACAAGATCGGGAAGGAGCAAACTTTCTTATTCACGACGCTCGCCTCCCTTCGCATTCGCCTTGCGACGAATGTGCATCCAGGCCGCAGCAGCGCAAAGCACCGCCGCGCCGGCAAGGTACGTCAGAGTGACGCCCGACATACCAGAAAGGGGCAAAGAGGTGGAGTAGGTGTTGGTGAAGGTGGGAGTGGACTCGGTGAGGTCGTGGGGCTTGTCGGTGGTCACTGGATTGCCATCACGATCCTGAATCTGCTTGTAGGTCGCATTGACGTTGATATGGTGGTCAGAGTCGTCAGTCGCGTTGACCGTAATCTTATAAATCGACTTGTCGTACGTATAGTTCGTAAACGGCGTGGCTGGCTGCTGCTCGCGAACGTAATAAGTAAAGGTCTTGCTTGCACCGCGGCCAGTGGAGTCAGTCGGAAGTTTGTTGAGTTGATCGAGTTTGTACTCGATCTTGTCGAAGCTCAGGGTCTGGGACTTGCCGCCGTCGGCAGTGGTGATAATCTCGCCCTTGGGGTTGGTCACAACCGTCTTGGCATTTTTGAAGTCCGCGTTATCCGCAAACTCGAGCGTAAACTCCTTCATCTCGCCGCCCTTTACGACCTTGGTCACCTTAGGAGTCCAGGTGCCGGTAGAGGTGTACGGAGTGTACTTGTTGGTGAAGGTCTTTTCCCCGTCGGGACCGTTAATCGAATAATAGCCTTGGTCGTCCTTTTCCAGCGAGTTAGTTGAATCTCTCGGACTCACGCTTGTGATCGTGTAGTTGTGAACGTAAAGAGGAACGTCCGAGTTTGGATTTTCCCTGCTCGGCACCTTCATGAGTAGCGTTTGGTTGTCCTGAACCGTCACCACAATCTTGTACACGGCTGGGTCGTACGTGATGTCGAGATCATTGCCAGCATTTTCGACCAAGTAGTATGTAATCTTGTTAGCCTCAACAGTCTTATCAATGAACTGTTCGCCAAGGTCAAAGGTGATGTTACCGTCCGCATCATTCTTGGCGGTTCCGACCAAGGTGCAGCCGCCACTGTTGAATGTCTTGTCATTCCAAGAGGGCTCCGTCGCGCCATCCGAATCCTTACGGTAGACCGAGAAGGAGAACTGGTCTTTGGCGAGCGCTATGCTTTCCTCGGTCTGCTTATTTTTCATTTTCAGCGCCTTGGTTGCCTTCAGCTTAAGGCTCGGATAGACATACGTATCCGCAGGCACGCCCAAGTACAGGTCGCCGTTCGACATGATGCCGCCGCCATGGTTCCAGGAATAATTGCCCGTGATGAAGGTTGTCGCGGCTGTCTGCGCAGCAGTTGCCGCGGCGTCTCCAGCTTGAACACCCGAGCTCAGACCGATGCTGTTATATACCTGCACGCCACCGTTAGCAGGGATAGTAATGGCTTGCGTAAGCTCTTTACTTCCCGAGTATTCGGCGTCACCGCCGCCGAGCATTTTGCCAATCACCGCCGCGATTGGCTCGCGGTGACCCTCCGCTGCAAGGAAGAAATCGGCGTGACCGTTTTCGCGAAAGTCAGGACTATTGTAGGCGTCAGTATCCTGGTTCTTTTTGTGGACAAGGTCTTTGTAGCCACCAGCGGATAGGTGAGGGGTGCCTTCGTTGCCGCTATTATTCTCAGATTTATAATCATCTTTTGCGTCATGCTGATCTTTGGCAGACGTATTTCCAAAGATCGCTGTGCCGTAGGTGTTCGTCACCAAGGTCTTGCCCGTCGGGCAAACCGCAACGCCGCCACCGTAGCCACCGGCCTCATTGCTGCTTATATAGGAGTTATAGACAAATAGCCTGCCCGCATTAGATGCGGTATCCGAATCGCCCTGGACAAAGATACCGCCTCCGCCCCAGTCAAAGCGAGACATGCAGGAGTTATTAGTGATATAGACTGGAGTAGATTTTGACGCACCTTCTATCATCGCGTCAACCATCTGGCCCACGCGAATGCCAGCACCCTCGGAACGGTTGCTCACATTTGCGGCAATAGTTCCCCCCGTAATGTTGAGCCATGCCATTGTCTCGCGAGAACTCGCCCCGTGTCGATCGACATCGGTAATGTAAACGCCACCGCCAGCTTCCTCAGAATAGTTGCCCGTAATCTGGCCGCCCGAAATGGTGACATGAGTACCGTTTTTAGCGGCAAGTCCAGCACCGCCATGATCGCCATAACCATCTTGGCCACAGAACTTGGCATATTTATTGTTAGTGATGTAGCCGCCGGAAACAGTAGCGCTGCCGCCCGAAGCCATGATGCCGCCGCCGAAACCAGCACCAGAAGGAAGCGTGCTGTTGCCGGAGATTACGCCACCAGCTATGGTGACCGTGGAACCTTCAGCATACACACCGCCGCCATTAGGAGCACTGTTGCCGGCAATTACACCACCGGTCAAATTAAGGGTCGAAGCGTCGCCTTTCGCGTTGGATACCTTAATGCCCGCGCCCGCGCCCGAGCTAGAAGCGCCACAAACGTAGCCGCCGCTCATGTTGACGGTAGAGCCGTTCTCGGCAAAGACCAAGCTGCTAACGCTGCTGCCTTGTTTTTGCGTGATCACGCCGCTCACAAGGTTAAACGTGCCACCCTTGCCGTTGTTGTTATACAGATTGATGAGCTTTAGATTTGCGTTGCCGTCGCACGCCACGATGGCGCCCTTAATATCGACGTTATGTCTGACAAGTGTCTCGGTTGTACCTGTTCCGTTCGGGGACGATTCGGTCACGTAGTAGGTAAAATTAGATGGAATGTTATCGTTATCGTAAATCAGTTCGGCATTCTTGCCATAATTGGCGGCATTCAGGCTCTGCCCCTGATCAGCTAGCTGCTGGCCCTCGCTGACCGTCTCACCCACCTGTGCAGAATCCCTAATTGTAAGTGTCGCACCACCGGCAACATTGAATAACGGCTTGTCGGCGCTGGAGTGCTTAATCTTATGACCACTTAGGTCAAGGGTGATATTGCTGCCGCCTTTGTTAAGTGTGATTTCACCAGGAAAGTCAATATCAGCCGCAAGCGTAAAGCTGGCGGTTTGATTTTCCTCAACGCCTAGAAGCTTTGTCTGCAAATCATCGGCATTTTTGATGTCCGTGGCTACCTCTTCGCTCGCCACAGCCTCCTCGGCTGACGAACCAGCGGCATCGTCAATCGCTTCATTTTCTTCTGCCTGCGACTCGTCCTTGGGCTGCTCCTCCTGCTGGATTTCGTCGTCGCCCGCAGCATCGTCATTATCCTGGTTCTCGGCATCCTCGTTAGTAGTGTTGTCTACATCAGTAGACTCAGTTGAGGAACCCCCCCCCCATCACAGTTTCCTCGGTAGAAACCGTCTGGGCATCGTTGGCAATAGCCTGCGAGATCGGGGGCATGACGAGCGACAGTACCAGGCTCAAAACGGAGGCTCCGCACAAAACGCCTGCCAGTACACGGCGCGTCGCTTTATTACTCTGCTTAGATTTGTCCGAATTCGCTTTCATCGATGTCTCCTCCCCAAGAGACCGCGATCTTGCTCTTTCACCATCAAACGTATCTGCGCAATCTGTAATTGCGCTCGTTTAGTAATGCAATTATAACGATTGTTTAAACATCTGAGCAACAAAACCGACATTTTTGTAGCGAGTTCTCAATTCTCTTGACATTTGCTCAGATTTACCTTCGTTTATTCGCTATCTATTTTTTGTTTCTGCTGGTAATTTAGTTGCGTATTATTTTTTAATGGCATTAGATTTATTTGCACAACATTTTGCTCAAGAGCAAACATCCTGTGAACGGTCAAAAATCGACCGTGAGCGGTAGGTCATCAACCGGGATGAATATCCTACCAAACTGATGAGAATATCTTTAACCCATCGGTGGTTAGAAGCGTGATGTTTAAACGACGTTATTTGAATTTACGCGAAGATTTTAGGCATCAATTCGCCCAAATCGCCTGAGGCCACCGCAAAGGCGCCTGTCCCCTTTGCGGTGGTTCTCCCCCGGCGCCACAGCAGATGCTCCTCGATAAAGATCGCGATGCCGTCCTCGTCGTTGCTGGCGGTTACAAAATCGGCGGCGGCACGGGTGGCGTCGCTGCCGTTTGCCATGGCCACGCCCACGCCGGCGTCAGCCACCATGCAGGTGTCGTTGTCCGCATCGCCAAACACGCAGATGTTCTGGAGCTCCATGTCGTTGAGCTCCGCCACACGCACAAGGCCGCGCGTCTTGGACACGCGCGGATCCATGAACTCGTAGAGCCGCTGCGTGGTTTGCAGAGCCGCCGCCTTAACGGTGTCGTCGGCAAACGTCGATGCTCGCTCGATGACCTGCGGCATCACCTCGGGCGCCATGGTGAACATCACCTTGGGCTGCGGATCGCGCAAAAACTCGGCAAAATCGACCACCTGGTAGGGCACGCCGTCGACGCGCGACAGGTGCTCGACGCACGCGTTGCTCTCGGGCACGTAGAACACGCCGTCTCGGGGACAGACGGGCGTTGCCGGAAGGTCCGCCATGTGCTTGCAGATGCGCGCGATGGTCTCGCCCGGCAGCGGATAGCTCAGCTCGTTGATGTTGTGCGCGCGGTCGATGACCTCGGCACCACCGCAGCCCACGAGCACGTCCACCAGGCCTTCGATGCCCCAGAGCTCGTACATGGCCTCGGTCGCGTGGGCGTCGCGCCCGGTGCACAGGCCAAAGAGCACGCCGCGCTCGCGCAGGGCGCGGATCGCCGCCACGGTGCGCGGGGACACCGTGTGCTGGCTCGTGAGCAGCGTACCGTCGATATCGCAGAACACGGCTTTGATGTGGCTGAAGGTGGTGTCCATGGGGGCCTTTCTGGGTTGCGCGGCGGCGCTGGATGAATTCGTAAGCGGCGTACATGGTATACCAAGGTGCAGCCGCGGCCCGTCAAAGCAAAACCACCACAAAGGTGTCTGGCCCCTTTGTGGTGGCCTGGCCCGGGGCGCAAACCATCACAACATTCGACGTTTTTCGGCAAAATCGAGGTTTTCATCGAATGTTGTGATGGTTTTTACTGCTTTGCGGCACGATCCAAATGCCGGCGTCCAAACAACAGCAGCGCCGCGGGAACTGCCGTCACGACCATGCCCGCCCCTACGAGTGTCTGCTGCACGCCAAATGTCGCCGCCAGCCACGGGGCAATCGCCAGCGGCGCCACGCCGGCGAACATGTTGCCAAAGCCCATGACCGAGTTCACGCGACCGAGTTGCTCGAGCGGGGCCGTCGTTTGCACGATCGTGTTGTGGAGCGGGTTGACGATGCCCCAGGCCACGCCAAGGACAATCTGGCCGACAAGGGCCACGCCCACGTACGGCGTCCCCACATAGAGCAGGCTTCCCAGGCCCACGGACATAAGCGCCACGAGCAGTGTTTTAAGGTTGACTAGGTGCGGCGGCATCCGAAGCGCAACCACGGCGCCCAGCACCGCGCCCACACCGCAGGCCGACGAAAGCCAGCCCATCCACTCAACGCCGACGTGCAGGACATCGCGATAGAAAAACGACTCGAGCGGATCGAAGGCCCCGTAGCCAAAGTTCGAAAGAAAAATGATACAAAACAGCAGGGCAAGAACGCTGTTGGTAAAGACCGTCTTGATGCTGGTCGCGAAGGTGACGCGGGAGGATATGCTGGGGTTGGAGCTTTGTCCCGCACGCTCCCCTTCCTCTGCCGAATCGGCATCCACATGTCCGGCGACATGGCTGGCCTGCGGCCTAAAGCCCCAACTGACGACGAACGCCAACACGGTAAAGAGCATCATGAGCACGAACACCGCACGCGACGACGCAGCCGCCGCGACAAAGCCGCCCAGCGTGGGTCCGACGATAATGCTCACGTTTGAGAACATGGCGATGGCGGAATTGATGTCTTTGAGTTCGGCGGGGTCGTCGGTGAGGTAAGCCGGATAGGACGTGGCGATGGGTTGGGCAAATCCCATCGTAAAGCCTAGGAGCACCGCGCCGAGCAGGACAATGCCGGTCGCATCACCAAAGGCAATGATTGCCGTGCCGGTTACAAGCGTGCCGACGATGCTCAGCAAGAAATGACGACGCGGGCCCCAGGCGTCGAGCGCCGCGCCTCCCGCAAAGGACCCCAGGATCACGAAAACATTCATGAACAGGACGGCCAGCGATGTCGCGACGACCGAGGCATCGTCCGCATAGGTAAGCGTTCCGATGACGCCGATAAAGTAGCTGGTCTGAAACCCGGTGTAGATGAGAAAGCGCATCGCTACCAGGCGCTTGGCCTGCATGGACAGCGAAGGTTGAGGTTTTGAGAGAAGAGATGCGAGCATGGAGACTCCTTGTTTCATACGAATACGGGCGGTGGGTATTCGCCACCGTCTGTCAAATCAATCTATCCGCATGAAACATTAAGGACGCATCAGGACCCTTCTCTCCGTTTTTCGCTCAGTATGAACTACTTGGTAGATTGTAAGGCATGTCCCAACCATCTACCAAAGCAAAACCACCACAAAGGTGCCTGGCCCCCTTTGTGGTGGAAATGACGTTTGCCCAGATAAAACCTGCCAAAACAAACCTGTCCCTTTTTGGCAGGTTATGGCAGCGCAGCGAGCCGGCCCTTAAAGGTGATCTTGGATAAGATCGCAGATGGCTCGGGCGTCGTTGATGTTGATGGCTCGGGTCGCGAGGCCGGCGTCGAAGCCCTGACGTGCCAGGGCCTCGTTGCAGGCAAGGGCCAGCGTGTGGCCGTCGACCAGGTCGAGCGAGCTCTTGCCGCGCAGACGGTCGACACCCGAGCGCGCGACCACGATGTTGTCGAAGCCCTCGGTCTTGTAGCCCTCGATGATCACCACGTCGACATCGTTGTAGCGCGACAGCAGCTCGCGCGCGGGCATCTCGTCTTCCTCGCGCGTGTCGGCGTACTCCGCCCAGCGCGTAGCGCAGATGAGCCCCACGTGCTTGGATCCGGCCTGGTGATGGCGCCACGTATCCTTAGCGGGCACGTCGATATCAAAGCCGTGATGCCCGTGATGCTTGAGCGAGCCCACGCGCAGGCCGCGGCGGGTGAGCTCGGCAATGACCTTCTCGACGAGCGTGGTCTTGCCCGAGTTTTGGTAGCCGATAAACGCGATCGCGGGGACGGCTGGGGTGGGAGCTGCGGGCGTGACGGCGACGGGCGCGCTTGTGGGTGCGTTACCGTCGGCGGCCACGGACTCAACAGCAGCGGCCTGACGCTCTGCGCGATCCCACACGCCCGAGCGGCCGCCCTCCTTGTGCAGCAGGCGCACGTCGACGATCTCCATGCCGCGATCGACCGCCTTGCACATGTCGTAGATGGTCAGACACGCGGCACTCGCGCCGGTCAGAGCCTCCATCTCAATACCGGTCTTGCCCGTCACACCAGCTGTAACCAGTACGTGAAAGCCAACCTGCCCGTCCACGCGCGCCGGCGCCCAGCCCTCGGGCACGTCCTCGGCCGGCGTCCCCGCCGGAGCGATGGGCGCAATGTCGCACTTGCTCTTGGTAATGAGCAGCGGATGGCACATGGGGATGATGTCGCTCGTGCGCTTGATGGCCATGATGCCCGCCACGCGCGCACAAGCAAGCACATCGCCCTTTTTAGCGCGGTCCTGCAGCACCATGGCCTGCGTCTCGGGGTGCATGAGGATGGTGCCCTCGGCGATGGCAATGCGATGGGTCTCGGCCTTGTCGGACACGTCCACCATACGCACCTCGCCCTTGGCGTCCACGTGCGTCAGCTCGTCGCGACGGGCGTCACGGGCGGGCTCGGTGGCAGCACCGGCAGTCGGCTGCGCGGACGCGTCGGCGTTGCCAGCATTCGCCGCAGCCGTGACTTTGTGGGCAGACATCGCGGCCCTGCGAGCGGCCTTGGTGGCATCGGCGTACCTGCTCTTGGCCATATGATCATCCTCCGATTTGGGACATAAATCGTTGCGTGCCCTCAATTATCGCGTGTTCCTGCGGTTTGTGGGCGACGGCATCGCGCCAAATCGAAAGTACCTGCATATCATCACCACGGCGCAGGGCGTCGCGCACCGAATACTCGGCATCGCTGAACAGGCACGGGCGCACGTTGCCATCGGCCGTCAGGCGCAGACGGTTGCAGTTCGCGCAAAAATGGTTGGACATGGCGCTAATAAAGCCAACCGTTCCCGTCGCACCCGGAAAGTGCCAATAGCGCGCAGGGCCCGCGCCGGCAGGAGCGTCGTTGATGTCGAGCGGCTCGAGCTCGCCCAGTCCCGCCGCCGCGGCCCCGGCATTGATGCGCGCCCGCAGCTCGTCGCTCGGCACGGTGTCACTCGCGTCCCACAGCTCGGGATTGAGCGCGGGCGCATGCGGATCCACAGCGCAATGCGAGCTCGTATGTTCGTCGCCAATGGGCATGTATTCGATAAAGCGCAGGTGGATGGGGCGGTCGACGGTCAGCCGCGCAAGGGCCGCCACATCTTGGTTGAGCCGGCGCACCACAACGCAGTTGACCTTAACGGGCTCAAAGCCCCAAGCCAGCGCCGCGTCGATGCCTGCCACGGTCTGCTCGAGCCGACCCAGGCGCGTGATCTTTCCAAAGAGCGTAGGGTCGAGTGTGTCGAGCGAGATGTTGACGCGGTTAAGCCCGGCATCTTTGAGCTGTGGCGCCAGCTTGGGCAGCAGGGCGCCGTTGGTGGTGAGCGAGATGTCCTCGATCTGCGGGATCGCGCGGATGTCGCGAATGAGCGGAATGATACGGCGGCTGACCAGCGGCTCGCCGCCCGTCAGGCGCACGCGGCGAATGCCCTCTCCCGCCACCAAGCGCACAAAGCGGGCGATTTCCTCGGCACTGAGTAGCTCGTCGTGCGCGCGGGGCGCCACGCCATCGGCCGGCATGCAGTAAATGCAGCGAAAATTGCACTTGTCGGTAACGGCAATGCGCAGGTAGTTGATATCGCGGCCAAAGCCGTCATGTTGCACGTGCCCGTCCACGCAGCCCTCCCCTCACGCGGCGTTTTATTCTTCGGAAAACATAATACCCCACGGGAGAATCATGCCGACACCCGTACGACAGGACAGGTCGCTTCGAGCAAAACGGACTTTCCAAGCCCATCCTCAGCATACAAACCATCACAACATTCGATGCTTTTCCCGTTTTTGGCAAAAAACGTCGAATGTTGTGATGGTCTGCCTGCCCACGGCACCCCGCAGAAGGACCGGAACGTCCCTAAAGGCCGCCGTCCCAGTGTCGAATCACGAATTCTCGCAGGTCGTTCTGCCGCTTTTGGAACGCTTCGCTTCGGTCGCACTTAAGGCCCATCGCGAGTGCGATGGCGTTCATAGCCCGGTGCAATTGCAGCTGGTGGGCAAACTGAGTCCCGGTGAGGACGATCATCTTAAAGCCCAGCGCGCTCAGCACGGTCATACGCTCCGCATCAGATGCGCTGCGCTGTTTATCAAGATGGTCCGAGCCGTTGTATTCAATTCCCGTACCGCTCGCAGGCGCATATACGTCGATCTCGAAATACCCGGCCTTTGCGAGATACTTGAACTCGTTGGGAACATCGACCCGATGGTTGAGCTCAACCTTGACGTATCCTAGCCCGCCCTGAGAACGTTTTGCTACGACCATGATTGCGGTGGCCGTCTCCATGGGCGACCGTGCGCCATCGTGCACGCGCTTGAGCACGGCGGCCGCGCGTACAGCCCCCTGACGAGATCGGTTCTCATTACAATAAGCAATCAAGTCGGCAACGGTGTGCCTCTGCCCCATCTCGATATAATCGTCTGTCGACAGATGATTCAAATGGTATCGGGCGCAGATTTCGTAGCCATATTCCAACTGCTCGGGCTCACTCATCCACGAACCCGCCTGGACAAAGCACATGGCCTCATCAACCACCAGAAGGCCCTCTGCCACCTCGATAAGATGGCCTGGAGGTACCGGTGCTCCAAACACATGGCACCTAAATCCAGCCGGCGTCGAGCGCTCAAAATCGAAGTTGACGAGCGTGTCGATATGATCGAGCTCTTCTCGTGGAATACCAAGCGAAACCAGATAGTCGGTAACGATCCCAACTGCCGTTGAAGCCCTCAGCCCCTTGGCATCGAGCCCCAATTTGGGCAGGCTCGCGGTCGGCTCCGCCTCGCCAGCAAGCGAGTCCTCATCGTATAGGCTGCTTGCTCGCGAGAGCGGCTCGAACGGGCGCGCCACGTTGTGGTACAGCCAGGCAGTCTTATGGGACAGGACGATCGGCAGGTCCATGAGCCCTCCAATGGAGTCGGATAACCAACCTTATTCCCCTGCCCACGGGTCCGCACACCTTCGTGCGCAAGAAAGCGATTCCACCCGATCGAGTGGTAGAAAAACCATCACAACATTCGATGCTTTTCCCAATTTTGGCAAAAAACGTCGAATGTTGTGATGGTTTGAGGCGAGGTGAGGAGCATGGAGGGGTCAAAGCATCGTGCTCGAACAGGTTAATCCAGCTCTTTTAAGCCATGCGCCAGTTGCCAGTACTCGCCGTGCTGGGCGAGCAGCTCCTCGTGGGTGCCGCGCTCGATGATGCGGCCGTGTTCAAGGACCATGATGGCGTCGGCGTCGCGGACGGTGGACAGGCGGTGCGCGATCATAAACGTGGTGCGTCCGCGCATGATGCGGTCCATACCGCGCTCGATAAGCTTTTCGGTGCGCGTGTCGATGCTCGAAGTGGCCTCGTCCAGGATGAGCACCGGTGGGTCGGCGACGGCCACGCGCGCAATGGCGAGCAGCTGGCGCTGGCCCTGCGACAGGTTGGCGCCGTCGGCCGTGACCGGCGTGTCGTAGCCTCTAGGCAGGCGGCGGATAAACGAATCCGCGCAGGCAGCCTCGGCGGCGGCGCGCACTTCCTCGTCGGTCGCGTCGAGCTTGCCAAAGCGGATGTTCTGCGCAATGGTGCCGCTAAACAGGTGCGTGTCCTGCAGCACAATGCCGAGCGACCCGCGCAGGCTGGCCTTGGCAATGTGCTTGACGTCGATGCCGTCGTACGTGATCTCGCCGTCATCGACCTCGTAGAAGCGGTTGATGAGGTTGGTGATGGTCGTCTTACCTGCGCCTGTGGAGCCCACAAAGGCGATCTTTTGGCCCGGCTTGGCAAACAGGTTGAGATCCGTGAGCACACGGGTGCCTGGCACGTAGGAAAAGTCCACGGCATGGAAGCGCACGTCGCCGGCAAGTGGGACCAAGCCGCACGTGAGCTCGGTGCCGTCGGCAGCCACCGCACGGCCCGACTCATCAACGGCAGCCATATCATGCAGGTGCCCGTACGCGCCCACGCCCTGGCCCTCGGGAATCTTCCATGCCCACGCGGCGTCCCCCGTCTGCACCAGCTCCACGCAGCCCTCGTCCACCTCGGGCTTAAGGTCCATGGCGGCAAACAGGCGCTCGGCACCGGCCAGCGCGTTGAGCAAAAAGTTGCCCAGCTGCGTAAACTGGTTGATGGGCATGGCCGCCTGGCGTACAAAGACCAGGTAGCTTGCAAGCGCGCCTACGTCGGCGAGCCCCTTGATGCAGAGCATGCCGCCCGCCACGGCGACGATGGCGTAGTTGGCATAGCCGATCACCACGGTCATGGGCACCATGGAGTTGGCGTAGGCCTGCGCGGCACCACCGGTGCGGCGCAGCTCTTGGTTGCGTGCGTCAAAACCAGCCACATTGGCCTGTTCGTGATTAAAGACCTTGATGACCTTTTGGCCCGAGACCATCTCTTCGATATATCCGTCCAGGTCGCCAAGCGATGCCTGCTGGGCGGCAAAGAAGCGCTTAGAGCGCGCGCCCGAGTAGCGCGCGTACAGCACAATGGCCGCGTCGCACACGAGCGTGATAATCGTGAGCTGCCAGTTGAGGATGATGAGCATGGCCGTGGTGCCGACCACCTGGATGCTCGCCTGAATCACGTTGGCAAAGCTGTTGTTGAGCGCCTCGGAGACAGTGTCGACATCGTTGGTGAAAAAGCTCATGATGTCGCCCGAGCGCGTGCTGTCGAAGTAGCTCAGCGGCAGCATCTGGATGTGCGCAAACAGGTCGCGGCGGATATCGGAGACCACGCGCTGGGCCGCGCGCACCATAATCTGCGAGTAGCCCAGAGCCGAGAGCACGCCCGCGGCGTAGATGGCAGCGGTAAAGATAACCTGCTTAGCGAGCAGTTCCTCGCCGCCCGTTGCCAAACCGTTGACGATGGGGCGCACCATGTAGGTACCGGCAAGGCTCGCGATGGCCGCAACAGAGGCAAGCACACCCACTGCGAGCAGCGAGAACTTGGCGTGTCCCATGTAGGAGAGCAAGCGGCGGAGCGTCTGCGCCAGATTGGCGGGACGGGCCTGAGCGGATGTCTTAGGCATGGCGCTCACCCCCTTCCAAGGGCGATCCGCTGGGAACGCAGGAAAACGGATCATTCGCGCAGCCATCGTCGCAGCCGTCGCCGGTGTCCGCGTTCCCTGCAAATTCCATCTGCGAGGCGTAAATCTCCTGGTAGATGCTATCGCCCGCCAGCAGTTCCTCGTGCGTGCCCACGCCGTGGACACGACCGTCGTCCAACACAATAATGCGATCGGCATCCATGACGCTCGCAATGCGCTGCGCAATGACAATCACCGTCGTGTTGGGAATCTGAGCGATATGCTCGCGGATCTTGGCGTCGGTCGCCATATCGACCGCGCTGGTCGAATCGTCAAAGATGAGCACACGCGGATGCTTGAGCAATGTACGCGCGATGCACAGGCGCTGCTTCTGCCCGCCCGAGACACCGGCACCGCCCTGGCCCAGATAGCCGTCCAGCCCGCCGATGCGATCGAGGAACTCATCCACGCACGCCGCGCGGCAAGCCGCGAGGAGCTCATTGTCCGACGCCTGTGGATTGCCCCACTGCAGGTTCTCGCGCACGGTACCCGTAAACAGTACGTTCTTTTGCAGCACGATACCCACGGCGTCGCGCAGGGCGGCCAGGTCGTAATCGCGCACATCGCGCCCGCCCACGAGCACGGCGCCTTCGGTGGCGTCGTACAGGCGCGCGATTAGCTGCACAAGCGAACTCTTGCCCGAGCCCGTGCCGCCGAGCACGCCCACCGTGGAGCCCGCCTCAATGCAAAGGTCAATATGCTCGAGCACATCCTCAGCAGCATCCGCGCGGTACTTAAACGACACGTCGCGAAACTCGATGCTTCCGTCGGCCACCCCGTGCACGGCAGTGGCAGCGTCGGGTGCCTGGATAAGCGAACGCTCGTCGAGCACCCGCGAGATGCGCTCCACGCTGGCAAGTGCGCGGGTGAGCAGCAAAAACACGTTGGAGATCATCATGAGCGAGTTCATGATCAACAGCACATAGCTCATAAAGCCCGTGAGCGAGCCCACGCCGAGCTCGCCGGCAAGGATCATGCGACCGCCGATCCACAGAATGGAAAGCGCCGCCACGTACATCGACAGCTGAAACACCGGCAGGTTGAGCACGGCGTTGCCGAAGGTCTTGGTCGCCGTATGCGCGAGCTCGGTATTGACGGCGTCGAACTTGGCCTCCTCGTGCTCGGCACGCACGTACGCCTTGACGGCGCGCACGGCGGTGAGGTCCTCCTGCACCACACCGTTGAGATGGTCCATCGAGGTCTGCAGCTGGCGGTAGAGCGGACTGACGCGATAGGTGATAACGCCCAGCACGATCGCCAGCACCGGCAGGATGATCGCGAAAACGGTGGCGAGCGGACGCGACAGCACCAGCGCATAGACCAAGCCGACGATGAGCGTCACGGGGCCGCGCACCATGGGGCGAAAGCCGTTGCCGATGGCGTTTTGGATGACGGTGATATCGGTGGTCATGCGCGTGACGAGCGAGCTGGCATCGTAGTTGTCCAGATTGCCAAAGGCGAGCGTCTGAATCTTGCGATACTCCGCCTCGCGCAGGTTAGCGCCCAGCCCCGAGGCAACGCGGGCAGACGTGCGCGCATAGCCCAAGCCAAGTACCAGCGAAAATGCAGCGCATATCAACATATACGTGCCCTGCAACAGCATATAGTTGATGTCGCCCGCGGGCACGCCCACGTCGATGATATTTGCCATGATGACCGGGATAAACAGCTCGAGCGCCGTCTCGGCCGTCACAAAGAGCACGCCGAGCATGGCATCGCGGCGGTATGCCCCCAGATAGGAAAACAGAATCTTGAGATTGCGCACGCAGGTTCATCCCCCATCAAACGTTGTTCGCAAACCCACGTATTATGGCGCGCCGTGCGGCGGTGTCAAGTGTTCCGAAATCGATTTCTGCAAGGCTAGTGCAGGCACCAAGCTCGCAGGACGCGCCCCTGTATTCAATTGGAAATGAACGCGTGCGTGACTTTTTCGCCCCACCGCCAACACAAACCTTGACTCTACAATCGTTGTAGGGTTTTCACTACACTGGTACGTAAACGATCTAAGCCAGAAAGTGCCCCGCCCATGGAACACGACCTCACACGCGGCAATGTCCTCAAGACCATCGCGGTCTTTGCCCTGCCTTATATGCTCTCGTACTTTTTGCAGATGCTCTACGGCATGGCCGACCTGTACATGATGGGGCAGTTTAGCGGCGCCGCCGGCATCACCGCCGTGGGCAACGGCGCGCAGACGCTCTATATCATTACCGTGACGCTCGTGGGCCTGGCCATGGGAACGACGGTCATCGTCGGCCACGCCGTGGGTTCGCGCCGCTTCGACCGCGCCGAGACCGCCATCGGCAACACCATCACGCTCTTTATGGGTGTCTCGGTGGTGCTGGCCGCTATCTTGCTCGCACTGTGCCCGCAGATCGTGGCGCTCATTGGCACGCCGGCCGAGGCGGTCGAAGGCACCGCCGCCTACCTGCGCATTTGCTTTATGGGCATTCCGTTTATCGCCGCATACAACATTCTTTCGGCCATCTTTCGCGGGCTGGGCGATTCGCGCTCGCCCATGTACGTGATTGGCGTGGCATGCATCATCAACATCGCGCTCGATTTTCTGTTTATCGGCCACATGGGGCTCGGCCCCGTGGGCGCGGCGCTCGGCACGGTGACCGCGCAGACGGCCAGCGTTGCCCTCGCGCTCGTGTGGCTCAAGAGCCGCCGCACGAACATCCACGTTAAGCGCAGCGACCTGCGCCCCCAGCCCGAGGTGCTCGGTAGCATTCTTAAGATCGGCGTGCCCGTGGCCGTGCAGGACGGCTGCATCCAGGTGGCGTTTATGTTCATCACCGTCATCGCCAACCACCGCGGTCTGGTCGACGCCGCCGCCGTGGGCCTGGTCGAAAAGATGATCAGCTTTTTGTTCATTGTGCCGAGTTCCATGGGCGCTACCGTCAGCGCGCTCACGGCGCAAAATGCCGGCGCGGGCAAGGGCGATCGCGCGCGTCAGGTACTCAAGGACGCCATGACCATCTCGGTGGTGTACGGCTGCCTGATCACGGTGCTGATGTGGCTGGTGGCGCCGGCGTTTATCGGCTTTTTTGCCAAGGACGCTGCAGTAGTCGCCGCCGGTACCGGCTATATGCGCAGCTATATTTTCGACGCGATCTTTGCCGGCATCCACATTTGCTTTAGCGGCTTTTTCGCTGCGTATGGCAAGAGCTACATTGGCTTTGCGCACAACGTGCTGGCCGTGGTGCTCATTCGCGTGCCCGGCGCATGGCTGCTGTCGAACGCCTATTCCGACACGCTGTTCCCCATGGGCATCGCCTCGCCGTGCGGGTCGATTCTGTCGGCGGGCATCTGCGTGATTGCATTTACCGTGCTCAACCGGCGCGGGGCTTTTGACAAGCTGGTGGCGTAGCGGGGCGACGCAGGCCTAGCGCCTCTCCCCTGTTTTTACCGAAAGGAGCGGTCCTGTGACCGACATGCCAAGTGAACACACCGAGGGCCTGCTCCGCATTGGCGAGGTGGCGCGCCTGCTCAATTTAAGCGTGGGCACACTGCGTCATTACGAGCAGATGGGGCTGTTGGAGCCGGCATATGTCGATCCGGCAAGTGGGTACCGCTACTACGGATCGCGGCAGCTCTCCACCCTCAACACCATCGGCAACCTGCGCGTTCTCGACTTGCCGCTGGCGCAGATTCGCGAGTTTGTCACTACGCGCGATATGGATTTGATACAACGGCAACTGACCAAGCAACAGGAGTTAATTGAGCACAGGCGGCGTGAGTTGGAGCGCATGTCGCGCAAGATTGACCAGCGGCTTGCCTTGCTTCATGGCGCTTTGAATGCTGATCTCGACACCATTAGCGAAATCGAGGAACCCGAACTTCGCTGCGCCACGCTGCACGAGCGCGTCAATCCCACCGACGCCTATTCGCTGGGATGGCATATCCGCCAGCTTCAGCAGGGGCAGCACGAAACCTTTGCCTATCTGGGCAATCTGGGTGTGGGCATCGCGCCCGAACGCCTCGCCGCCGGCGACTTTGATGGCTACGACGAGGTCTTCCTGCTGCTCGATGACACCGATGATTACTTGGGCGACGTTGAGACGCGACCTGCCGCGCGCTGCCTGACCATAAGCTTCCGCGGCACGCACGGGCAAGCAGCCCCGCGCTATAAGCAGCTGCTCGGCTATATGCGCGAGCACAACCTGGCGCCCACCGGGCCTTCGCGCGAGATCGCCCTTATCGATGACATCATCAGCGACGACCCGGCAACCTACGTAACGCAGATCACGGTGCCGGTTGCCCCAGCAAAGTAAGAACCGCCCGGAAGGCATCGTGCTTCCGGGCGGTTCTTCAATTTGGCTATCGATGCCTTACGCCTCAGGCACCTCGCCAGTAGCCAAAATCTGCTCGAGTGCGTCCTCATCCAATACAGGCACGCCCAGCTGCTCGGCCTTGGTGAGCTTGGAGCCCGCTTTGGGGCCGGCGACCAGATAGCTCGTCTTCTTTGAAACACTGCCCGAGACCTTGGCGCCGAGCACCTTGAGCGCCGCGCCCGCCTCGTCGCGTGTGCGGTTGACGAGCGTGCCCGTGAGCACGAAGGTCAGACCCGCAAGCGGCTGTGCGTCGGCGAGCTCGCCCGCCACGTCAGCTTCGGCCGCGGCTTGCGCATGAGCGGCGCCCAAGTCGACCTCGAGCGAAAGGCCCGCTTGGCGCAGACGTTCCAGCACGGCGAGGTTCTCGGGCACGGCCAGGAACTGCTTGACGCTCGCCGCAATCTTGGGACCGATGCCCTCGCACTCGGCGATATCCTCTTCGCTCGCCAAGATGAGCTTGTCGATCGACAGGAATCGCTCGGCGATGACCTCGCCCACACTCTTGCCCACATGGCGGATACCCAGGGCAAACAGCACGCGACCGAGTGGCTGGCTCTTGGACTTGTTGAGCTCGGCGATGATTTTCTCGGCCGTCTTGAGGCCCACCGGAATGGGGTCGCCCTTCTTGACGCCCTTTTTGCTGTTGGAGCTGGCATAGGTGCGCCCTGTGTCCAGGCCGGCGATATCGTCGACCGTGAGCTGGTAGAAGTCCGCGACATCGTGGATAAGACCAGCGGCGATCATCTTGTCGACGATCTCGTCGCCCAGGCCGTCGACGTCCATGCAGCCGCGGCTCACCCAGTGGAGCAGGCGCTCCTTGAGCTGTGCGGGGCAGTCGATGGACACGCAGCGGTAGGCCACCTCACCGTCCTCGTGGACCACGGGGCTACCGCACACGGGGCAGACCTCGGGCATCTGCCAGTCAACGCTGTCGACCGGGCGCTTGTCGAGCACGGGACCCACGACCTCGGGGATCACGTCGCCCGCCTTGTGCACGATGATGGTGTCGCCCTCGCGCACGTTTTTGCGGCGGATCTCATCGATGTTGTGCAGCGTGGCGCGCGCGATGGTGGAGCCGGCGACCGTCACCGGGTCGAACTCGGCGACCGGCGTGAGCACACCGGTGCGGCCCACCTGAATGCGAATTTCGCGCAGGACGGTCTGCTTTTCCTCGGGCGGGAACTTAAAGGCGATGGCCCAGCGCGGTGCACGAGCGGTAAAGCCCAGGTCGAGCTGCTGCTGGAAGCTGTCGACCTTTACGACCACGCCGTCGATGTCGTAATCCAGGTCGCCGCGGTGCTCGAGCGCCTGGGCACAGAACTCGTGGACCTCGGACGGCGTGGCGCAACGAGCCACGTTGGGGTTGACGCTGAAGCCGGCGCTACGCAGCCAGTCGAGAAACTCGCGCTGGCTGTGGACGTGCAGCGGATCGGTATCGGCGATGGCATAGATAAAGGTGGCCAGGTCGCGGCGCGCCGTGACCTTGGGGTCCTTTTGGCGCAGGGATCCTGCAGCAGCGTTGCGCGGGTTGGCAAAGGGGTCGCGGCCCTCGGCATCGGCCTCTTCGTTTAGACGGACAAAGCTGCCCTTGGGCATGTAGACCTCACCACGCACTTCGATGGTACGCTCGCGATCGGCGCCCATGTGGGCGAGCGCCGGCTCGGACAGGTGCATGGGCACGTCCTTGATGGTACGGACGTTGAGCGACACGTCCTCGCCCGTGGTGCCATCGCCGCGCGTGGCGGCGCGTACGAAGGTGCCGTTTTGGTAGGTAAGCGCGACGCCCAAGCCGTCGATCTTGAGCTCGCAGGTATAGGTGACGCTACCGGCGCCGAGCGCATCCTCGGTGCGCTGGAGCCACGCGTCAAGTTCGTCCAGGTCCATGGCATCGTCCATGGAATACATGCGCGCCATATGCGTGACCGGCGTAAATTGCTCGCTCACGTATCCGCCCACACGCTGGGTATAGCTGTCGGGCGTCACCAGGTCGGGATAGGCCGCCTCGATCTGCTGGAGCTCAACGAGCATTTTGTCGAAGGCGGCGTCCGTGATCTCGGGCGCGTCGAGCATGTAGTAGCGATAGGCGTGGTAATCGAGCTCATGGCGCAGCTCGGCCGCGCGCGCTGCCGCCTGGGCACGGGCGTCGGCCGGTGCAGCGGCATCCGCGCTCGCGGGCGTTTCGGTATCGATGTCCACACCGTCACCAAACAGGCTCGATTGCTCCATAGCGGCACTCCTTCGCTCGATTTCAAACGGATACTAGAGTACCACCGGTCACCATGGCGCCGAATAACCCTTTCGAACCGCACCGAATCGGCAGCGGCCGGACCGGGGCGGATCGCGCGATCAACTCATGCCCTTGCCATTTCTAAATGATCCGTTTCCCCGTCCCCAACGGATCAATAAGAAAAGAGGGACTGTCCCGCGTTGGCGGGACAGTCCCCTCTGGCTTCGATATGTGCAATACGGTTCGTTAGAAACCCTGGCCATAGCCTTGGCCTTGGCCCTGTTGGCCCAGCAGCTCCTCCAGATACTGGCGCAGCTGCTCGTCGGTAATACCGCCGTTGCCGGTGTCGGTCGCGCTGTCGTCCTGCTGCTGGTTCTGCAGCTCCTCGTCGGAGCCCAGCTCGACGGTGACCTTCTTCTCTTCCTTGCCGCGCATGAGCGTGATCTCGACCTTCTCGCCCACCTCGTGGCTGCGCAGTGCGATGATCAGGCCATCGGCGCTCGTGATCTCGTCGTCGCCCAGCTTGGTGATGACGTCGCCCTCCTGAATGCCGGCCTTGGCAGCAGGACCATCCTCAACGACGCTCGCCACGTACGCGCCGCTATCGGTGCTCAGCTTGTTGGTGCGGGCGTTGAGCGCATTGACGCTCGAAAGCGTAGCGCCCATGTACGGATGCACCGGCGTCTTGCCGTCGATGATCTGGTCGGCAATGTTCTTGGCGTAGTTAACGGGAATAGCAAAGCCCACGCCCGAGCTGGAGCCCGAGTAGCTCTCGATGAGCGAGTTGATACCCACCAGCTCGCCGTTGTCGTTAACGAGCGCGCCACCGGAGTTGCCCGGGTTGATGGCGGCATCGGTCTGGATCATGTTGGCATAGATGGTGTTACCGTTGGTAGAGCTCATGGCCGTGGAGCGATACAGCGCCGACACGATACCCGTGGAGACAGACTGCTCGTTGCCGAACGGCGAGCCGATCGCCATGACCCACTCGCCCACGTTGAGCTTGGAGGAGTCACCGATCTCGATCGGCGTGAGCTTGGAGGCGTCGGCGTCCTTGAGCTTGATGACGGCCAGGTCGCTCGAGGCGTCGTTGCCCACGAACTCGGCCTCGTAGGTAGTGCCGTCGTCCATGGTCACCACGTACTGGTCATAGCCATCGACCACGTGGTTGTTGGTAAGGATGTGACCCTCGGTATCGAGCACCACGCCCGAACCGACGCTGCCCGAGTTGTCCGACTCGTCGGCAGACTGCGAAAGCGAGCCATTCTGGCTGCCGCTCGAAGTGGCGGTGATGGAAACCACGGAGGGCAGGGCCTTGGCAGAAACGGCCTCGGCCAGCGTGGTGTCCTCGGAATCAATCGTAATCTTTTGCGTCGACGAACCCGAAGCACCCGCCGTCACGGCGTTCTTGCCGCCGCCAATGTTGAGCGTGCCACTCATGATGAGCGCAATGACTAGCAGGGCGCCGCAGGCACAACCGGCGAGCGCCGTAATAAAGATCGGCAGCTTTTTGGTCTTGGTCTTGACCACTGTGTGCTTGTTTACAACCTGCTGGCTGCCCAGCGGCTTTCCGGTCTGCGTGTCGTAGGCCTGCACGTAGGGAATGTTGCTGTCGGCAGGCGTCGACTCCACCTGCACACGCGGCTGCTGCTGGGTCTCGCCGGCGTTGCCCGCATCCTGGGGACGCTGGGAATCGTTCTCGCTCATAGCTGCGATCCTTTCGTCAAATAACCAAAGGCCCGCCAAACATGTGGCGGGCCATCATTGTTCACGTTGAGTTGTACCCCAATATGCGGGCGTGCGTGTACGAGAACGCAATCTTTTAGGAAGGCTTAAGTTCTGTTGCAGATTCGAGAGGGACCCGCACCTGCGTCAAAACCACCACAAAGGTGCCTGTCCCCTTTGTGGTGGAAATCTAGTCCTTAAACAGATAGCCCACGCCGCGGACGGTGGTGATGTGCGCCGCGATCTGCGGGCCCACCTTGGAGCGGATGCGTCGAATGTGCACGTCGACGGTGCGCGTGCCGCCGCAGTACTCAAAGCCCCACACGCGGTGCAGCAGCACCTCGCGGCTGTAGGCGCGGTTGGGGTGCGTCGCCAAAAAGCTCAGCAGCGAGTACTCCATCAGCGTCAGGTCGATGGGCTCGTTATCGAGTGTCACCTGGTAGGTAGCCAGGTTAATCTCGAGGTTATCGATATTGAGTACATCGTCGGCGGTAACGGTCTCCTCCTCGCCCATCAGGCGCTGCGCGCGAGCCTTGAGCTCGTTGGGTGTCGCCGTGGGGCATACAAAGTCGGTATGCGCGTGATTGGGCAGGCGCAAGGTACCGAGTGCCTCGTCGTCAACGATCACCAACATGGGGACGCCACCACGATCGTCAAGCCACTTGGCAATCTGATCGATGCGGTCGCTGCGGATGCCATCTGAATCGAGAATCAGCAGGTCAAAGTCGTGCGCCGCAGTTGGCGAATCGGGGGTTGCCAGGCTCACCTCGACACCCAGGGTAGTCGTCAAGCTGCGGGCAAACTCGTGGAAGCGCGTCGTGCGCGCCATGAACAGGGCACTCTTTTCGGACATATCGGCCTCCAAAGAAATGAGCTCAATCGTACTGGAACAAGCCAGCGCGATTAGGAGTTCGCCAGGTAGTGCTTGATCTCCCACTCGGTGATCGTAGACTCAAACTTATGCCACTCGTCGCGCTTCTTTTTGAGGAAGAAGCTGTGGATGTGCTCGCCGAGGGCATCCTTCATAAACTGCGAGTCCTCAAACACGTCGAGCGCCTCTTTGAGCGAGCGCGGCAGCGGCGCGTAGCCGGCCTCGACCATCTGACGGTCGGTAAGCTTGAGCGTCTCGGCCGTTGCCTCGGGCGGGAGCTCCAGCTTGCGCTCGATGCCGTCCAGACCAGCCGCCAGCGTGACGGCGTTGACCAGGTACGGATTGGCCATGGGGTCGGGGCTGCGAAGCTCGATGCGCGTGGACAGCTGCTTGCCGGGCTTGTAGACCGGAATGCGGACCATACTCGCGCGGTTGCGCAGGCCCCACGTGGCGTACTGTGGCACGGAGTCGCCGCCCGTCGTGATGCGCTTGTACGAGTTGACCGTGGGGTTGGTGATGGCGCTGATCTCGCGGGCATGCGCCAGGATGCCAGCCATATAGTGCTTGGCGACGTCGGAGAGATGGTACTTCTCGTCGTCCTCGCCCCAAAACACGTTGTTGCCGTCGTGGTCGAATAGCGACTGGCACAGGAACATGGCACTGCCGTCCTCGCCCGCCAACGGCTTGGGCATAAAGGAGGCGTGGCAACCGCTCTCGTAGGCCTGCTGCTTAATGATGAGTTTGGCCGTAGTGATGGCGTCGGACATACTCAGGGCCTCGGCATGGCGCAAGCTCATGCCGTGCTGCGAGCGGCCGGCGGCGTGGAAGGTGTACTCCACGGGCACGGACATCTTCTCGAGCGTGAGGACCGTGTTGCGACGCAGGTCGCGGGCGGCATCGCTCACCGAAAGATCGAAGTAGCCCACGTTGTCGAGCGGCTCGGGGGTGTGCTCGTCGGGGAAGTAGTAATACTCCAGCTCGGCACCCACGTTGAGCAGATAGCCAGCCTTCTCGGCCTTGCGGAACATGCGGCGCAGGGCATCGCGCGGGTCGCCGGCAAACGGCTTGCGATCGGGAGTGCACACATCGCAGAACACGCGGGCGACGCCGTTGTGGCTCGGGCGCCACGGCAGTATCTGGAAGGTCGAAGCATCGGGGAACGCCAGCATGTCGGCTTCCTCGGGCGTGGCAAAGCCCTCGATGGCGGAGCCGTCAAAGCCAATACCCTCCTCAAAAGCGACCTCGAGGTCCTCGGGGCTAATGGCAAAGTTCTTGAGGCGGCCGAGAATGTCGACAAACCACAGACGCACAAAGCGGATGTCACGCTGCTCTACAGAGCGGAGTACGTAATCGATGTTCTGCTGGTTCATGTCGCTCCCCTTTCTTTCGGGCGGGTTTCGACTGATCTATATCGCAGATACTATCGCAGAAAAATGTTTCCGCAGGGTTAAAGCGTATCAAGCGCCCAAAAAACGTGTGCGAACAGGCCGTGAGGCCAAGAGACTAGCGCGAGGTCGAAGCGCGGTGTTCGATGTGGCCGGGGATCTCGATGCGCTTGGGGGCGAGCTTTGCGGCATCGCCCACCGTAGTGGTAACGATGTCGATGCGCTCGGACAGGCGCTCGACTACGCGCTCGGCAATGGTAAGGGTGTCTTGCGCGGCCGTGGTCACACCGCCAAAGAGCACGTGGTTCCAGGGATAGTCGTCAAACGTCGCAATCTTGAGGCCAGCCGGCAACGAGGGTCCCAACTGTGCCAGTGCCTCGGTCAGACGCAGAAAGACCAGACCGTTGACGGCAATGAGGCCGAGCTTTTTTCCCGCATACTCGCGGATGGTCTCGTCCAGGTGACTGACGCCCTCGACACCACCGTCGGCCAAGGTGACGACCTCGCCCGCAAGACCGCGGCGCGAAAGCTCGTCGGCAAAGGCCTCGGCACGCTCGCGACGCACAGGGCTGTCGTCGCTTGCCTCGGTGAGCAGGCACAGGCGCTCGCTGCCCGCAGAGGCCAAGGCGTCTACCAGGCCGGCGACCAGCTCACGGTTGTTGGAGGTCACCAGATCGATGCCACCGTCGGCAACATCGCGGTCGAGCAGCACGACGGGCAGGCGTCCCGCAGCCGCGGCAATCGCCTTGTCGTTGCCGCCACAGGTGTTGACGACCAGGCCGTCCACACCGGCATCGATAAGTCTGGTGAGCGACTCTGCTTCCTTGGCGGAATCATTGCCGCTAATGGCAGTCATAAGCGAGCAGCCGCGCGCGGCGGCACTAGCGGAAAGCCCTTCGAGCATGGCGCTGGAGAACGGGTTAGCAATGTCGGCCAAGATCACGCCGATGAGGTTGGTGCGCGAGCTGCGCAGATTGCGCGCGGCGGCACGTGGACGATAGCCGGTGCGCTCGATAACCGCCGCGATGCGAGCGCGGGTTTCCTCGGTCATCTGCCCGGGACGGTTGTTGAGATAGCGCGAGACCGTGGCCGGGCTCACGCCCGCCTCGGCGGCAATGTCCTTGATTCTCATCTGCGCCATAGCGCACCCCGTTTCCCAATTGTCGGCAGTCTGAGCCATTTTAGGCATTTTTTTAAAAATCTCGCTTGCAAAACGCTGTAGGTGAGTATACTACAACTCGAAACGAAACCGATTTCGTAAACCGATTTCGGCAAGCGTTGGCACGGAGGTGCAAAGATGTACCCTACCGTCTTGGCACCTCCGTGCCAACGCCATATCAAAGGTGTACGCACGAGTAAGAAGGAGCTGCGCGACCATGGGTAAAACGGTTCTTACCTTCGGCGAGATCATGATGAGGCTCTCGCCCAAAGACCATCTGCGCATTGAGCAGGCGACCGAGTTTGATGTCCGCTACGGCGGCGCCGAAGCCAACACCGCGCTTTCCCTGGCCTACCAGGGTGACAAGGCAGCTTACGTCTCCGTTGTCCCGGCCAACCGTCTGGGCGAGTGCGCCCTGCGTTCGCTGAAGGTCTACGACGTCGATACCTCGCGCGTCGTGCGCCAGGGCGACCGTCTTGGTTCCTATGTGTTTGAGGTCGGCGCCTCGCAGCGCGGCAACGGCTGCGTCTACGACCGCAAGTACTCTGCCATCAACATGGCCAAGCGCGACGTCTTTGACTGGGACGAGATCCTCAAGGGTGTCGATGTCTTCTACTTCTCCGGCGTGACGCCCGCCGTCTCCGACGAGATGGCCGCCGCCTGCAAGGATGCCCTCACCGCCTGCCGCGCCAAGGGCATCACCACCGTTTGCGACGTGAACTATCGCGGCAAGATGTGGTCGCCCGAGAAGTCGCAGGCCACCATGAAGGAACTCCTGCCGCTCGTTGACATCTGCATTGCCAACGACGAGGACGCTCCTGCCGGCCTCGGTATGACCTGCGTCTCCGGCTCCCTTGCCCACGGCATCGAGGAGCGCGACACCTACGTCGAGATGGCCCGTCAGATCTGCGCCGAGTACGGTTGCAAGAAGGTCGCCTCGGTCGTCCGCAACATCTCCTGCGTCGAGCGCTCCATTTGGATGGGCATGCTCTTTGACGCCGAGAGCGGCGAGCACTGGTTCTCCCCTGCTCACGACGTGCACGTGCTCGAGGGCGTTGCCGCCGGCGACGCTTTCAATGCCGGCCTCGTCCATGCCCTCATCAACGACTTTGCCCCGCAGGACGCCGTCAACTTCGCCATCGCCGCCTCGATCCTCAAGCTCACCATCAAGGGCGATTCCAACCTGGTGACCGCAGACGAGATCGCAGCCGTGGCATCCGCCGCCGACGGTGGCACCCGCGTCGCGCGCTAAGCCGTCCCCATTCCGCGGGCCGCAGCTTTTTATACCCATACCTCTGCAGCCCGCTCCCCGATTCCTCCGGCCAGGTAGAACCACTTAGTCCCATTCCGGTTTTGTCTGGCATTCCTTCACGACTGGCCTCGTAGCCGGTTCCGAAATTGCTTGTGACCCAAGCAGTGCCTCCGATAACCAATCCGGAACCGGCTCATGGCCAATCTTCTTTGGCAATCACGCGCCCGTGCGCGCCTCACATCGAAAGGAACACTATGTTCGATCAGTTCTACACCACGCTTGAATCCCTGGGCATCGTGCCGGTCGTCGTGCTCGACAAGGTCGAGGACGCCGCACCGCTCGCCCATGCCCTTATGGCAGCCGGCATGAAGTCCGCCGAGGTCACCTTCCGCACTGCCTGCGCCGCCGAGTGCATCGCCGCTATGGCCGAGGCCGAACCCGAGATGTGCGTCGGCGCCGGCACTGTCCTGACCGTCGAGCAGGTTGAGCAGGCCCGCACCGCCGGTGCCAAGTTCATCGTCTCGCCGGGTTACAACGAGGACGTCGTGAAGCACTGCATCGACATCGACCTGCCCGTCCTTCCCGGCACCGTGACCCCCTCCGAGGTCACTGCTGCCGAGAATCTGGGCCTCAAGGTCACCAAATTCTTCCCCGCGGCTCAGTATGGCGGCCTCAACACCATCAAGGCCCTCGCTGCTCCGTTTGTCGGCCATCGCTTTATGCCCACCGGCGGCGTGAACACTGCCAACGTCGAGGAGTACCTGAGCTCCTCCGCCATCATCGCCTGCGGTGGCACCTGGATGGTCAAGCCCGCCCTGTTCGCCGACGGCGACCTCTCCAAGGTCGAGCAGATTGCCCGCGAGGCCATGGACGTCGTCAAGAAGGTCCGCGGCTAGGTTTAGCTCTCTATCGTGAAAGGAGGCGTGTCCTAGACCTCGCCCCCTTTCTTTTAAAGCGGCTCGGAAGCGCGCCGTTTCCGTCACGAACAAGAACCGAAACCGTCTTGTATGCTGATAGAACGTGACGGAAGCGACACGCCCCCAAGCCGCTTTGCTTTCCCGGTCAATCAACCGACTCAACATAATCCAGTCCACCAAAACAGCTGCGGCGCCGTCTGGAGGAATGGACCCTTGCTTCCGGTCTTTTCCTCCAAGCGGCGCCGCAGCCTTTTCATGCCCCGATTGCACCCCCGCACTTGCGGTGAAATACGGACTGCCTACGTCGTCAAAGCCGCAAAACAGTCCCTATTTCACCGCAACTAATGTAGGGAACGAGTTAGATGGCCGAGTCTTTGGACAGCTCGAAATAGTCGGGATGCAAGACGATAACCGGGCCCTGCTCCTCGGGCATCAGATGCAGGTGCGTCTCTGCCAGGTAGCTCGCCGTGTCGGTATCGCCCTTTTTAATGGCCTCGAGAATCCGGCGATGCTGCCGACGAATCGGCTCCCAATCCAGATCCTGCGACACCATACGCAACCAGTTGTATCGCTCAAAATGCGTGTTGACGCTCTTCATCCAATCCCACAACATGTGGCGGCCGGCAATCTCAAAACATGTCTCATGGAACAGGTTGTCCAGATCGAAAAAGCGACGCGTTTCACGATGATCGAGCGACTCGGACTCGGCAAGAATCTGCTCGAGCCGATACTTTTGCTCGGGCGTGGCGGCAGAGCAGCATTTAATGAGCACGCTTCTCTCGAGTTTCTCGCGCAAGAAACAGGCGTTCTCAGCGCGCTCCATGCTGATTTTTGAGACATAGGTGCCGCTTTTGGGACGCGTTTCCACCAGCTCCTGTTCACGCAGACGCACAAAGGACTCGCGAATGGGCGTGCGCCCGATTCCCGTCTCCTTTTCCAGACCAATCGCCGAAAGGCGCGTGCCAGGCTTGAGCTCGGCATAGATGATCTTGGAGCGCAATGCGTTGTATGCCTGATCTTGCAGGCTCTGATAATGCTGGTGCTGTTCCATAAAGCCCTCGAATGAAGCCCACGGTTTGTCGAATAACTCCACGTAATACTATCGCATCCCCCATCCCACGGCGATGTTTGAGGGGTAGGGCCGGGATTCGGCTTTTGACCGATAAGTTGTTGCAATTAGGTGAACGTTCACCTAATTTCTTCTATTTCGCTTTGCAAATGGATTCCCATACGTATACTAAATCTCAACGAAACCGATTTCGTCAAGCCTGGGCAATAGGATGCTAAGACGCACCCTACCATCTTGGCATCCTATTGCCCATGCCATGCCATTTGCTTTCTTCCCGTCTCGTTGAGCCCTTCAGTCCCATTCCGGCACAACGAGACATTCCTAGACGACTGACCATGGGGCCGGCTTTTCTGCCGTTGAGGCAGTGCCTCCGATAACCCTCTTTTTGCCGGCCCAGGTCAGACATTTCTCTTTAAATATCCTTCAATCGAAAGGATGCAGCAGCATGCGACCGCTCATCATCATGCATGGCGAGAAGATCGACTGGCGTCATACCGTCATAAGAATGCTGATGTATCTGGCGGGCGTTGCCGTGCTGGCACTCGGTATGAGCCTCCAGACGGCATCTGGCCTGGGCGTCGCCGCGCTCACGTGCTTTGCCACGACCCTATCCATGCTCACGGGCAAGACGCTCGGCTTTTGGATTACAACTACCTATGTCGCTTACATCGCGGAGCAGCTCGCCATCTTGCGACGCGAATTTCAACCGCGCATTTTGCTCGAGCTTTGCTTTTCAACGCTAATGGGCGGCTTCACCGATCTGTTCATGGCGTTCAACCCGCTGCATCCCACGGCGCTCCCCGCGCAGGTTGCGACCATGCTGCTCTCCCTCGCTATCACCGCATTTGGCGTCAGTCTCGTCGTCAACATGGGCGTTGTCCCCAACGCACCCGACGGCTTGGTGCAGGTCATTGCGGAAAAGCTCAAGCGCCGTTTTGGAGACGTAAAGGTCATGTTCGATTGCTCGCATGTCGCCGCCTCGCTCACGCTGTCGCTGGTATGCATGCACAACTTAGGCGGCTTTGGCGTAACCACCGCCATCTCGGCACTGTTCTTGGGCCACATCATCAACTTCGCCAACAAGCTGTTTGCCCAGCGATTCGTCCGCATGGCGTTTGGCGCCAAATAGCGAACAGCCGCGGAGCAAACGAGGCTCGAGTGCCCGGCATATCGATGTCGCAAATAACGACGCACGCGCTATACGGACGATGAGGAATAGCCCGTCGCAAACCCCGCAAGCGGAGCTATATGTTGCTATAACTTGACATAAATTGATCCATTGCCAGCCGGCATGCAAAAGGCCCCAAGCCATTCGCGGCTTGGGGCCTGCCTGGTAACACAGGTCTTTCGGACTACGCTCGCTCGTATTTCGTGGCGCGGCCTGTCCCCTGTTTCATGATCGCGTTTCGGCTGAGCAGAGATTCGAGCGCGGACAGTGTTCGCGCACGGCTCAGCCCCGTCTGTTTCTCAATCTCACTTCGCGACATAATTCGTCCGCCCGACAAGGCCTTAAGAACCTGAGCCTCTTCTCCAGACCCTTCAAAGGCATCGGTAACGGGCAACGCGACAGCTACCACGCCGCCACGAATATCAAAGACCGGCTGATTAATCGAATCGCGATAGGCACGCCTAATGCGCGCAATTCCCGTTCCAAACTTCTCGATATAGTCCAACTTTAAGAAGACCTCGGCAACGATGGGATTTCTGAGCACGGATATCTGTCCATACAGGTATTGCTCCGTCGTCAAGCCAGCGGGCAACGACCCGGGTGAAGTCACAACGACGCGATCATCATACAGAGCAACCTGAACATTCGCTTGCACGTCCCACGTCCGATGCACTAGAGCGTTTGCAACTGCCTCGCGGAATGCCTCGAGGGGAATCCGGTCGGTCTGAACACGCTCGACACCTTCGATGCGCTCATAACGATAGTAGCGCGCGAACATGGCAACTGCTCTATCAACCTGCTCAATTGCAGACAGGCCCGTCGTCGTCTCACGATCTAAAAGCACGTCCTCGGTGTCGCCAAAACGAACGCAGTCGATGCCCGGAAATTCGTTGTTATCCGCCAATATCGCCGCGGCATTGGTATAGCCATCCTTGCCGAGCAGGCGAAGCGTTCGCATAATATCCGACGTGAGCTCAGAAATGCCTAGATGCTCGATGCACTTGTGTTCGAGCGTGTGAAAACTCAGGTCCTGGCGAGCCGAGGTGAGCGCATCGAACGTCAGATTGCTGCCTTCGAGCGTCAGCCTGCCGTACTCAAAACGGTCGACCTCTACCGTCGCCGAATCATTTCGCCTGTAGGCCTTCCCCTTGCTTCGATAGGGCTTGTCCTGCCCCTCGTAAACCGTAAGCGTTACAGTTCCGCGGTTCTCGTCGAGCTCGAGCGTGTAACGAGGCGCAGGATCCAGACTGTCATTAATCATGTTCTCGATGCGCAGACACTCCGCAACCGGGTCAGAAAGACCGACTGCAACACCACCGTCGTCAACGCCAAACTCTATCTTGCCCGTCCCGTAGTTTGCATAGGCGCTCACCGTTTTAAGAAACGTCGGCGTTACGCTTTCCTTGTATTCGACGGTAGGACTCTCTCTGACAACCATACGTACGGTCCTTCTCCTTTTCATGCTCATCTGAACCGTATTATAAGACGAAAAACATTTGCGTACGGCTTAGAACCAGACGCAAACTGTTTTCGTCTTATTTGCGTACGGAAACTAGATACAAATTTCACGTTCATACGACTATTTACCAAACGCATAGTGTTTTCGTCCGGCAATGCGTCCGTAATCCAAACAAAAAGGCCCCGAGCTCGTGTTGAACTCGGGACCTCTTGCGCCGCGCATCTATGAGAGGAGAAATGCGATGCGCACGGGCGCTACTCCATGTAGCAGATATCGCGACGAGCGGCTGCAACCGTTCACCTTTTAAAAGTGAACGTTCACCTGATTCTAGGAAAACCTGACTTTTAATTCCTCCGCTTCTCCTATACTGAACTTGTAATAGAAGCAAGACTTATATAGATGAACGTTTCTTTTGGAAGGATTGTAATGTCTAACCTTATGGACAGCTTCCGCCTGGACGGCAAGGTCGCGCTCGTGACCGGCGCCACCTATGGCATCGGCATGGCCATTGCCGAGGCGCTCGGAGAGGCAGGCGCCAAGATTGCCTTTAACGCCCGTCACGCCGACAAAGTTGCCGAAGCCGAGAAGCACTACCGCGAGCTGGGCTTTTATGCTCACGGCTATGTTGCCGACGTCACCGACGAGGCTGTCGTCGCCGAGCTCGTTGCCAAGATCGAAGCCGATTTTGGCACCACGCCCGACATCCTGGTCAACAACGCCGGCGTCATCCAGCGCACCCCGATGCTCGACATGAGCGCCGAGGACTTTCGTCGCGTCGTCGACATCGACCTCAATGCCCCGTTTATCGTGTCCAAGGCCTGCCTGCCGGGCATGATCGCCAAGGGTCACGGCAAGATCATCAACATCTGCTCCATGATGAGCGAGCTCGGCCGCGAGACCATCGTCGGCTATGCCGCCGCCAAGGGCGGACTCAAGATGCTCACCAAGAACATCTGCTCCGAGTTTGGCGAGGCCAATATCCAGTGCAATGGCATCGGGCCCGGCTACATCGCCACGCCGCAAACCGCGCCGCTGCGCGAGACGCAGCCTGACGGCAGCCGTCATCCGTTTGACCAGTTCATCATTGCCAAGACGCCCGCAGCCCGTTGGGGCACGCCCGAGGACCTGAAGGGTCCCGCCGTGTTCCTGGCTTCCGATGCTTCGAACTTCGTCAACGGGCACATTCTGTACGTGGACGGCGGCATACTCGCCTACATCGGCAAACAGCCGCAATAGGCTGCGGCCGCGCGGAGCACGGCACCTTGGCGCTCAAACCGTCGCTCGCGTACCGAAGTACGCTTCGCTCCTCTTTCACGCCAATCTGCCGCACTCCGCGCGCCCTCGCCACCGTCACGCACCAGCCAACACAGGCGCTTCGGTTTGTGCGGAACTCGCGACAGACTTAACTGCCGACCGCCCGCATAGCTCATCGCGGGTTGGCTTTGCCGCCGCCCGCGCACAGAAACAAAAAACTGGAAGATTTAGTTGAAAGGTTAACTCAAATGAAGATCGCTCTAATCAACGAGAATTCTCAGAACTCCAAGAACCCTATGATCGAGGCTGCCCTTAAGAAGGTTGTCGAGCCCATGGGGCACACCGTCTTTAACTATGGCATGTATGCCGACGCCGACTCCAAGCCCCTCACCTACGTGCAGAACGGCATTCTTGCCGCCGTGCTGCTCAACTCCGGCGCTGCCGACTACGTCGTGACCGGTTGCGGCACCGGCGAGGGCGCCATGCTCGCCTGCAACTCCTTCCCCGGCGTGCTGTGCGGCCATGTTGCCGACCCGCTGGATGCCTACACCTTTGCCCAGGTCAACGATGGCAATGCCGTCGCCATGCCCTTCGCCCTCAAGAACGGCTGGGGCCAGGAGCTCAACCTCGAGTACACCTTCGAGAAGCTCTTTGGCTTTGGCTCGGGCAACGGCTACCCCGCCGAGCGCGTTGAGCCCGAGCAGCGCAACAAGAAGATCCTCGACGGCGTGCGCGCTGCGACCATGCGTCCGCTCGTCGACGTCCTGGGCGAGATCGATCAGGATCTGGTGAAGGGCGCCCTCGCTGGTGAGCACTTCCAGGAGTACTTCTTTGCCAACGCCACCGACGAGGCCATCATCGCCAAGGTCAAGGAGATCTTGGGCCTGTAATAAGGCCCACGGGGCGCACCGACCCCCAACAAACCGCCAGACAAAAGGCGCCGCGACGATCCATGTGTCGCGGCGCCTTTTTAGATTGGCTATCGCTTAAGTCACCGCAAGGCGGCCGCTCCCCTATTTGCCAAGAGCCTACAGCTCGCAGGCGACCTTGTAGCCGTCGCCGATGGCGTCGCGGATGTTGCCGCACTTCTGGGCATCGCCCAGCACGTGGGTGGCAACGCCGGCAACGGCAAGGTCATCGGCCAGCTTGGTGTTGGGGCGGTAACCCATGGCAAGCACCAGCGTGTCGGCGTCGGCGATGGTGTGGACCTCGCCGTCCTTTTCGTAACTGATGGTGTCCTCGGTAATCTCGGTCACCTTGGCCTCGGTCAGCACGTGAACGCCCTTGGAAAGCATACGCGTGATGAGGACCGCGCGACCGGCGCCGCCCTCGTTGGCGGCGAGCGTCTTGGTCATCTCGATAACGGTGACGTCGCGGTTTGCCGGCGACAGATCGTTGACCAACGGGGCCAGGTAATCGGCCGTCTCGCAGCCAACGGTGCCGCCGCCCACAATGACAATCTTCTTGCCCGGGAAAGCCTTGCCGCCCAGCAGGTCATCAGCCGTCATGACCTGCTTAAAGCCCTGCATAAAGGCCGGGGCGATGGGTTCGGCGCCATAGGCCAGGACAACCTCGTAACCCGCGTAGTCGCGCTGGATGTCCTCGGCGGTCAGCTCGGTACCAAAGACGCATGTGACGCCGGCCTCGGCCAGGCGACGGTACTGATACTTGATCACGCGCGTGAGCTCCTGCTTTGCCGGCGGAACGGCCGCGATGCGCATCTCGCCGCCCGGCTCGTCCTGCTTATCCACGAGCACCACGTTGTGGCCGCGCTTGGCGGCAATGTAGGCTGCCTCCATGCCCGCAGGACCGGCGCCCACAACGAGCACGTTCTTGGCCTCGGCGGCAGGCTCATAGCCGGCCTCGTCGCGCTCCACGTCCGGGTTGACGGTGCAGGAGATGCGCTTGCCAAACATGATGCCGTTCAGGCAGCGCAGGCAGCCGATGCAGGGACGGATCTCGTCGGCGTTGCCGGCAGCCGCCTTGTTGCAGAACTCGGCATCGCACAGATTGGCACGGCCCATCATGCAGATGTCGGCGGCGCCGTCCTCGATCAGTTCCTCGGCAATCCATGCCTCGTTAATGCGGCCGACCGTGGCAACGGGAATGTTGACGTGCTTTTTGATCTCGCGCGAGCAGGCGGCGTGCGAGGCCTGCTGCGTGCCGGCGGCGGGAATGGCGGAGCCGCGCTTGATGGTAGTGCCGCCCGACACGTGGATCATGTCGACGCCGGCCTTCTCCAAGCGACGCGAGACATAGATCATGTCGTTGAGGGTCAGGCCGCCATCGGTGTACTCGTCGCCCGAGATACGGACGTCGATGATAAAGTCCTTGCCGCAGCGCTCGCGAATCTCGGCGATGACCTCGAGCAGGAAGCGCATGCGGGCGTCGAGCGAGCCACCGTACTCGTCGGTGCGCTTGTTATAGAGCGGGGTCAAAAAGCCGCCGAGCATGCCGTGGGCGTGTGCCGCATGGACCTCGACGCCGTCGACACCGGCCTTCTGCATGCGAACAGCAGCGTCACCAAACTGATGCGTGAGCTCGTGGATCTCATCGACCGTGATGGGGCGCGGCGCCTCGCGGGCATAGGACGGGCCCACAAAGGACGGAGCGATCAGGCGCGGCGTGCCCGGAATGTTAAAGGCCATGTAGGCGGGGTGGAAGAGCTGCGGCATGATCTTGCAGCCATACTCGTGGACGGCTGCGGCGAGCTTTTCCCAGCCGGGGATAAACGTGTCGTCGTAGCAGCACATGTCACCCGGCAGATAGGTATAGGTGGGCTCGACCGTCACGACCTCGGTAATGATGAGGCCCACGCCGCCCTTGGCACGGGCACGGTAATGATCAACCAAGTCGTCGGTCACATAGCCATGATCGGCCAGGTTCGTGGACACCGGCGGCATAAAGACGCGGTTCTTGACCTCGGTCGTACCGACCTTGATCGGGCTAAAGAGCATCGGGTAGGCGGAAGACTCCATACAGGGTTCCTTTCGTTTGAGCCGCTCGGCGGCAGTTGCTAACGTACTTATCGTATCAGTAACCGCGCTGTACCCGACCGTACACGCTCCCCCGGCTTTTACTCAGCCCACAAAAAGTTGCGGTGGAATACGGAGTAGATAAGGCCTTTGACAGCCAAAACAGTCCGTATTCCACCGCAACTGATGGGCGGGGTGGGTTAGAGGCCCAGGTAGCTCGTCATGCCTTCGACGGCGAGCTTGGCGCCGGCTACGGCATGGACCACGGTGAGCGGGCCGTTGACCACGTCGCCGGCGGCAAAGACGCCAGGCACGGTGGTCATGCCGCACTCATCGACCGAAAGCAGACCGCGATGGTCGGTCTCCAGACCGCCCGTCGTAAGCACCAGCTTGTCCTTAGGCACTTGCGAGGCCGCAATCACAACCGTGTCGGCGGGCACATGGTCAAGTTCTTCCTCGTAGCCCACCACGTTGTCGTCCTCGTCAAAGATAGCCGTCTCGAACACCGGACCGTTATCGTCGATGGCGCAGATCGCCTTGCCGCGCACGATCTCGGCACCGTCAAGCTCGGTCAGCTCCACCTCGTCATCGATGGCCGAGATATGGCGCGATCGGGCATACACGGTAACCTTGCGAGCGCCCGAGCGCAGGGCCGTGCGGGCAACATCCATGGCCACGTTGCCGGCGCCGATAACCGCCACGTTCTGACCGATCGCCACGCTCGTGGGATCGACCAGGTAATCGATACCAAACAGTACGTTACCACGCGACTCGCCGGGAATACCCAGCTTGCGGGCGCGCCAGGTACCGGTACCGACAAAGACCGCATCGTAGCCGTCGCGCAACAGGTCGTCGATATGCAGCGCGCCGCCAATGGTGGTCGAGGGACGGACGCGTACGCCAAGCGAGCACATCACGTGACGGTACTTTTGCACGAGAGCACGGGGCAGGCGAAACTCGGGGATGCCGTACTCCAGCACGCCGCCGATCTCGGGGCGCTGTTCAAACACCGTGACGGCACAGCCCAGCTGGGCCATCTTAATGGCCACGGTAATGCCGGCAGGACCGGAACCGACCACGGCAACCTGCTTGCCGCACGACGGCGCAGGCTTCCACTCCTTACGATCCAAATATGCCGTCGAGATATAGTTCTCGATACTCGAAAAATGCACCGGTGCGCCCTTGCGGCCCTGAATGCATGCGCCCTCGCACTGGCCCGAATGGTTACAGACCATGGAGCAGACCGCGCTCATGGGGTTGTTCTGGAACAGCAGCTCACCTGCCTCTTCCAGACGACGCTGCTTGAACAAGTCAATGACCTGCGGAATAGGCGTCTGAACCGGACAGCCTTTAAGCTGGCAGAACGCCCTTTTGCAACCTAGGCAACGATTCGCCTCTTCGATAATGTGGATAGCCACGCAACTCCCCTTTTTGATGTAATCCAATGAGGCGACGATAAAAACCCTTCACCGCCGCCCCCAGTCAAGCAAACTCAATATGCCGCCACGGCAAAAGCCAATGCTATATCTCGCGATGCGGAGCCCCGCAGCGAGCGGACATGCGCTCGAGTGTCGCCAGGCAGCTAGCCGCCGTCGCCGGCACGCTGTTCTCGACCACGCAAGGAATCCCCGAACAGGCGGCAGCCGCCCAGGCCACCACGGGCTCAAAGTCATAGCGGCCCGTCTCGCCCACGCCGTGGCACACCAGGCGAGAACCCGTACCGTCGCACCAGCCGGCTTCGTCCTCGTTGTCGACGACCTCAAAATCCTTGGCGTGCAGCACGCGAATCTTACTGCCGCATAAGTAGAGCATACGCGCGGTGATTTCCTGCGCCTCGCCAACGACGCTGGGATGCAGCAGCGACACCGGGTCGTAGATCACGCCGAGCGCCGGACTCGGGACGCGCTCCAGCACCTCACGGCAGCGATCTGGCGTGTTGACCGTCTCGTTCCAGCCGGGCTCGATCAGTATTTGCCCACCCACGGCCTCGGCGCACTCGCAGACGCGCGCGAGTCCATCCATAAACGCATCGAGTGCCTCGTCGGTCATACGGTCGTCAGCAACGCGGTTCTGCGCATTGGGACGACCGGTCTCGGTGCCAACCGGACAGCCGCCGAGCATCTGAGCAAAGTTCAAGCACGCCTCGTACTCGGCAAAGTTATCCGTGAGCTGTTGTCGATCGGGCGTCGCCAGATTCTTATAACAGCCGAGCACGGCGACCGAAACGCCCGCCTCATCGAGCACCGCACGCAAATGGTCGGCGAGCTCGCGGGTCAGACCGCATCGATCGATTCCCATTGATGCATAGAGCACCTTGCTCGGCAGCTGAATGCACGAAAAGCCCAGCTCTCCTGCCATGCGAATGCGTTCCTCGACGGTCCCCTGCGGAAGGTCGTGTAAACGCACGCCCGGAGTAATGGCCCCCACGCTATTCACGCCCCTTATGAGCATTGATGCCCGGCGTGTAGCCACCAAACGGGTCGTCGATGGAACACACGCCCGAGGGGGCGAGCGGGTCGCGCTTGCCGGCCAGTTTGTCGTGGTGCATGGTCTCGATGTAGGCGAGCACCAGCGGCGCCACGCCCTTTGCGTCGTTTTTGACGACGGGCTCGCTCATGTAGTAGCCAAACGTGCCCTCGCGGTGCGCGGTGTTGCCAAGACCCGCCACCAGGCAGATGTTGTCGAGCGCCAGCTGTCCGTCGCGCTCGGACAGGCACGTGTCGCAGATACCATCAAACGCACGGCGACCGTACTGGTAGTAGCGCTCGCCCAGCACGCCCAGGCGCACGCCCTTCATGATGGCGTTGGCGAAGATGGCGCTGCCCGACTCCTCCAGATAGTTGGGGGCGATATTGGGCAGGTTGATGACCTGGTGCCACATGCCGGTCTTCTCGTCCTGATACGGCAGCATGGCATCAATCAGGTCGTGGAACATCTTGCGGATCTCGTCCTTCTCGGCCGACATCGAGGGCGGCATGAGTTCCCAGGTATCGATGAGCGCCATGGCGAACCAGCCCTCGGCGCGCAGCCAGAAGTTGGCCGAAAGGCCGGTGACGGGATCGCACCAGAACTGCTTGCGGCTCGCGTCGTAGGCGTGATAGTACAGACCGTTGAGGGGGTTGCGCATCAGGTCATGCACGACCTGGAACATATGGAAGCTATCCGAGCAGGCACGGCGGTTGTGGAAGCTCAGCTCGTACTGCATGTAGAACGGCTGCGCCATGTACATGCCGTCGAGCCAGATCTGGTTGGGATAGACGGCCTTGTGCCAAAACACACCCTCTTTGGTACGCGGCTGGGTCTCGAGCTGGCGATAGATCGTGTCCATGGCGGCACGGTACTTGGGCTTGCCCACCAGGTCATAGAGTTTGTAGAGGGTTTTGCCCGCGTTGACGTTGTCGAGGTTGTACTCCTGGGGATCGTAATGCTTGATGGTGCCGTCATCCTGGACAAAGAAGTCGATATAGTCGTCGGCGAAGGTCAGATAACGCTGCTCACCGGTGATCTCGTACAGCTCGATGAGCGCCTTGATCATGCAGCCGTCAATGTAATTCCAGGTGTTCTCCTTGCCGGCGCGAAGCTTTTCGATGTTCCAGGCCGGCGCCTGAGGCGTAGAGGTCTCGATCAACTGCTCGATATAACGGTCCAGAATCTGATTGCAACCCATTGCTGTCCCCTCTGACGTTATTGATGGGTGAACGTTTCCCCTAGTGTAACGCGAACGGGGATTATAGGGTGAACGTTAACCCTATAATCCCCGTGAACGGCAAACTTTTAACGGCAAACGGCGGTGAGGCCCGCAGCGATGCGATGCGCCAGGCGCTCATAGCCGGCAGGGCTGTAATGCAGACCGTCCGGCATGTAGAGCTCGCGGTGCTCCGGCAAAAACGGGCTGACGCCGCTTTGCGCATACAGGTCGATCACCGGCACCGAGTAGCGATCGCAGACCTCCAGCATCGCGCGCACATAGGCGTCTTGCGTCAGGCCCAGATGGTTGGCCTCGTTACTTGCCGGAATATCCTTCTCGTGTTTGCCGCTCGTCTTGCACGGCGTCATAAACACCAGCTTTGCCTGAGGCGAGCGCGCCGTGATGGTGCGGATCAGGTAGTCGAGCGCACCGTAGAACTCGTGCACGTCCGTGCTGCCCAGCTCTCCCAGCGGCACGTTACGGCTAAAGTCGTTAACGCCGCCAAAGACGATGCAGATATCTGCCGTGTGATCGATGCCGTCCAAGCGCTCGACAAACGAATCGCTACGGTCGGCCTTGACGGCAATACGCGAACCCTTAATACCAAAGTTCTCGATCGTAGCGCCGCCCAGCAGCGCACCCAGGTGCGAAGTCCAGGAGATATCGTTGCCTCCCCCGCCGCATCCGTTATCGCCCCAGGTGGTCGAATCGCCAAAGCAGCAGATGGTCGATTCGCTCAAGTTTTTCGTTTCCATATTCTTCTCCTCACCCGCACACCGGCGGTCATACAGGTACATACCGTTCATTCGCAACATCCGAGGGGCTATGCGTGGGCGCATTCCGCAACTTGCGAATCGAGCCATTCGATATCCTCGGCAAGATGCGCCACGCCCAGGTGGTGTCCACCCGGGCAGACCTCGTGCAGAAGGTTTTCGTCCTTGCCCAGCAGCGCGTAGGCGTCGCGAACGATATCGAGCTGCTCGTCTACGTTCGCAAGCCCGCGGGCGCCGTTGAGATGGTCTTTCTCGCAGCTCTGAACCAAGAGCGGCCGTGGCGCGACAAGCGATGCAATGTCGCCCATGTCGAGCAGACGCCAGAGTCCAGACGTGTAATTGCAGCTGCAATTGCCGTTGAGGTGCAGTAGCGAATCATCAACGCCGTACAGATAGCCCGAGACGAACGCCTTGCGCACGCGCGGGTCGAGCGCGGACAGGTACAACGTCATGTAACCGCCGCCCGAAAAACCAAAGCAGCCCAGGTCGTCCATGGCAATGTCACCGCGTGTCTCCAAGTAATCAATCAAGCGCATGTTGTCCCAGGCGTTGAGGCCCGCGACCGTAAGACCCAGCGGCTCGGCCATACGTGCTTGGTTCAGACACGTACCGCGCAGATAGCTGTTCTCGTCGTCGCCCTGACCCTTCCAGTCACGACGGTATCCCCAACCACGCGCATCGGGGCAGACGGTCACATAACCCATGCGCGCCAAACGCAGACCGTAGTCGTAATTGAACTTACGCACGGCATCGTCGACCGCCGGCACGCCCGCAACGCCGGCTATGCTTGCAGCACCCGCCCCCTGGTGACCATGCGGGCAGATATAGCAGCGCTTGAGTCCCCGCTCGTCAAGCTTGGGGCGGGACGGCTCCAACAGGTAAAACGGCATCCACACATCGTGCTCAACCTGCAACACCGCATGAGTACGCACGATGCCGCCGGCAACCCGCACGCGATTGAGCTCACGAATCTCAATCGGGGCGCGGTCCATAAGCGAAAGACCCAAAATATCGTACAGACGAGTCCTGGTCGCAGCCTTCCATGCCTCAAAGTCTGTGGGAGTCTTGCCCGTAAATGCGGCCGAGCGCCCTTCGCGCTTCAGTCGGGCGCGCAGCGCAGGCTCGTCCTCGTAGTACGTCTCGATGTGCACGGTGCGGCCATTGGCAGATAGCCCGGCCGTCTCTACCGCATCACCGTCGCCGCCCTCGGGATCCCAACCATCCGTGCCGGCAAGCACTCGGTCACGCGTATAGCGTTCGGAATCCTGACCGGTCAGGCAATGCGCCCACGGCACCCAAGCGGCAGTATCACCCGCCGGGCCAAACAGGGTACCGCCGGCATACAGGGTGCCGTCATGTGCCGCTGGCTTATTCCAATCCCACCAACCCTCGAGTGAAATATGGGAGCCCAGCCAGCATTCGAGCAAAACGGTCTGGGCCCACTCGCGCCATGGACGACCCAGATAGACCGATCCGGGGGCAATGCCCTCATCGGCTGTAAACGAACAGCCATGAAACACAAATCCGTATGGCTCGCCCTGAGGCGTGGAGGCTGCCGTTACATACCCGTTGACATCCATATCGCGGTTGAGCGAGCGAATCTCACACCCCTCAAAGTAGGCACGCGCGCCGCCAAAGATAAAGTCGACATCGCCCTCGATCCGGCAACGTCGAAAATACTGCCGCCCCACCCGGCGCGGGGCAAACTGCTTGGGGCCTATAAAGCCGCCCGGCTTGGCCTCGCGCGGCGGCAGCGGCCCCAAAAAGAGCGTGTCCTGGTGTCCCTTAATGCAGCAGGCATCGACAACCAGGCGGTCACCATCGACATACAGGGCAATCGCCTGACCGACCTCGCGCCCATCACCGGCGTTGTTTTCGATTGTTAGACCCGCAAGCGTCACGTCGTCGGCATCGACCAGCACCGTGTACGTACGGAAGGTGCCGAGTCTTCCATCCTGGCCGCTACCGTCTTCCGAAGGCATCTTGGCACCCAGGCCTCCCACGATACGCACGCTGTCGGCCGTCTCGCCCTCGAGCGTCACATGCGGACGACGAATTTCGACCCGTTCGCGGTACTCACCCGGCGCCACCAGCACGCGCACCGGCACGGTCGCATCGGGCACACACCGCTCCGCCGCCTCGAGCGCCGCCGAAATGCTGCGATACGCGCCTTCGCGTTCGAGCGATACCTCAAAGAGCTGTTCTTTACCACTCATCTGTCATTACGCTTTCTGTCACAGAACACCCACCATGCAATACCGGCACCTATAGATTGCGTGCGACAGCCGGGCAGACCCGACCGTCGCACGCCTCAACATGCCGTATTCACTTGTGCAGGAGCACTACCCTACGCGCGGATAACCTTGTCGACGTTTTGCAGCTGCAGCTCGTCGCCATCCTGACCCTCGATGCGCACGTTCTGCAGGTCGAGGACTTTCACGTTCTGCGCGATGATGCCCTGGCGCACCATGGGCTCCACGCCGCAGGCCATGGCCGGCACAAAGGGCTCGGCATCGGCGGCAAAGGTCACATGGACATCCTGGAACGTCAGGCGCGTCACCTTGCTCTCGGGAAGGCCCGTGGTATAGGCCGCGGCCGCATGGCAGTTGGTGGCCTCGATATCGCAAAACGTCGTGGCGCCAAAGCCGGGCGTACGGTCGTCGACGGGCAGCGCCTCGCGAGACTGCACGTAGTCGGTCTTGCCGTCCTTGTCGCAGAAGTAGAACGAGTTGACCACGAAGGGCGTGAGCACCTTATCCATGCGAATGTGCTCGAAGGTGATGCCCTCGTTGACGGCGTCCTTGCCGCGTCCGCGGCGTGTCTTGACGCGCAGGCCGCGGTCGGTGCGCTCAAAGAGGCACTTGCTCACGGTGAGGTCCTTGATGCCGCCGGCGGCCTCGGATCCCAGCACCACGGCGCCGTGGCCGTCGTGCATGTAGCAGTGCGAGATCAGCACGTCGTGCGTGGCGGGACGGAGCTCGGGTTCAATGCCCAGTTTGCCGCTCTTGATGGCGATGCAGTCGTCGCCCACCGAGAACTGACAGCCAAGGATGCGGACAAAACCGCAGCTCTCGGGATCGAAACCGTCGGTGTTGTGGGAGTTCTTGGGACCCTCGATGGACAGGCACAGGGCATCGACGTGCTCGCACAGAATGGGATGGATATTCCACGCCGGGCTGTTGCGCACGGTAAAGCCGGCAAGACTCACGTTTTCGCACTCGGACAGGAAGATCATGCGCGGGCGGGCGATCTCGCGGCCCTCCTCGGGACGGAAGATGTTCTTAAAGTCCTTGTTCCACCAGTTGTCCTCGGCAAAATCGGTCTGGCCGTCGATGGCGCCGCGGCCATAGATGCACACGTCGTGCACGCTCAGGCCCGTAAAGGTCGAACAGTAGGTCGAGAAGCTCTCGCCCTCCCAACGGCCCAGGGGCAGCATGTCGGTGCCGGCGTACCCAGCCCCCTCGTCACCCGTGACCGTGCCCGGAATGTAGGCAAGCGCGGCGCGGTCGTGGCGGGCCAGCAGCACCGCGCCCTCGGCAAGCTCGATGTTGATATTGCTCTTAAGGAAGAGGGACTTGATGCGGTAGTTGCCGGCGGGGATCAGCACGCGCCCGCCCTTGGGGCAGGCCATGATGGCAGCCTGAATGTTGGTGGTGTCATCGTGCTCGGCATCGCCCTTGGCTCCGCAGTCGCGAACGTTGATGGTAAAGGGCTCCGCCGGCGTGGTGACGCCTACGCTCAACTCGCGCTCGCCGCAGACAAAGCGGATCAGGTTGCGCTTGCCGGGAGTCAGGCCATCGACATAGGTCTCGACCGTATTCGTGGTACCGGCGGGCTCATCGTTGACAAAGATCTCCCACGTATCGGCACGGGTAAAGTAGCCGCCATCGTCGAGCTCGATAACGGCCGCGCGGGCATTGCGCCAGATAACGTTCGTCTCCATGGGTCTCTCCCTCAAATGTAATCAGAAGTTCATACTAGTCGTTTTTAAAAAAGGGCCGTACCCGCCGGTGGATCTCCGGTGGCACGGCCCTGTGGTTTGGACGATGCGCCTGCCCTACTCGGCGGGAATTACGCTGCCGTCCTGGAAGCCAACATTGTTGTGGGCGAAGCAGTCCTCGTACTTAAAGCCGGAGAGCTCCTCGCAAAGCGCCTTGACCTCGGGCTTGACGTCGGCCATCTTGCCACCCTCCTTGACACGGTGGATCTCGTCGCAAAGGATGTCGCACTGCTCCTTGTCAATCTTGATGCCGCGGGCAAGGACGGCCGCGAGCAGGAAGAAGCCAGCGCAGCCGATGAGCATGTAGCCGCAAATGTACAGAGGCACGGTGGCGGGCTGGGTCACGGCGTCGCTGTTGCCGGCGGTCTGAATGAAGCCGGAGGCAGCAAGGACGATAGCCCATACGTTGACGGCAACAGCCTGGGCGATCTGCTGGCAGAGCTGCTGTGCGGAGCTGTAGATGCCCTCGCGACGACGCAGGGTGATGAGCTCATCGACATCGGGGATGTAGTTGAGCAGAACATCGGGCAGATACTGGAAGCCAACGTAGAAGAACTTCCAGATGGCGAAGATGATGGGGTAGGCGATCATGGCGATGGCGACCGTGGAGGTGCCGTTGATCTGACCAAAGGCGAAGTAGTTGTAGGCGATGATGCACGCGGCGCAACCGACGTTTGCCAGGTACCAAGACTTGTGGAAGCCCTTCTTGGCCATGAGGGCGACCCAGATGGCGGTGCAGACGATAGCGACGACCTTGCCGGGCATCTCCATCACGGACTCGTAGGACTTAGGAATCTGCAGACAGTAGACGATGAAGAAGGACAGGCACGCAGACCAGCAGGCAGCGGCGAGCTTCGTGGAGACCTGCGCATACAGGACCTTGCGGAAGGACTTGTTGCGGAAGGTAGAGATAACGTCGATGAAAAACTTCTTGATACCCTCGCCGACGCTCTCGATCTTCTCCTGAGCGACCTCCTCGGGGGTGTGCTCCCACGTGGACAGGTACACGCAGAGCAGCGAGATTGCCATGACCGAAGCGTTAATCGTAGCAATAATGAAGTAGCTGAACGGGTTGGTCTCGCCGAAGGTGCCAAAGCCAAAGCCGACGAGTGCTGCCATCAGGAAGCCGGCGGCGTTACCAAAGAGGTGCTTGTAGCCGGTGAGGTACGTACGCTCCTTGAAGTCATCGGTCATCTCGATGGTAAGCGGCGACAGGTTGGCGGTGCAGAACGTGTACGCGACGTTGTAGATCAGGTACAACACAAAGTAGTACGGGAAACCAAACGGCGTAGCCACAAAGATGAGCGGCTCGGCGACCATCATCGGGATAGCCAGCAAGATCCAGAAACGGCGGCGGCCAAAGATGCGGCCGATCTTGGTAGCGTAGAAGTTATCGGCCACAAAGCCCATGAGCGGGCACAGAATGGCGTTGAGATAGATGGCGAACGAGCTGATCAGCGCAGCCTCGCCTGCGGACAGACCGCACTCCGTGGACAGGAACAGCACCATGTAGCTGTGCGTAAAGCTCAGGGCACCGGAGTTGAGCATGCCGCCCATACCAAAGCCCAAGCGCGTCCAAAATGTGATCTTGCGCTTTTTACCGATCTTGTTAGTCATCGAGCTCCCTCTCTTTTCTCGATTGTCTTGTAACAAGACATTGGAGTCCATACCGATGTCTGTCTGCATATCGCCCACTCGTAGGGTGAACGTTTAGCTAGATTATGCGCGATTGCATATGATAGGTGAACGTTCACTTGTATATTATCCTTGAACGGTCGTTTTTTGCCGTTAAACGGACATCTGACTTGAAAAAAATCACGATTACATGGGTATTGAGTGGGTTTAAATTTGAGGTCGATTAGGTGAACGTTTATTGTTTTCGCCGCTCCCGTACCCTCAGAAAGACACGCCCGAACAGACAGAACAAACATGGCCCCGCCGGGAACACTCCCGACGGGGCCATGGTCAATAGCGCCCTATGCGAACCCATTTACCGCTACAGGCAGACGCCGTCCTTCCAGATGCTGATCTCGTGACAGCCGCGGCGCTCGGCACTCGTAAGCTTGCCGCTCGCCGTCTCTAGCACCAGCTGGTACAGGTCGTGGGCAGCCTCGTCGAGCGTACGCTCGCCCGTGGCGACCACGCCGGCGTTAAAGTCCATCCAGTTGGCCTTGTGGTCGCACAGACGCTGGTTGGTGAACACCTTGAGTGTAGGCGCCGGTGCGCCAAACGGCGTGCCGCGGCCGGTCGAGAACAGGATTACGTGGCAGCCGGCAGCCGTCAGGGCCGTGGTGGATACCATGTCGTTACCCGGGCCGCACAGCATGTTCAGGCCATGCTTGGTAGCCTGACCGGCATACGGCAGCACGTCGACGATGGGGGCAGATCCGCCCTTTTGCACGCAGCCGCAGCTCTTGTCCTCGAGCGTGGTAATGCCGCCGTCCTTGTTGCCGGGGCTCGGGTTCTCATAGACGACCTCCCCGTGGCTGATAAAGTAGTCCTTAAAGCCGTTGAGCATGTCGGCAGCTGCGTTAAAGACGTCCTGGCTCTCACAGCGATCGAGCAGAATGCTCTCCGCGCCAAACATCTCGGGAACCTCGGTGAGCACCGACGTGCCGCCGCGGGCGACGACCATATCGCTCACGCGACCGATCGTGGGGTTGGCGGTAATGCCCGAAAGACCGTCAGAGCCGCCGCACTTAAGGCCAATGACCAGCTCGGAGGCAGGAATGGGCTCACGCTTGGCCTGCTTGGCCAGGTCGGCAAGCTCGGACAGGATCTTGTGACCCTCGACCTGCTCGTCGGCTACATCCTGGCAGGCGAGGAATCGAACGCGCTCGCGATCGAAGTCACCGAGCTCGTCGAGTACCTGCTGGTGCGTGCAGTTTTCGCAACCGAGGGACAGGAACAGCACACCCGCAGCGTTTGCGTGACGCGAGAGCGCCACCAGCAGACGGCGCGTCTGGGCATGGTCGGCACCGGTCTGCGAGCAGCCAAAGGGATGCGGGAAGTAGTAAACGCCCTCCAGCGAGCCCTCGACCAGATCCTGAGCCTGCTCGCACATGGCACGTGCGACCTCGTTGACGCAGCCGACCGTGGGGATGATCCACAGCTCGTTGCGCGTGGCGGCGCGGCCGTCAGCGCGGCGGAAACCCATAAAGGTCTCGGGCTCAACCGGCTCAACGACCGGATGCGTCGGGTTGTAAGCGTACTCGACCTCGCCCGAAAGGTTGGTCTTGACGTTATGCGTATGAAGCCACTGACCAGGCTGGATGTCGCCCGTCACGTGACCGATAGGAAGACCGTACTTGACGACGTCCTCCCCCGCCGCAATGGCACGCACGGCCATCTTGTGGCCCTGCGGAATATCCTCCGCGGCAACGACCTCGCCCACCCCGGGAACCGCGACGGCGGTGCCCTTGGCAAGCGGCGACAGCGCGACGATCACGTTGTCGGCCGGATTGATCTGGATAGTATTCATTACAAAGAGTCCTAACCCTACAGGTTGAGCAGAAGTCAGCGGGCGCCCACCAGTTGCCCGGCGGGCGCACAGAAGGATTTAGGCCTGGGCGTTGGCAAATGCCTGCTTGGCGCCCTCGGCGCGCACAACGGCAAGCGCGTTGACGACAAACTCCTCAAGGCCGGCGATCTGCGTAAGGTCCTCGCCCCACATCTGCTCGTTGCTGAGCACGTCGTGCACCAGCTCGGCATCGTCTGCACCGGCGTGGGCGGCGTAGAAATCGAGCACGAAGGCATCGTCCTGAGCGGTGTACTCGGTGCCGTCGGCGCGGCGCAGGTGCAGGCCGTCACCCTCGCGAGCAACGAGCTCCTGCGTATAGAAGGCAATGAGCGTAGCGAGGCTCGTCGCCAGGCACTTGGGCAGGCTGCCGGTCTCGGCAACATAGTCCTTGAGCGTGGGCAGGTCGCGAGCACGCCATTTGGCGGTTGAGTTGAGGCAAATGGAGAGCAGCGCGTGGTCGATAAACGGGTTGTCGAAGCGGTTCTCGACGGCGGCGGCAAAGGCCTTGCAGTCCTCGACATCCAGATCGGCGGCAAGCGTCGGGATGACCTCGTCGTAGAGCATGGTGTTCATGAAGCCACGGACGGTCTCGTCGTGCATGCAATCGCGCACGATGTCAAAGCCGGCAACCCAGGAGCCCGGAACAAAGGCAGTGTGGGCGCCGTTGAGGATGCGGACCTTGCGCTTCTTGTACGGGGTGACATCGGGGGTCACAAAGACGCCCGGCAGGCCGGCCTTCACGAAGGGAAGCTTCTCGGCAAGCGACTCGTCGCCCTGGATACCCCACATCTGGAAGGGCTCGCGCACGGCCAGGAAGGGATCCTCGTAGCCCAGGCGCTCGGCCACGGCAGCGGCCTCCTTGGGGTCGCGGATGCGGCCGGGGACGATAGTGTCGACGAGCGTGGTGCAGACGGTGCAGTCGTTGGCCATCCACTGCGAGAACTCGTCCTCCCAGCCCCAGTCGCTCACGTACTGGTTCATGATGCGCAGCAGCTCCTCGCCGTTGTGATCGATGAGCTCACAGGCGAGCACGATGACGCCCGGCTTGCCGGCGGCCCAGCGGGTGTGGAGCACCTGGGCAAGCTTAGCGGGGAAGCTCGCGGGCGGCATGTCGTCGGCCTTGCAAGACGGATCGTAGGCAATGCCGGCCTCGGTGGTGTTGGAGACGATAATCTCCAAATCGTCGGAGACGGCGACCTCCATCATGGCGCGGTAGTCGTCCTCACGATACGGATTGAGGCAGCGGCTGCAGGCGCTGATCACACGGGACTCGTCGACCGTGTTGCCGCTCTCCTTGCCGCGCACCAGCACGGTGTACAGGTCGTCCTGGGCATTGATGCCGTCGGCAAAGCCAAAGGCGCCGCTGATGGGCTGCACCATGACAACCTTGCCGTTCCAGCCGCTTGCCTCGTTGCCCATGTCAAAGAAGCGGTCGACAAAGGCGCGCAGGAAATTGCCCTCGCCAAACTGCAGAACCTTCTCGGGCGCGTCCTTGGGCAGCAGGTAGCCCTTGTAGCCGATCTTCTCGAGCGTCTCGTAGCTGATGTTCTCCATCGATGTCTCTCCTTAGATAGCCGTTAGCGTGCAGGCAAAACGGGGGCGCCGCGTGTGGCAACGGCGCTCCCGAGTTCGGTGTGATTCGATGCGGGTTTAGGCCTCGACGGTATCCAGGTCAAAGCCAAAGTAGCGGACCGCGTTGTTGTAGCTGATGTCGCGCACGATGGCTCCCAGCAGCTCCATGTCGGCCGGATACTTGCCCTGCTCGACCCACTCGCCGATCACGCCGCACAGCACGCGACGGAAGTACTCGTGACGCGGGTAGGACAGGAAGGAGCGGGAATCGGTAAGCATGCCCACAAAGTTGCCCAGCACGCCCTCGTTAGCCAGAGCCGTAAGCTGCTCGCGCATACCGATCTCGTTGTCGTTGAACCACCAGGCAGAGCCGTTCTGGATCTTGCCGGCGGTCGGAGCCTCCTGGAAGCAGCCCATCACGGTATCGATCATGGTGTTGTCGATGGGGTTCAGGCTGTACAGGATGGTCTTGGGCAGACCCGTGGACTCCTGGATGGAGTTGAGGAAATCGGCCAGCTGGTCGGACGGCGTGTAGTTGGAGATGCAGTCGTAGCCGGTATCGGGACCGAGCTTGGCGAACATAGCGCGGTTGTTGTCACGCTTGCAGCCAAAGTGCAGCTGCATGGCCCAGCCAAGGCGGACATACTCGCCGGCGACGAACTGCATAAAGGCCGTCTTGTACTTGAGGACCTCGTCCTCGGTAAGCGGCTCGGCGGCAAGGCCCTTGGCAAAGATAGTCTCGATCTCGTCGGCGGTAGCCGGAACGTACATAACGTAGTCGAGCGCGTGGTCGGAAGCGCGGCAGCCCAGCTCGTGGGCAACGTCGTAGCGCTTGGAGATGGCAGCCTTCATGCCCTCGAAGTCGCTGATCTCAACGCCAGCAACCTCGGAGAGATGCTTGCAGTAGTCGGCGAACTCCTGGCCACGCTCGATGCGCAGGGCGGCATCGGGGCGCATGGCGGGAACGACCTGAACGTCAAAACTGTCGTCGGCGGCAATCTTCTTGTGCCACTCAAAGCTGTCGGCGGGGTCGTCGGTAGTGCAGATCATGCGGACGTTGGACTGCTTGATCAGGTTGCGGCAGGTAAAGCTGGCCTCAGCGAGCTTGGCGTTGGCAAGGTCCCAGACCTCCTGAGCGGTTTTGCCGTTCAGGACGCCCTCGTAGCCAAAGTAACGCTTAAGCTCCAGGTGGCTCCACTCAAAGACGGGGTTGCCCACACAACGGCCCAGGGTCTCGGCCCACTTCTGGAACTTCTCGCGAGCAGGGGCATCGCCGGTAATGAAGCGCTCGTCGACGCCGTTGGCACGCATCAGGCGCCACTTGTAGTGGTCACCGCCCAGCCAAACCTCGGTGATGTTCTCAAAACGCTTGTCGTCCCAGATCTCCTTGGGAGAAATGTGGCAGTGGTAGTCAACGATGGGCATGCCCTCGGCAAAGTTGTGGAACAGCTCCTCACCGGTTTTGGTGCTCAGCAGGAAATCCTGATCGTCCATGAAGTTTTTCATCAAACAACCCCTTTGTTGGCGGAGCGGGCGCACGATGCGCTCGTTATCCTCTAGGTGAACGTTCACTATACTAATTCATTGCGACTTAAAAGGTGAACGTTCACCTAACCACCATGGGGTGAACGGTCGATTTTGTCCGTTCAACGGTTGTTGGAGCCGTGACACGCATGCATTGCGGATGGACTAACGTCCCCGAACACCGAACCTGGGCGTTTTTGCTCAGGTGGGTCATGTCTCGGCGTACATTTTTGGGAATATTCAGCATCGGGGCGTACTGCGCACCGTCCTCGACGCCCTATTTGATGCGCATATCGCGCCCGATCGGCATAAAAAAGTGCCTCCGATGGCGATTTACGCCATCGGAGGCACTTAAAACAGTCGTTCTGAGCCTCTTTCGGAACACGCCATTGCTGAATACTCCAAAAAATGCACGTCGCAAGAGGGGGTACCTGACCAAACGGCTAAATTCCCGCAAGCTCGCAGTAGCGGTCGACGTTGCTGGCAAACACCATCTCCACAGCACCCTTCTGCACGGGCTCCGCCGGAGTTTTACCCCACAGCAAATACTCGCCCAAGGTCTTGGCACCACGGTAGGCCAAGCTCACCGGGTCCTTATAGACGATATTGGTAAAAATGCCACGGCGTAAGGCCAGGGCGCTCTCGGGGAACAGGTCGTTGCCGATCACCATGACCTTGCCGGCCTTGCCGCTCGAAACAAGCGCGTCAGCGACCACCTCGGAACCAACGGCAAAAACGCTACAGATGAGCTCGGGAGCATCCGGCGCACTCAAGCGCTGCTCAAGCTCGCGCTCGAGCTGTTTGACTTGCGCATGGGCACCGGCAAGGTCCTCAACCCGCCATGGAATATCGTGCTCGCGCAGGTAATTATGAAAGGCGCGGGCGGTCAGATAGTGCGAGTCGGTATAAGGGTCGCCCGCCAACAGGAGCACGCGGGCGTCAGCCCCAGAAGCGTGGACCAGGTTAGCCGCCTGCTCTGCCATAAGACTGCCCGCCGCGGAATAGTCCGCCAGACTGGCACCCAGGCGATCGAGGTGCGGTCGGTCGCCGTCGACGAGCTCGATCGCCACACCCGCCTCGGCAATCTGCCTCAAGAGTTCGGTTGCGCGGTCATCGCCCGGAACATAGGCAAGCAGACCGTCAATCTTCTCGCCTACCTGCAGACGCTCATCAATCTGCTCGAGCGCATCGGCGTAGCCGCCCACGCCAAATTCTACGCGCTCAACCGTAATGCCCTGATCGATGACCTCCTGCTCAAAGCGGTTGCAGCCTTCCCAAAGGTAACGGAAAAAGTACGCCCCCTCGCGCGATGCGCGGGGCAGGCAAAACACCAGGTTGATATCCTTGCGCCGCAGGCTTGAGGCACTTGTGTTGCGATGGTAGCCCATGGCCTCGGCCTTGGCATTCACCTTGGCACGCACGGATTCGCTCACGCCGGCCTTGCCCGTCAAGGCCTTATGCACGGTATTGATGGAAACGCCAAGCTCGGCGGCTATGTCCTTCATGGTTACGCGAGCGCTCATGGGGTTACTCCGTTATAGATAAGTTGCCAATTAACAGTACAGGTAACGATACCCCAAAATCACTCTTCAACTCGCCGCGCTCTCCCCCAAATGTGCAAAGCGCCCCGCGAACGGATGCTCGCGGGGCGCTTGGGTGCCTGGACCTTTATTTGATACCGCGGCCCAAGTCTTCGGCGATTTTGTCTACGCCCTTAAGTGCGGCGCAGGTCTTTTTGTTGGAGCAATGTCCTGTGCAAACGCCACCTTGAGCGCAGTCGGCGCAGGTGCCCTTGCGATAAATGCGCACGCACACGGCGACAAACGCAATGCCGATAACAGCCAGTACAACAATATCGATAGGTGCCATAGCAAGCCTCCTCTAGTTAACCACCACTTACTTTACCCCATTCTCCACCTGCCAAAAAGGGACAGGTATATTTTGGTCGGTTTTATCTGCGGAAACGCCACATCTCCCTCACCAAAAAGCCCGAGTGTCGCTGGGACACCCGGGCTCGTGGAAAGGGGCTAATCCTTATTCGGACTTAAGCGGAAACTGCGGCGGAAGCAGTGTTGGTCTCGTCCTCGTCGGTCCATGCATGCTTGGGCATGGGACGGAAGATCTGGAAGAGCATCGCAACCAGCAGCACGATGGCTACAATCGTCCAAATACCAAACTGGCCCAACACAAACAGGTTGTAGAACTGGTTGATGAACAGGCCGATCACCCAAGCGAAGGCGCACTCATAGCCGATGGCAATCGCGGTCCACTTGCCGGAGTCCATCTGGTTGCGGATAGTGCCCATGGCGGCAAAGCACGGAGCGCACAGCAGGTTGAAGGCACCAAAGGCCACGCAAGCACCCATGGTGGGGAACATGCCCGCAAACGCGGTCCACAGGCTCGGGTCGGTCTCGCCAGCATCGGCGACGGAGAGCAGCGAGCCGGCGGTAGCGACGACATTCTCCTTAGCCACGAGGCCGGAGACGGTCAGCGCGGTGGCCTGCCAGGTGCTAAAGCCGAGCGGGGCGAAGATCCAAGCGACCAGGTTGCCGAGCATGGCGAGCACGGAGTAATCCATGAACTCCTCGGGGATGCCGTCCATCGCAGGCAGGAAGCCAAAGGAACCGTTATAGCTGCCAAAGTTGGAGAGGAACCAAACGACGACGGTGGACGCGAAGATGACCGTACCGGCCTTCTTGATAAAGGCCCAGCAGCGCTCCCACACGTGCAGCGCCCAAGAACGGATCGCCGGGAAGTGGTAGGCAGGAAGCTCCATAACAAACGGCGTCGGGCGACCGGCGAAGAGCTTGGTCTTCTTGAGCATGAGGCCCGAAGCAATGACGGCAAAGACGCCCAGGAAGTAGAAAAGCGGGCTGATCCACGCGGCGGTGGTGGAAGAATCGCCGATGATGGAACCCATGAGCAGGGCAATGATCGGCAGCTTAGCGCCACAGGGAATAAACGTGGTGGTCATGACCGTCATACGGCGGTCCTTCTCGTTCTCGATGGTCTTGGTGGCCATGACGCCGGGGACGCCGCAGCCAGAAGAGACGAGCATCGGGATGAACGACTTACCGGACAGGCCAAAGCGGCGGAACACGCGGTCCATGATAAAGGCGACGCGGGCCATGTAGCCGCAGTCCTCCAGGAACGACAGCATCACAAAGAGCAGGAACATCTGGGGCACAAAACCAAAGATGGCGCCCAGGCCGCCGACGATGCCGTCGCAGACCAGCGAATCGACCAGGCCACCATCCTCGGTGCCACCCGCCACAAGGGCGTCGTGCACCACGGTGGTGATACCCGGGACATAGGGGCCGTACTCCGCCGGGTCAATCGAATCGGCGTCGTCGCCCGCGGCCTCGACAGCCTCATCGTAGGCGTCGCGGCCCTGACCGAGTACGTACCAACCGTCGGTGCCGAAGAGCTGGTCGTTGGTGAAGTCGGTCACCGTGCCGCCCAGGGTAGAAACGGCGATGTAGTACACGCAGAACATGATGACCACAAAGATCGGCAGGCCCAGGATACGGTTGGTAACCACGCGGTCGATCTTCTCGGAGGTGCTCATCTTGGCAGGAGCCTTGGTCATGCACTCGTCGATAATGTGGGCAATCACGCCATAGCGCTCGCCGGTGATGATGGACTCGGCGTCGTCGTCGCAATCCTGCTCGCACTGGGCAACCAGCTGCTCAACGCGAGCGGCCTTCTCCTTGGTGAGGTTGATGAGCTTGCAGGCGTCCGCGTCGCGCTCAAACAGCTTGACAGCGTAGTAGCGACGCTTGTTGGCGGGAACGCTCGCCGGCAGGTTGTTCTCGATGTGGTCCAGAACGTCCTCGATAGAGGAATCGAACTTGTGCTCCGGCACCTGGCCCTTGGAAGCAGCGGACTTCTTAACCTGCTCGAAAAGCTCCTTGATGCCCTTGTTCTTAAGGGCCGAGATCATCATGACCGGGCAACCGAGCTTCTTGGACAGCTTGTCGGTGTCGATCTTGTCGCCGTTCTTCTCGACCAAGTCGGCCATGTTGAGGGCGACGACCACGGGCAGGCCGGTCTCGATAACCTGAAGCGCCAGGTACAGGTTGCGCTCGAGGTTGGTGGCATCGACCACCTGGACGACGACATCGGGCTCGCCGCTCATGAGGTAATCGCGCGAGCACTGCTCCTCGGGGCTGTAGGGGGAAAGCGAGTAGATGCCGGGGAGGTCCGTAATCGTGACGTTCTTGTCACTCAGGAGCTTGGCTTCCTTTTTCTCAACCGTGACGCCGGGCCAGTTGCCAACGTAGCCGTTGGCGCCGGTGATCAGGTTGAAAAGCGTGGTCTTGCCGCAGTTGGGGTTACCCGCCAGCGCGACATGGATCTGAGAATCCGCCATTCAATCCTTCTTCCTTGTGTGCCTGCGCTGCTTTCTCCGCGCGGGCTGGATAATGTGCTTCAACGTTGCAAGTTTAAGTTAGAAAATCCTAACTTTATCTGCAGAAATATTCGCCGTCGGCCCTTACTGGACCTCGACGACGGCAGCCTCCTCCTTGCGGATGGAAAGCTCGTAGCCGCGCACGTTGATCTCGACCGGATCTCCGAGCGGTGCAACCTTAACGACCTTGAACGAAGTGCCCTTGATGAGGCCCAGGTCCATAAGGTGACGGCGAAGCGCGCCCTCGCCGTGAAGCTTGACGATGGTAGAGCTCTCGCCCACCTTAACGTCACCCAACGTCTTCATATTCTTTTCCCCCTTTCAGCTTTTATGAAATGCTGCGAACTAACCGACGGTCATGATGTGCATGGCGACCTTGGTATCGATACCAAAGCGTGCGCCCAGCACGGTGACGATGATATTGGCGCCACTCGAGCTCACCACGTGAACCTCACTGCCCTCGACAAAGCCGAGGTCCTTGAGGTGGTGCTTCATGTCCTCATTGCCCTTTACACGAGACACGTGCACGGTTTCGCCCGCTTTCACCATCGAAAGCGGCATGGCCGGCATCTGCGGTCCGCAAGACATGAGTGTGCTCCTAACGTCAGTTCGTCCTCAACATCGACGCAGCAAAAGTTAACCACGTCTATGTTCGCTACAGTAAACTAGCACGTGGTTAACTTTTTGGAAAGGGTTCCTATTCAGTTTTCGGAAAAGTTTCCCATACGAAACAAAGGCACCGCAAAGACCGTCTCTTTGCAGTGCCTATTGATACCAATTTATGTAACAGAGGGGACTGCCCCTTTGTCACATTGTTGAGGTTAGAGCGAGAGGTTTCTGATCGATGTGACGCAGGAGGCCTCATCCACGCCCGAAACGCGAAAGACGACACTCTCGCCACATTCGCCGTAAAGCGCCATGAGCCCCATTACATCGCGGCCGTCGGTATGGCGATCGCCGATGCTGACCGATACGTTGCTACGATGCTTGGCAATAATGTCATAGAGCAGCGCAACCGGGCGGGCATGCAGTCCCAACGGATCTTTAATCGTCTTTGTAAACTCGACCATGTCCCCTCCCACGGCATCGCACATTCGGCCGGCAAACCCAGCCACGTGGTAGTTATTGTAGCGTTAGATGCTTGTCGAGAGCTCCTCTGAACACCTCGTGGGCAAAAAGTGGCAAATATGAGTACTGTCACCAATTTAGTAGCAGCAAAATCGAGAGCAAATTGCCTCCTTTGAGCGATTCGAAGAGGTTGAAAGCCGTCAAACGCCCTTTAAAGGGGGTTATATAAATTGATTTTGAGCCCGTTTTGCTCAGAACAGGCCGAAAAATATGACACCTCTTTTGCAACAATACTCATATTTGGCATTTTTTGACCACGGGGTCCAAAACCATGCCCCAAAACACAAAAGGAGGGGCCTCGTAAGGCCCCTCCTTAGGAAAGGGAATCGATTTATTCCACAGCCGTAGATTAATCCTAGCCGCTACTCCATCATGTCGAGGACGGAGGGGCGCAGCTCGCTCTCGGCGGCCTCGGGATCGGTCTCGCGCAGGCGGTTGATATAGCGGTTGTACCACATCACGGCAAGGCCCAGGAAGACAACCACACCGCCAACGTTGTAGACCAGCGTCAGCCACAGCGGCTGATCGAGCGGGATGGTGCCGCAGACAAGCACAAAGCAGAAGACCACAAGCAGGAATGCGGCAACGACCAGACCAAAGCTGCGCGAGCCCATGCGGAAGCCACGGGGAGCGGCGTCGAAGTTCTTGCGCAGCATAAAGTAGGCAAGCAGGATCAGCAGCGGCGGGAGCAGAGCAGTGGCAGCCGTCATGTTGGTGACGATCATGAGCAGGTCGTCGAGGTTACCAGAGCCCAAGGCCGGGATGATCAGGATGGGGACGACGATGGCGAACTGCAGCCAAGCGGCGCGGGCGGGAATGCCGTGCTCGTTGAGCTCGACGATCTTGCTACCAAAGACGCCCTTGGGGATCTCGGTGAAGAAGACCTTGATGGGAGCAGAGGTCCACATCATGAGGGAGCCCAGCGTGGCAGCGAGAAGGATCAGGCCAATGACGCGCGTGGACACTTCCATGGGAATGCCAAAGTGGGCAAAGACAGCGCCGAATACGTCGAAGATACCGGTGGAGATGGCAACGCCGCCCTCGGGAATGAACAGGTTGACCAGCAGCGAAGCGCCTGCGTACAGAAGGCCGATGGTCAGGCCGGCGATAACGACGGTGCGCACGAAGGCCTTGACGCCACCCTTAAGGTCGTTAGGGAACACGCCGACAGACTCAGCGCCGCCAACGCCCTGGATGATCCAGGCAAGCGTACCGAAGAAGCCCCACATAGTTGCGAAGTTGCTCGTGTCGGGAGCCATGTTAGCGGGGGTAGGAGCCGTAGCGAACTCGACGCCGCCAAAGGCAGCAGCCAGGGACAGCAAGATGAACACGGCAGTCAGGCCGAGAGCCGCGGTCGAGCCGAAGGAGGAAATGGAGCCGATCCACTTAGCACCCTTGGTCGAAACCCACGTGGCGATAGCAAAGACGACGATCTCGATAATGGTGATCCACAGCTGCGAGAGCTCGGCATTGGCACCAAAGAACACGTAGCTCGCGTAGATGATGACGTTAGGCAGGACGGACGCAAAGTAGAACAGGTTAACGAACCAGTAGCTAAATGCCGTCAGGAATGCCCAGCGACCGCCCATCGAGGTCTTGACCCAGGCGTACACGCCCGACTCGGAGTCCTTGTTAAGGCCGACGAATTCGGCGGTAACCAGGGTATAGGGGACAAAGTACAAAAGCGTAGCGAAAAAGAACGACGGCGCAGCTGCCAAGCCGATGGCCGCGTTGTTGTTGATGATGTTCTTGATACCGAACACGGCGGCGACCGTCATGCCCAGCAGAGCGAACGAACCAATCGTTCCTCGTTTTTCAGAGCTCATAAGCCCTCCCAATCATCCGTTATATCTCATCTAAAACCGTCCGGACTGCAAGCGCAATCGTGGACGGCGCACCTGCTAAGGGGAATGGGGAAAAGGGAGTCAACAAAGCCATCCCCCTTAACGGCGCGAAGCAAACGTCCAAACGGACGAATACTACTTGTTGGGGAAGGAATAACCTTCAACCGTCACGTGCAGTACCACGACGCGGGAATCCGCGGCATCGGCCACGACACGGTAGGCCTCGTCAATTTCAACGACGGCAACGCCGCCGGCGGGAATCGTCACGGTCTCCCCCGCACCCTCAAAGCGCTCGCGATCATCGATATCGCTGTAAGCACGGATGCAGGTGAGGTCTGCCTTGGGGGCAACCTCGACGGTCAGGTCGCCGTCGAGCGGAGCGAGCACGGCATGGTAGCGACGGTGACCGACCAGATCGGCGGTAGCGGCCTCGCGGGCATAGACCCACCAGTACACCAACGAGTCGCCGATGGAGTAAGCCACGTCGTGCTGCAGGTCGGCAACGCCATCGAGCGCCTGACCGGTGCGCATCCACTTCTTGACGGACTTCATCTGAGCGTCGAAATCGGCGCGCGAGTTAAAGACATGCATGACTTATGCCTCCTTAATGGGTGCCAGCGCCTGAGCCAGATCGGCAGACGTCAGCGGTCGCAGGGACACCTCAAAGCTGAAGCTCTCAAAACGGGTGCGGTAGGAATCGAGCACCTCGGAACCCCAAGAGTTCGAACCAAGGCCGAGCAGCTGGTCGTTGATATTGACCGTAACCGTGTCGCCCTTGACAAGGTCGTAGACGTGCTTGGCGTTATCTATAGCCTCGCAGCTATAGGGCCATGCCGAGAACGAGAACGGGTTGGAGGCGGCGTCGCTCGGACGCGTCACGACCAGACCGTCACCGTGGCTAGAGCGCAGGGCGACCCAACGGGTGCCCTCGCGGTTAGCACAATCCTGAGGCATAACGTAGGGCGTGAACATGTCGTCGACCGTAGTGCGGTAATGACCGACCGGGTTGGCGCGCAGCGAGTCCGGATAGTTCTCGCCCGGGCCGTGGCCATACCACTCGACGGCACGATCGCAACCGGGGACCTCGAAGGAGATGCCGATGCGCGGGATGATATCCGAGTAATCGCCGTAGGGCTCGCCGGAAACCTTGAGGTCGACGCGACCGCTCGGAAGCACGGTGTAGACGAGCTCGACGCGCATGCCGAACGCGCGGACGGGAGGAGCGATACGCTGGCTCACGGTAACGACGACCGCATTGCCATCCTGCTTCCAAGAAACCTTGCGGGTAGACGTCTGCATCACATCGATGAAGTTGTCCTTCCACAGTGAGTCATACTCCTGGGCATGGTTATCGACGAGCGGATGCCAAAAACCAACCTGGGGACCAGAGGCCATGACGTCGCGGCCGGATGCCTTCCACTCGCTCACGGTACCGTTGACTTTGCTGAAGGTCAGCTCGCCGTTGAGGGAGTGGATGCGGATCTCCTGCTCGGTCTCCTCAACCGTAAGCTCAGGACGAGCGGGGGCCACGATGGCCGGCGCCGGATGGTTTGCGATGGCAAACTGGCTAGCGCCCAGCTGGAACATCGGCTCGCACCAGACGTGAGCGGCCATGGTGTAGGCGCGCACGGTCAGCAGGGTCTCGCCCACTGCGGCCTCGCGAATCACCAGTGGCAGCTGGACGGACTCGCCGGGGGCAACCGCGCCGGGCATGAGCGTCTTGCGGCAGACCACGTCGCCGTCCACCAGGGTCTCGGCCGACAGGCAGACATCCTCGAGGGTGGTGAACCAACGCTTGTTGGTGACGGTCAGCTCGCCTGCCTCGGCGTCATAAGCCATGCGGACCGGGCAGATAACCTGGCCGTACTCGGTAAGGCCCGGACTCGGCTGCTGCCAGGGGAACACCATGCCATCGATGCAGAAGTTGCTGTTGTTGGGGTAATCGCCGTTGTCGCCACCATACATATCGTAGGCAACGCCGTCCTCGGTCACAGCAGCCAAACCGTGGTCGCACCATTCCCAAATGAACTGGCCCTGGATGCAATCCCAACGATCGAAGACCTCCTGGTACTCGGACAGGCCTCCGGGACCATTGCCCATGGAGTGACCGTACTCACAGTTGATGCGCGGCTTGGGGAATGGGTGCTCGCCAAAGTCGTTCATCTGCGAAACACGGGAGTACATCGTGGAGATAACGTCGACGGTATCGGCGTTGCGGTCCTCCTCATAATGGACCGGACGATCATCGAGCTCGTGAGCCTTGGCGTACATCGCGCGGATGTTGCAGCCATAGCCGCTCTCGTTGCCCATCGACCACATAATGATGCAGGCGTGGTTGCGCTCCTGCATCACCAGGCGCTCAATGCGGTCGACGTAGGCCGGCTCCCATGCCGGATCGTCGGTGACCAGGGCGATGTTGCCGATATTCTCGAAGCCGTGGCTCTCCATATCGGTCTCGGCGACCAGCATGATGCCATACTCATCACACAGCTCGTAGAAGCGCGGGTCATTGGCATAGTGAGAGGTGCGCACCGCGTTGATGTTGTGCCGCTTCATGAGCTCCAGGTCGCGGCGCATGCGATCGAGGCCCACGGCGCGGCCCTTGTGATCGTCGTGATCGTGGCGGTTGACGCCATGCATCTTAAAGTAGGTGCCGTTGAGGTAGATATGATTGCCCTCGACCGTCACCTCGGCAAGACCCTGGCGATGCGGAACGTACTCGCTGGCCTCGTCGCCATCGTAGACCTCAAACGTAAGGTCATAGAGGAAGGGGTCCTCGGGATTCCAGAAGTGGGCATCGGCAACGCTGCACTCGGCATGGCCGTCGACGCACTCACCCGTAGCCACCACGTTTCCGCCATCGCTGAGCGTATACACAACGCGGGTAGCGCCCTCGGCCACCGTATCGAGCGTGATCAGAGCGGCATCGCCCTCGCGGTGCGTGCGGAACCTAAAGTCGACCAGGTGCGCGGCGGGACGCTGCATAAGGTACACATCGCGGAAGATGCCCGAGGCCCACCACATGTCCTGATCCTCGATATAGCTGCCATCACTGTACTGCAGAGCCTTGACCGCAAACAGGTTGTCGCCCTCGACGAGCGCGTCGGTCACGTCAAACTCGGCAGACAGGCGCGAACCCTTGGTCATGCCGATAAACTGACCGTTGACGTACAGCTCACCATAGCTCTCGATGCCGTCAAAGCGAATGATCTCGCGAGCGCCGGCAGGCACGGCGGGAAGGTTGACGATGCGCTGGTAGACGCCCGTGGGGTCGTCGGAGGGAACGAACGGCTGATCCACCGGGAACGGGAAACCCTCGTCGGTGTAGGCAAGGTTGCCATAGCCATCCACCTGCCACAGGTGCGGAACCTCCACGTGATCCCACTCGGGCTCGTACGTGGAGAGCTCCTCGTTGGAAACGGCAGCAGGCCCCTCAAAGAGGCGGAACTGCCACGAGCCGGACAGCTGGACAAACCCGCGCGACAGCTCGCGGCTGTACGTAGCGGCGAGATCGGCGGTCTCGTAACCCATAAAGTACGCATGGGGTGCCAGGCGGTTCCTGTGGGTGAGCGCTTGGTTTTCCCAATCGTTAATGGCGTCCATGGTGATGCTCCTTCGTCATCGTAGTGATTCTTGTGCAACCGGTTGTCCTTATCTTACGGGCGATGCAAAAAATTGTGCAACCGGTTGTCCGCTGAACGGTCGATTTGGTCGGATTAACGGTGCAACCGGTTGTACAGCTGCGACACTTATGTCACCCTGAGTATCGAAACTCAGCGCAAAACATCGTTCTTAAGCTCGTAGGCAACCGCCACGCCCGCTGATATCTCACCCACACGAGACGTATTCGATTGCGGCTTGGTTGCAAAACGACACCTGTCACCGGATATCATGAACGCTGTTCAGGTGCACTATAGTAAGCTGTATCCGCACCAGCCCGTATCAGTGACAACATCGACCGCATTTTCCAGGAGACGCCATGACCCAACCAGTTCGCACCGCACCTACGCTTGCCGAGGTTGCCGCAGCTGCCGGCGTGTCGCGCTCCACGGCATCGCGCGCCCTCAACGATTCGCCCCGCATTAGCGAGGAAACCAAAAAGCGCGTCCGTGCGGCGGCCAAGAAAGTCAATTTTGTCCCCAATGCCCGTGGCCGAGCGCTCGCTGTCGGGCGCACGGAAATCATCGCCGTGCTCGTGACCGAGCCCCTGAGTGAACTCTTCAGCGACCCCACCTATAGCGAGTTTTTGAGCGGTATTACCGAGGAACTGTCGGAGTCGTCCTATCTGCCCGTTATCTTGCAGGCGTCTTCTACGCATGAGCGCAACCGCGCACGCGAGCACTTTGAGCGCCGCTCGTTCGACGCCGTGATCGACGTCTCCCCCTACAAGGGCAGCGAGCTGCTCGAGGTGCTGCGCGAGCTGGGCGTACCCACCGTGTTGTGCGGCCAGCTCGAGGGCCACCCCTATCGCGATGTGTTCTCGACGGTCTACTCTGACGACGAAGAGGGCGGACGCTTTGCGGCACACGCCATGAAGGAGCGCGGGCGCAAAGATATCGTCGCCGTGTTGGGACCGCAAGACAACCCCGCTGTTGTCGACCGCCTGCGCGGCTACCGCGCCGTCTTGGGCGAAGACCTCCCAGACGCAAACGTTATCTATACCGGCTGGAACAGCGGAGACGGCTATCAGGCCATGCGCCAGATCCTCGCGCGCAAGATTGCTTTCGATGGCGTGCTCTGCGGATCGGACCGTATCGCGGCTGGCGTCATCACCGCACTCAACGAGGCAGGCCTATCTGTTCCGGCGGAAGTTTCTGTCGTCGGCTTCGACGATCACGAGATTGCGACGCGCTGCGTCCCCGCACTCACGACCGTCCGCCAGCCCCTGCGCGAAGAAGGCCACATGGCCGCCAACATTGCGCTCGACATGATCAAGGGTGCCGAGCCCGCCACCACCGTCATGCACATGCAGCTCGTTCAGAGAGACTCGCTGTAGGAAACTGGGCCGGGCTTTCCGCCAGACAGTTGCTGTGGAAAGCCCGGCCCGTTTTGAGCGCTCATTCTGGGGCACAGTTTCCGTTAGACAGCTCAACCGGAAACTGTGTCCCATTATTTTGCCGAATTCTGGGTCGCGCTTTCCCAGAGGACCCCCTTTGGGAAAGCGCGACCCGTTCTGGACGCAGATTCCGGGACGCACTTTCCGCGACGCCCGGTCATCCCATGCCCTCACAATCTCGGCGCATAAAAAACGAGGGAAGGCACGCGTCCTTCCCTCGTTGCGGGCAATATGTAGCCGCTCGCTTACATCAGGCGCAGGCTGACATCCTTGAGCTGGGCGCCGGAAACGGCACTCGGGGCGCCCGACATGAGGTCGGAGCCGCTGGCCGTCTTGGGGAACGCCATGACGTCGCGAATGGAGTCGGAGCCGGTGAGCAGCATGCACACGCGGTCCAGGCCCAGAGCGAAACCGCCCATCGGGGGCGCACCAAACTTGAGCGCCTCCATGAGGAAGCCGAACTGAGACTCGGCGCGCTCCTCGGTAAAGCCCAGAAGCTTGAGCATGGACATCTGCATCTCGGCGTTGTGGATACGCATACCGCCGCCACCGGCCTCAAAGCCGTCCATGACAAAGTCGTAGGTGCAAGAGCCGGCTGCCAGCGGATCTGCCTCGATCTTGGCGATGTCGGTCTCGGTCGGCAGGGTGAAGGGCTGATGCTCGGCTGCATAGGCCTTGCGATCCTCGTCCCAGTGGAACAGCGGGAAGTTGACGACCCACAGGAAGTCGTGGCCCTCGCGCTTGATCTCGAGCGCGTTAGCCATGTGGGAACGCATGCCGCCCAGGATCTCGTCGGAGAGCAGGCGCGGGCCGGCGGCGAACATCACAAGGTCGCCGGGCTCGACGTCCATGCGCTCGCGCAGGGCGGCCATCTCCTCGTCCGAGAAGAACTTGACGATGGGGCTGTTGATGGAGCCGTCCTCGCGGAATGCGATCCAGGCCAGGCCCTTGGCGCCAAACGTGGAAGCCACGCCGGCAAGCTTATCGATCTTGGCGCGAGCCCAGGCACCGGCGCCCTTGGCGTTGATGGCCTTGACGACAGAGCCCTCCTCGTTCGCGGCAGTCGCAAAGACCTTGAACTTGGAGTTGGCGAAGATGTCGGTCAGGTCGACCAGGTGCATGCCATAGCGGGTATCGGGCTTGTCGGAGCCATAGGTGTCCATGGCCTCCCAGTAGTCCATGCGACGCAGCGGCGTGGGCATCTCGACACCCATGCGGCCGAAGGCATCGGCCAGGACCTCCTCAAGCGCGCTCATAACGTCGTTCTGGTCCACGAAGGACATCTCGATATCGACCTGGGTGAACTCGGGCTGACGGTCGGCGCGCAGGTCCTCGTCGCGGAAGCACTTGGCGACCTGGTAGTAGCGCTCGACGCCACCGACCATGAGCAGCTGCTTCAGGAGCTGCGGGGACTGCGGCAGAGCGTAGAAGTTGCCCGGCTGGATGCGGCTGGGGACGATGAAGTCGCGGGCGCCCTCGGGCGTAGACTTGAACAGGGAGGGCGTCTCGACCTCCATGAACTCACGGTTGTGCAGCGCCTCGCGAATGGCAAAGGTAAAGTCGGAGCGCAGCTTGAGGTTGGCCATCATCTCGGGACGACGGAGGTCCAGATAGCGATAGCGCAGACGGGTGTCCTCGCTGGTTTCGATGCCGTCCTCAATCTGGAACGGCGGGGTGACGGATGTGTTGAGCACCTCGGCGTGGTCGGTCAGGACCTCGATCTCGCCGGTCGCGAGCTTGGTGTTGGTGGTCTCCTCGCCACGGGCGCGCACGACGCCGTGAATCTTGATGGGCCACTCGGGACGCATGGTCTCGGCGATCTTAAAGGCGTCGCCGTCGGAGTGCTCGGGGTCGAAGGTGAGCTGCGTGATGCCCTCGCGGTCGCGAAGGTCGCAGAAGATAAGGCCGCCGTGGTCGCGGCGACGGCTCACCCAACCGGTGAGGGTGACCTCTTCGCCCACGTTCTCGCGGCGAAGCTCGCCGCAGGTACGGGTGTGCATGGAATGCTCGTCGATGGGACGGGTCTGGCTCATACCAGTGATCCTCCTTTATGGATCTGTGCCGCCCCGTGTCGTTCCGGGCGGCGTCGTACAGATTTGCCCGGCCTGCGTAAACCGCGCAGCCAGACATGGCGTTCTATCTTATCGCACCATTGTCGATGTGCCGCGAAAAAGTAGCTCTTGCCCAAAGACTTGACGGAGACGAAACAATTGACACGCCGCGGCACCCGCCCGCACTCGTCACGTGCGACAATATGCCCCAATAAAACAGCACTCGGAAAGGCCCGCCATGACTGCACGCCTCATCGTTATGGATATCGACTCCACGCTCATCAACCAGGAGGTCATCGACCTGTTGGGCGAAGAGGCCGGCGTGGGCGAGCAGGTGGCACAGATCACCGAACGCGCCATGCGCGGCGAGCTTGACTTTAAGCAGGCGCTCGAGGAGCGCGTGGGGCTGCTCGCCGGCCTGGACGAGAGCGTGTTCGAGCGCACCTTTGAGCGCGTGACATTTACCCCCGGCGCGTTGGAGCTTGTGCGCTCAGCGCACAGCAAGGGCTGGAAGGTCGGCGTGGTAAGCGGCGGCTTTCACGAGGTCGCCGACAAGATCGTGGCCGCCGCGGGCATCGATTTTTGCCTGGCCAACCGCCTGGAAGTCGTGGACGGCAAGCTCACCGGCAAGCTGGCGGCCGACATCGTGACCAAGGAGTCCAAGCTCATCCAGCTGCTAGATTGGGCAGTTGAGTGCGGCGTCGATATGACCCACACGGTCGCGATCGGCGACGGCGCCAACGACATCCCCATGATTCAGGCCGCGGGCACGGGCATCGCGTTTTGCGCCAAGCCCAAGACGCGCGAGGCGGCCCCGTTTGCCATCGACGAACGCAACCTGATGCTCGCCATGGACATCATCCTGCGCGACTAGTCAATCCATCTAACAAGTGAATCAGTCTGTCCTATAGTTTCCGAACAATTTTGTCTTAGTGTTCGGAAACATACCCTTTGAGTGCTAGACTTTGCGCCGTCGAAGGGAACATATATGGATAAGCGAGATCTTGAGCAATTGCTGAGCGATGTTGCCGGCGGAGCAGTCACCCCTGCCGACGCCCTCACGCGCATCCAGACGGCTCCGACCGCCGATTTGGGCTTTGCGCAGCTCGATCTTTCGCGCGGGGTGCGCCAGGGAGCCGGCGAGGTTGTCTACGGGGCCGGTAAAACCGCCGATCAGATTGCCGCCATTATCGAAGCACTGCGCGATGCCGGCCAGGAGCGCATCCTGGTCACGCGCTTGGATGCCGAAAAAGCCGCGCGCACCGCTGAGCTTCTCGGCAACGGCATCGACCTGGGATATGTCCCGGACGCCCAGCTCGCCCTCGTGGGCGGCAAGCCCTCCCCCACCGGCAACGGACGCATCGTCGTCGCCTGCGCCGGCACGAGCGACCTGCCCGTCGCCGAAGAAGCCGCGTTGACGGCCGAGTTCTATGGCAACGAGGTCGACCGCCTCTACGACGTAGGTGTCGCCGGCCTGCACCGCCTACTCGCGCATGCCGAGGAGCTTGCTCAGGCGCAGGTGGTCATCGCCATCGCCGGCATGGAGGGCGCACTGGCGAGCGTTATCGGCGGCCTGGTGAGCTGTCCGGTCATCGCCGTTCCCACCAGCGTGGGTTACGGCGCGAGCTTTGGTGGCGTAGCCGCGCTGCTCGCCATGCTCAACTCCTGCGCCAGCGGCGTTTCGGTCGTCAACATCGACAACGGCTTTGGTGCCGCCTACCAGGCAAGTCTTATCAATCATCTGAGCGCCGGCACGCCCTGCGCCCGTTAAGGAGCATTCCATGTCCAATCATCAGCACACGCTTATCATCGACGGCACCTCGGGCATCAGCGGCGATATGACCGTCGCGGCCCTGCTCGACCTAGGCGCCAGCGAGGAGCACCTGCGCGAGCAGCTCGCCACGCTGCCGGTCGACGGCTTTACGATCGCCGTCACACGCGTAAGCAAGCATGGCATCAACGCCTGCGATTTCGACGTCCAGCTTGCAGAGGAGCTCGAGAACCACGATCACGATATGGCCTGGCTCTACGGCAACGAAGCAGCTGCCGAGCACACGCACGAGCATGAGCACCACCATCATGATCATGGCGAGCACGAACACGAGCACTGCCACGAGCATGACCATGAGGGCCACGGTCATGGCCACGAGGGTCACCATCACGCCCACCACCACCATCACCGTTCTTTGGCGGACGTCACCGCCATCATAGATGGCTCGCAGCTAAGCGATGGCGCCAAGCGTCGCGCGCTCGCCATCTTTACCGCGCTCGCCGCCGCCGAGGCCAAGGCCCACGGCAAAACGCCCGAGACCGTCATGTTCCACGAGGTGGGCGCCGTCGATTCCATCGTCGACGTCTGCTCTGTCGCCATCTGCCTCGATGCCCTGGGCATTGAGGACATCGTGGTCGAGTCGCTCTCCGAGGGTCACGGTACCATCCGTTGTGCCCACGGCCTCATGCCCATTCCCGTCCCCGCTGTCGTCAACCTGTGCCAGGCGGGCAATATCGCCCTCACGCCTGCACCGGTCGCCAGCGAGCTCGTCACGCCCACGGGTGCCGCCATCGTCGCCGCACTGCGCACGTCCGAGCACCTGCCAGCCCGCTACCGCATCGAGGCCGTCGGCTACGGCGCTGGTAAGCGCCCCTACGAGGGCTGCTCCGGCACGCTCCGCTGTCTGCTCGTTCACGCGGACGCATAGCCATGGATGCCCGCAAGGAAAAAAGCCGCGCCGCCATCGTCGCAGCATTCTCCGAGCTCCTGCGCGAGGAGGACTACAGCAAGATCACCGTCGGCGACATCATCGCGCGCGCTCACGTAGGCCGCGCGACATTCTACGGTCTCTTTAAGAGCAAAGACGACCTACTGTCCGAGCTCGTGAGCGACATCTGCACCCACGCTCTCGACGACGATGGCACACCGCTCGACGACCCACTCGTGCAGGTCGAGCATATCCTCAACAACCTCTGGGAACGCCGTCAGGGCGTGAGAGCCCTCGTAGCCGGCGCCGGCTCACGCGTCTTCGCCGACTGCTTACGCAAGACCATCATGTCACGAGCAGCCGAAACCGTCCCCAACGGCCCCCAAGGGCCCGCCGGCACCATGGACCGCAGCTTCCTATTACACCACATAGCCTCAAGCTTCGTAGGAATGGTCCAATGGTGGGCCTGGCACAACTTCCAAGCAGATAAGGCCGAAGTAGCCAAAGACTACCTATCAGCCATACAGCCCCTCTTCACCTAAGTTAGCCTCTCATTCCAAAGTCTCACCCCCATCTCAGGGCACCAAAAAGCAAAGTGCCCATCCCATCCCCAAGTCACGCTTTCTTGTAAGGGCACCCAAAAACAAAGCGCCCCTCACATCCAAATTCAGATATATATGTTGGGTTGCTTGTTCGAACACAGCCAAGAATGCCCAGGGCTCGGCAAGGGTTTACTTTCCAACGCATTCCGCAGGACGCAAAAAGGCTCGCCGCACAAAGTGCGCAGCGAGCCTTTTTGCATGTCCGAGGACGCGTTGGAAAGTTAACCCTTACCGAGCCCGGACCTTATAGAGCCGTCCTTCGACTAGAACATGCCCAAGAAACCATGCACAAACAACGCAGCCACGATGGCACCGACAAACGGAGCGATGCCAGGAACAAGCAGGCCGTACTTCCAATTGTTGTCGGCCTTGTTCTTAATCGGCAGCACCTGATAGGCCATGCGAGGACCAAGGTCACGTGCCTGGTTCATAGCGAAGCCGGTGATGCCGCCCATGCCCATGCCAACAGCCCAAACGATCAGGCCGACGCAGATGGCGAGCATCAGAACGTTCTCGCCGGCGCGGCTAGCAGCAGCAAGGATGGCGCTGATGAACACGAAGGTGCAGATAGCCTCGCAGAAGAAGTTACGAGCATAGTTCGTGCCCTCGGTGGTGGGGTTGGTCGAGAAGATGTTGCGCTGGGCAATGGGGTCGACGACGCCCTCGGAAGCCTTGAACTCATCGGCATACATCAACCAAGCGATTACGGCACCCACAAAGCCGCCGAGCATATCGGCAATCATGAAGGGGATGCAGTTGCCCCACGGCACCAGGCCTACGATGCACTGGGCAAGCACCATGGCCGGGTTCATGCACACGGCGCCGCCAAAGACAAACAGGCAGACCGAGATGCCAAAAGACCAGGTGGTGATGGCAAACATGTGGCCAGAGCCCTGATACTTGGTGCCCTTGAGCACCGTATCGCAGTGCACGCCCACGCCAAAGATGATCATGAGGGCCGTTGCGCCGAATTCGCAGAGGAGTTTGGTAAGCATAAAACCTTATCTTTCTTGTCGGTTAAAAACGATTCGTTTAGGCCGCGTGCTAGTGCTGCGCGACGACAACGCCCAGGCCATCGGGAATAACGGCAACCTTGGCATCGGCACCCTTCATCTCAAAGGCGAGCTTGAGCGCCTCCTCGATAGTGTTGACCGGCGTCATGTGCATATCCTTGAGCATCTGGTGATCGCACAGGTCGGTGACCATGATCACGGGGTGATGCGCCAAGATGCGGGCAAAGATCTGGCTCGTCCACTGATCGGGCAGGGTCTCGTCCTTGGGACGATCGATGCAGGCACGCTCAAACTCTGCCGGATCGTTGTCGGCGATGTTATGATAGAAGCCCTCGCCACCGTGGCCGTCGGCACAACCGGCGACATCGATGATCACGCCGCCCTCGGGAAGCGTGGCCTCGGCAGCGCACATGCCCTTCACGGCCTGATAGATGTTCTGATCGAGCGGGTAGCCACCGTTGGTGGTGATGGCAATCTCGCACTCGACGGGCTCAACGCCGGCAAGGCTCTTCACGAACTCGCAGCCAGCCTCGTGCGCCTTGTGGATGTCGCCGGCAAAGGAGCCAATGACCTCGTGCTTGCCGTTGAGCACAACGTTGAGCACAAAGGCAAGGTGAGCCATCTCGGCGGCGGCGAACATGTCCTCGCTCACGTGGTTGTGGCACAGGTTTCCGGCACGCGAGTGGGAATCGTTCACAAACTGACCGTTGTGGTTGTACATGATGGTCTTGTAGCTGGCGATGCCAGGCAGGACGGACTTGCGGCTACCAGAGAAACCGGCAAAGAAGTGCGGCTCAATAAAGCCCTCGGCAAGCAGCAGATCGCAATCGGCGGCAATCTTGTTGATGATGCACTCGCCACCAGAAGGCAGGGTGCCGATCTTTTTCATCATGCTGTCGTCGGTCGCGACATGCATGACGATCTCCTCGTTAGCGACGATCTCCTCGCCGTACTTGTTAACGAGTTCCTCGTGCGTCGAGGGGCGATGCATGCCGGTCGCGACCAGGATGCGCACACGTGCCTCAGGAGCGGCAGCGTGGATGTGATGCAGCAGAATAGGCATCGTCACACGCGAGGGAACGGGACGCGTATGGTCGGAGCTAATGATGACGATATCCTTCTTGCCAGCACAAAGCTCCTCGAGCGAAGGTGAGCCATAAGGGTTGGCAAGTGACTCCTCTACCAGCTCTTCCTGAGATTTTGTAGTCTTAAACTCGTTTTGATGACCTTCCATCACACCCGCGAAGTTCTTATCCTCGAGCTCCAGATGCAACGTTTTGTGGTCAAACGGCAGTTCACATTCAAACAATGATGAGCGCCCTCTTCCTTTCAACTGACACACTAGATAAACCGTTGGAAGGATACGCCGCTCACCGAAAAACACCACCGTCCACCGACTCATTAACACAACGTTCATATTTGACCCACAACAAAACGGCCACGATCCCAAACGGAGCCGCGGCCGCTACAGTCGTAAGTCGAGAAGCGCGCCATTATTCCCCCAGCCAGTAATCCACCGAAGACCGGACATCGTAGGGCCCGCCATCAGCTTACTTTTAGGCACACTCCGCAGGACGCAAGAAGCCCTCGCCGCACGAAGTGCGCAGCGAGGGCTTCTTGCATGTCCGAGGACGTGCCTAAAAGTAAGCTGATGGCGGGCCCGGACGACTACAGGGCTATCGATTACCCCGTGTTCTGCAATCCTGCCGAGACGCCGGTCACAGTCGAAAGAATCAGGCTCATGTACTCGGCCTTCTTCTCCTCGGCCATCTCGTCCTGGTTCATACGCACCTCGCGAAGGGCGCGGACCTGAGCGATGGACAGGGCGTCGACGTAGGGGTTACGCACACGAACGGCGCAGCCGAGCACGCGGCGACGCTGCAGCGGCCACTCGTCACCGACGATGGCAAGGACCCACTTACGGGTGAGCTGCATCTCGGTGAAGACCTTCTCGGACAGATCCTGGCGATCGCCCAGGTGCAGGTACATCTTGGCGATGCGCTGATCGGTCTTAGCGATCGACATCTCGATGTTGTCGATAAAGGTGCGGAAGAACGGCCACTCCTGGTAGGCAGCCTTGAGCTGGTCAAGGTCGCCAAACTGCTCGCAGGCGGTGCCCAGGCCGTACCAAGCGGCCAGGTTAATGCGCGCCTGGCTCCAGCTGAAGATCCACGGAATGGTACGCAGGTCGTCGAGCGACTTGGCACCCAGACCGCGCTTGGCCGGGCGCGAGCCAATCGGCAGCAGACCGACCTCGGTCAGCGGCGTCACGGTCGAGAACCACGGTGTAAAGTCCTCAGTGTTCAGCAGGTCCAGATAGCGCTCATGGCTTACTGCGTTGAGCTTCTCGGCCATATCCCAGAACTTCTGCGTGGTCTCGGTGTTGGTCTTCTCGACGCTCGGAGCCGACTGCAAAAGCGTTGCGGCGGCAACGGACTCAACATGGCGCTGAGCCAGCGTGCGGTTGCCGTAACGGGCAAAGATGACCTCGCCCTGCTCGGTGAGCTTAAAGAAGCAGTTGACCGAACCCTTGGGCTGCGCCAGCACGGCCTTGTTGGCCGGACCGCCGCCACGGCCCACGGCACCGCCGCGACCGTGCATGAGCACCAGATCGATATCGTTTTTCTCGGCCCACTTGGCAATGCGCTCCTGCGCGGAGTGCAGCGCGAGCATGGCCGTGGTAGGACCGGCATCCTTGGAGGAGTCGGAGTAGCCCAGCATGACCTCCATGCGGCGGTTGGTCTGGGCAAGGCGCTTTTGCACCACGGGCAGCGTAAGCATCTGGTCGAGCACGTCGACGCAGCCCTCGAGGTCCTCGAGCTGCTCAAACAGCGGGATCACGTCGAGCTCGGGGACATCCTCCTCGTGTGCAAAGGACAGGTGGGCAAGCTCAAAGACGTCGGCCACATGCTGGGCGCTCTTGGTGAACGAGATGATGTAGCGGTGCGCCATCTTCTTGCCGTAGCGCTTTTGGATGGAACCGATGGCACGGAAGGTATCGATGACCTCGCGCGTCATGGGCTGCAGGTCGCCATGGATACCGTTCTCGTGGATATCCTTGAGGGCGCGGGCATGCACCACGGAGTGCTGACGGAACTCCATCTCGACCATATGGAAGCCGAAGGACTCGACCTGCCAGATGATGGTCTGGACCGGGCCGTAGGCAGCACGGACGGCACCGCAGGCGGCCAGGGAGCGCTGAACGACACGCAGGTCATCCAGGAACTCATCGGCGCTGTGATACATGGTATCGGTGATACGGCGCACGGTGGCGTTGAGTCGGTCTGCCATGACGAGCATGACGGCGCGATGCGGCTCGTGCTCGGAGATCAGCTCGGCGCGGGCCGTGTACCGAGGGCTCATCTCGACCTGATGGTTCCACAGGTTGATGAGTTCAGCAGAAGGCTTGCTGTAGGTGGCCTCGAGCGTGAGGTTGCGGCCGATGCGGCGGCACTTGTCCTCGAGCTTGAGCACCATGTGAGTGAAGTACTTGGCGGCGACCTCACGGCTCACCTTGGCGGTGACGTTGGGGTTACCGTCGCGGTCGGAACCGATCCAGCTGCCGGGATGGAAGAACGCCGGGCACAGCGGCGGCACGGTACCGGCCTTGTCGCCCAGCACCCAGTCGTCAAAGCGACGATAGATGACGGGGATGACGTCGAACAGCGTGTTATCGAAGATGTCGATGATGGTATCGGCTTCCTCGACCGGCGTGGGCTTCTTGAGCGCGATGGGGCTCGTACGCACCAGGGCGTCGATCTCCTGCAGCATATGGCGCTCGTTCTCCACCAGGTCGGAGCCGCCCAGACGCGGACGCTCCTCCAGCAGATTGGAGATACGGCGAATCTTGCCCTCGACGGCCTTGCGACGGGCCTCGGTGGGATGTGCGGTAAAGACAGGGTGGAACTCGAGCTTGCCGAGCAGCTCGTTGGCGCCCTCGACACCCATCTCGTTTACCAACTGGTGATAGGCGACGGTGAGCTCGTTGGCGGGATCGACCTCGGTATCGGTCGATGCGCCGGCCTCGCACTCGCGCAGCTGCGCCACACGGTAGTTCTCCTCCGACAGGTTTGCCAGGTGGAAGAAGCTCGTAAAGGCGCGAACGATGACCTGCTGCTTATCGAGCGGCAGACTGTCGATCAGATCGACGACCTCACGGAATGCCACGGCGGTGGGCTCGTCGGCGGTGGGCACGCCCTGCTCGTCGACGGCCTCGTCGGCAGCACGGGCGCCGGGGTTTCCGGCATTGGCCACAATCTCGGCCGTCAGGATCTTGTCGAACAGGTCCGCGATCTCGGGATCATACTCGCTAAGCACACGGCGCTCTAGGCGCAGGAACAGCGCCAAGTTGTCGCGCAGCTCCTCGGGGATCTCGATCTCGGCGAGACGCTCCCTGGACTCGGCATTCGAGCCGATTCGGTTAACGAGGCGGTTGACCACGGCAGCGACGCGCGCCGCGGCTTCGGGTACAGACTGGTTGCTTAGGTTCTCAGCCACGTTTCCTCCCATTCCTCCTTCTATGCACGTAACATGCGGTATTCATTATAGGCACTCGGCAAAAACTTTCGGCGCTGATTGCGCTTTACCACACAAAAGTATTTTCTGCATTGCAAGGGTTTTTGCCCTAAATGGTCGTATTTCTCGGTGGGCGGCATACGTAAATGGGGGCATTCCGCATAAAAGCGAAACACCCCCGTAACAATCGCTCGCAATGAGCTGGGCACCTCAGCGGCACTACAGCTCAAAAATCATGCGCTACAGGCGCTCGCGAACCGCCTCGACCACGTTGGCCAGATCGACGAGGGCCTCGTCATGGCTCTCCATGTCGCGCACCTTGACCTTGCCGGCGGCAAGCTCGTCGCCACCCAGGACCAAAATGAGCTTGGCGCCAACCTTGTCGGCCTGCTTAAACTGAGCTTTGAGCGAACGACCCTGGTAGTCGGCCTCGGTCACGATGCCAGCGGCGCGAAGCTCCTGCGTGATGGCAAAGACGTTCTGGCGCAGCTCCTTGCCGGCATTGGCGACGTAGACGCACGGGGCCTCCTCGGCACCCAGGTCGCTGCCAAAGGCCTGCAGGGCCAGCAGCGCACGCTCAAAACCGACGGCAAAGCCGACGCCTGCCGTGGGCTTGCCACCCTCGAGCTCGACCAAGCCGTCATAGCGACCGCCGCCACCGATGGAGCCGACGCCGGCGCCGGGAGCCTCGACCTCAAAGACGGTACGGGTGTAGTAGTCCAAGCCACGCACCAAGGTGGGATCCTCGACATACTCGATACCCGCCGCATCCAAATAGCGCTTGACCTGCTCGTAGTGCTCGCGGCACTCATCGCACAGGTTGTCGCCCATCAGCGGTGCGTCGGCCATGATCTCGCGGCAGTGGTCGTTCTTGCAGTCGAAGGCACGCAGCGGATTGAGCTCGGCGCGCTCGCGGCACTCGTCGCACATCTCGTCGGCGTGATCGAGGATAAACTGCTTGACCTGCTCGCGATAGGCCGGACGGCATTGGGCATCGCCCATCGAGTTAATGAGCAGACGGAGCTTGGAAAGATCGAAACCAAGGCGCTTGTAGAACTCCATGAGCATGATGATGCACTCGGCGTCTGCTGCCGGATCGGGAGCGCCGAGCCACTCGATGCCCACCTGGTGGAACTGGCGCAGGCGACCCTTCTGGGGACGCTCGCCACGGAACATGGCCTCGGCATAATAAGCCTTAAACGGCGTGGAGCCCTGGGGCACCAGGTTGTTCTCCACGACGGCGCGCACCACACCGGCCGTGCCCTCGGGACGAAGCGCCAGGCGCTGCTTGGGCTTGAGCTTGCTATCGGTGCCCTCAGCAAAGACGCGCTCCAGGTTGGCGCCGCTAAAGACGCGGAACATCTCCTTGCGCACGACGTCGGTCGACTGGCCGATGCCGTGGACAAAGACGTCCACCTGCTCGATCGCGGGCGTCTCGATGGGCTTAAAGCCAAACGGCTCGAATACGCCGGCCGCAATCTGCTGCATCTTTTGCCAAGCGCGCATCTCGGCGCCGATAAGGTCGCGGGTTCCCTCCGCCTTCTGTGCCTGCATGGGCAAACACCTTTCTTTTGTATCGCGTCATAGATAGTGGTCATTATACGGCACAAACACAAACAGCGGCGGTGCATCTGACCGAACGAGGGTATGGGGACTCGTTCGGCCAGATGCACCGCCGCGGTGTGCAATCTGCAATCCTTCCGCCTCTTCGGATCACAAAATCCGTTGGACGGAAAGACTTCGGGTCATCTCTTGAGCCCGTGGCTGCATGGGAAACCGAATGACGGTACGAGCATCCATTCGGCTTCCAAGGCAGCCACGGACAAAACGGGGCAAAGAGCTACGAGCGACGTCGTCCCTACTCCCCCGCCACGCTCGCGCGCAGCTTAGCCGCGATGAGCTCAGACGCCAGCAGGAACACCAGCATTGCCACCGAGCACGCCAGGCACACGATCCATGTGCTCGTAAAGGAGCCCGTGGCATCGAACAGTATTCCCGAGACGATGGCGCCCACCGTGCCGCCAACCATCTCGAGCGAGGTGATGGTGCCCGTTACCTTGCCCAGGTCGGCCATGCCAAACTGCTTGGACGCGGCGATCGTGGGCGTTGGAGATGTTGTACTGCGCAAGGGAAATGCCCAGGTCGCTGACGATCAACGGCTGGAACAGGCTCATGCAGTTGACGAAAATCGTGTAGCACGTGGCCATGATCACGAAGCCAGAGGCCACCACGAGCCAGCCGGGGAAGAACTTACGCTGCTGGGACATACTGCTCCTTATTTAACAAACGAATAGCCGGCGCCGGGCGCCGGTAGTGCCCAAGATTGCCTTGAAAGACAAGGGCATAGGCCTTACGGCCATGCCCGCAGGCTTGAAAGGCAAGGTTGGGTGCTACCGGTGGTCGGCGATATAGCCCAAAGCGACGGCGGTATAGGCCGCGGCACCGAGCGGCAGTTCGGCATCGTTAAAGCGCGCCTTGGGATGATGCTGAGCAAAATGCTCGTCCGTATCAGTCACGGCAGCGCCCACGGTAAAGTACGCACTCGGGATCTCGCTCGAGATCAACGCGAAGTCCTCGCTCGCCATGGCGTGGAACAGCGGCAGGAAGGCGGACTTGGGCAGCACCGCGCCCACGTAGCCAAGCGAGGCCTGGGTCATATCGCTGTCGAGCACGAGCGGCGGAACGTCCGAAAGCGTCTCGATGGCTGCCGGCGTACGATATGTTGCGGCAACGCCGTTGACGACCTCCGCGATACGCTCCTTGAGATGAGTCATGAGCTCGACATCGAAGCCGCGCAGCGTTCCCTCGAGCACACAGGTGTCGGGGATGACGTTGGCCGCCAAGCCGCCAGCGAACTTACCAACGGTAAGTGCGACTTCCTTGGCCGCTGGCACCTCGCGGGAGATAAGCTCCTGAAGCGCCAGATGCACATGGACGCCGGCCGTAATGGGGTCGATGCAGATCTCGGGGCTCGAGCCATGACCGCCCTTGCCCTGCAGCGTGATGCGGAAACCGTACACGCCCGAGAGCGCCGGACTGCCGTAAAGCACCAGGCCAAGCGGCGACTGGCTATTGACATGCATGGCAAAGGCGACCTGAGGGCGCGGGTTCTGCAGCAGACCGTCGGCGATGGCGGCGCGGGCACCCTCAAAGGTTTCCTCGCCCGGCTGGAACAGCAGCTTAACCGTGGCGTTGGCATCAACAAGCTCAGTCTCGCGCGCTTTGAGCATACGAGCCGCGCCAAGCAGCGCCGTCGCGTGCATATCGTGACCGCAAGCGTGCATGCAGCCGTTGGTGGATGCAAAGGGCTCGCCGGATTCCTCGGCAACGGGCAGGGCGTCCATGTCGCCACGAAGCATGATGACCGTACCAGCCTGCTCATTCGTGCAGACGCCATTGCCTTGGGCCGCGGCGGCACCGGCGCCGACAAGGCCCACAACGCAGGAACCATCAACGAGCGTGGCAAATGGGATGTCCATCTCAGTCAGGCGCGCTTGGATATACGCAGAGGTCTGTGGGAGGCTATTACCCAGCTCGGGCATCTGGTGGAGATCGTGTCGCCACGCAGCGAGCTCGTCTGCAAAAGCCTGAGCTTCTGCAACGAGACCGTCACCGATAGCGGTCTGCGCCGCTGCGGTGGCCTTGGGCGCTGATTGCGGTTGAAGATCGGACAAAGCTGGTGCCATAGATGCCCTCCAGTATCGTTTTTGCAGCAAGCACTTTGATAGCGTAAAGTGCAAGGTACTACTTTAAGGGCGAGGCATAAAAAATGCCGCCCCGGGAGGGCGGCGCAACAAGTTGTTTACAATTGCGGGCGCGGCTTTCGACGCAAAAAATCGAAGTGAGTCTCGCTCAAGATAATCGACAGGAAGATGAGCGCGAAGCCGGCGAGCAGGCGCGAGGTGAGCGCCTCCCCCATCAGCAGCACCGAGAACAGCACACCCGAAGGCGACTCCATCGAAAGGAGCAGCGAGCCCGTCGAGGCCGGGACATGCGCCAGGCCGACGTTTTGGATGAGCAGAGCCGCGCATGTGCAGCCCACCGAGAGAAACGCCATCGCACTGATAAAGCTCGGCGTCCACACGGACAGAGGCGCTTGGGTCTCGAATAGCAGCGACGTTGCCAGGCTCAGCACGCCGTTGCCCACAAACATCCAAAACGTGATGACGTTGATGTCCATTTTGCGACCGTACTTGGCAGTCACCGCCATCTGGATGGCGAAAAAGGCCGCACCCGCCAGCGTAATGACGTCACCAATGTTGAATTCAACGCTATCGAGTGCGACGAGGCCAATGCCCGCTAGGCACAGCAGCGCGGCACCCAAGTTGTAGCGCGTGAGCTTTTCGCCGCTCAGGAAATAGCTCGCGAACGGCACAAGGATGCAATACGTGCCCGTCAAAAAAGCATTCTTGCCCGCCGTAGTATGTGCCAGACCGACCGTCTGCAACGCATAGGCCGCCCACATGAGCACGCCCATACTCAGGCCAACGATCAGGTTGCGAGCGTTGAGGTGCGCGATGATGCGCTTGTGGAAGACGGCAAACATGACCAACGCTGCGGGCAGAAAACGTACATAGAGCAGCGCGAACACCGGAATGGTGCCGAGTGCGTCCTTCATAGTGGTAAAGGAGTAGCCCCAGATGACCGCCACCGAAAGGAGCAGAACCTTCCAGAACAGCGGAGAGCGTGCGCCGGCGCCCCGGGGAATACCGCCCGCGCCCAAATCCTCACGGGCTACTGGGCTATCGGGCAAGTTTTCGATTTCGTTGGCAGCGTATTGGGCCATGGAACATCCTCACACTCAATCTGGGCGTGGTGTCCGCACGCGTATGGCTGCGTGCCGCCTCATGGTCAAATAAAAACGGGACGCGCCGGACCCCCGGCACGCCCCGCTACTGTAGCAACAACCAACGTCACACCGCAATCCAGCCCACTAAAGTACCGGCAGAGTAAACCTCGATGCTCCGGCAATATCAGCGAAAACGACCCCAAGCGAGCAAGGTGACGTGAAATGAAAGGGCGCTGACCTTCTGGTCGCGCCCTTGAAATTGAACGTCAGATTGCCGCTTGGGGCCGTTTGCAGCGTCGAGCCGTTACGCGGTTTGGTAAAACCGCGTAACTAAATAAGCTTCGTGCTTTCAAGCTTTTCGATGATCCAGTCGTTGGCCTTGATGACCGGGCGGCGGAAGACGACGCCCAGGCCCAGCGACGGAATCAGATAGCTCGCCAAGATACCCAGCTCAACCCAGTACTCCATATGGTAGGCGCCAGCCATGGCGGCGTGCATGGCGTTGATGCCGTGGGTAAACGGCAGGAACGGGTAGATCGCCTGGAACACAGGGCCGGTCATCTCGATGGGGAACGTACCGCCTGAACCGCCGACCTGCATGACCAACAGCACGACAGCGAGCGCCTTGCCGATATCGCCAAACGAAACCGTGAGCGTGTAGACGATATTGGAGAACACGAGACTCGCGACCCAGCCCGCCAGCACAAACTGCAGCGGGTTGTCGCATTGGATGCCAAAGAACAGGATGTCGCCCGCGCACACGAGTGTCGCCTGCAGCAGGGCCAGACCTCCAAAGAACAGGTAGCGGCCCAGGTAGATCTCGTGCAGGCGCACGGGGATCAGCTCGTTGATGAGCTCATCGTCAACCGATACCTTCATCATGGCCGCCAGCACGATCGAGCCGACCCACAGCGACAGGATCGTATAGAACGGCGCCATGGCCGAACCGTAATTGCGGATCGGATAGACCGGCTTGCGGTCGAGCGCGACGGGGCCGGAAAGCGACACGGCCAAACCCTCGGGATCGTTGCCGATCATCGTCTTGATCGTGGCAAGGTCGTCCGACATCAGGGCGCCATCGAGCTCGTCCTTAAAGGCGCTGATCTTGTCCGATGCCTCACCCAGCTGATCGGAAGCCTTGTTGACCAGCGTCGCAGCCTTGGAGAGGCCCTTTGCGAGCGAGCCAGAGGCGTCGGTCAGACCGCTCACGGCGCTATCCAAGTCACCCGAGATACCGTTCAGGGAATCCAGAACGCCCGAAATGGTCTTCTTGAGCTCCTTGGCCTTAACCGAGAACGTGGAATCGTAGTCGGACTTGGCTCCCGAGATACCCGCCTTGGCATCGGCGATGGCCTGGTCGACCTCGGCACGCGAGTTGTTGACCTCCGCCATGCCGTCCGAAAGGGACTTTGCGGTCGCCGTCAGGTCCTTCGCATTGTTACGATACTCCGTCGCGATCCTGCCCAGCGATGTCGCCACAGACTTAAGACTGTCCTGGAGCTTTTCGTCACTCACCTGCTCGGCAAAACTGCGGAGCTGGTTAGCCACGTCATCGATATCGTTGGCACGCGATTCGAGTGCCGACGCGGCTTTGTTGAGCTGGGTCACCGTAACGTCGACATGCTGGTTCGCGGCATCGAATGCCTTCGCAAGCTCGGCGGACACGTTGTCGAACGAGCCCGCGCTTCCGTCAATCGCCGCGTCAACGGCATCGTTGGCGGCCTTGAGCGCTTCCTTGGAATCATTGATGCCACTCTTGGCGTGCTCCATCAGCTGCTTCGTCGACTCATCAACGGTGCCCGTCTGCTTGAGCATGCCGCCCGCCGATGTCAGTGAATCGGACGTGGAGCTCAAAATGCCCGCGAGCGACGTCGCACTCGCCTGAACGTCCTGCAGGTCCTCGACCGAATCGCCCAGCGTCGAGGACAGATTGGCGATAAAGTTGCTCACCTGGTCGGTACTCATATAGTCGAGCAGGCTGGACACGGTCTTAAGGCCGATGGTCGTGATGGTCTTGGTAAAGGTCTCGTTGACCTGACTCTGGACGGCGCTCGAGCCCTTTTCAGTCACGATCTGTGCGATGGCGTTAGCCTTCTGGTTCTCGTAGAACTCGATATCGGCGTGCTTCACCTCGGTCGAGAAAAGCGTCATCATGTCGGCGCTAAACGTTTTAGGGATAACGACGGCAGCGTAGTACGCGCCCGACTTGACGCCATCGATGGCCTTATCGCGATCGTTGAGCACAACCCAGTCGAAGTTCTCGTTGCCGCGCAGAGTGGCGGTTACGTTTTCGCCCACGTTGACCTCGACGGGAATCAGATCGCTCTCGTAACCCTCATCAGTGTTGACCACGGCGATCTTAAGGTTGCCGGTGTTGCCGTACGGATCCCAGCTTCCGGCGATGTTAAACCATGCATAGAGACATGGCACGATGATCAGGCCCATCACGACGACCATGCCGATCACGGAGCGAGACACGTTTTGGACATCGCGCTTAAACAGGTGCAGGATGTTTTTCATTTATGCCTCACCTCCTTTAGAGTGCTTGCCAAGCGAGGTGGTGTCCCCGTCGTTTCCGTTTACGTTGTCAGCGCCGTCGGCATCTTGAGCCTTACGATGCGCACCGATATGCGACAGACGGCTCGTAGGCTGTTCGTCTCCCTTGGCGCCACGCTCGCTGGCGTTGAGACCAAACATGCGACGGGCGGCAGGGATGGCAGCCGTGTGCTCGCGCATCTCGCGGCGAAGGTCCTCGTCCGAAAGCGCCGAGATACGCATCTGGGTATTGAGGCTCGCACGGATGTATTCGATGTTGATGAGCCAGCCGCAGATGGCGATAACCGAAATGATCCAGATAACGAGCAGGATGATCTTGCCGTTATTGTCGATATCGAGCACCGTCGAAAGCACAAAGAGCAGAACCTGCACGCCTACCACGGCGGCAAAACCGCCCTTGATGTAGTACGGGTAGCGATGCTCAAACGCCACGGCATGATCGAGCAGCTCGCGACGGTACGAATCCGAATCGAGCATGACGCGCATGGCCGTGCGCAGCGAATAGCGCTGGCGCGGTAGGTCGTTGGACTCGCAGATCATTAGGCCCGTCGTGGAAAGCTGCTTATCAAAGAGCAGATTGAGGTTGAGCAGCAACGGGCGCAGCTGCAGACCGATAAAGAGCGCGATGGCAAGGAACACGCCCAGGATGCACAGGTTGAACAGGTAGTTGAACGAATACATGCCACCGACGGTCTCGCGCAGCAGGTTGATGCCATAGGTGAAGGGCAGCAGCGGATGCAGCCATTGGAAGAAACCTGGCATCATCTCGATGGGATACATGCCCGACGAGCCGGGGATCTGCACAATGACGAGGATGACGCCAATGGCTTTACCGATATGCTTAAAGGTGGTGGACAGCGCATAGATGATGTTGACGTAGGTGAACGAGATAGCGATGCCGCCCAGCACAAAGAGCAGCGGATTGACGCACTGAACGCCAATGACCAGGTCGCCCACCGTAACGATAATGGCCTGGAACGCGCCCAGGATCACCAGCAGCAGCCAGCGGCCAAAGTAGCCCTGACGCGCCGTAAAGCTACCGATGCCCTCGCGGTCGACCTCGAGCTTGTAGATGGCGATGAGCACGTAGCCGCCTACCCACAGCGCCAGATTGGTGTAGAAGGGCGCGATGCCCGAGCCAAAGCTCTTGACCGGATAGATTGACTTGGATGTCAGCTCAACCGGAGATGCCATGAAATCTGCCACGTCATTGACGTCGACGTCCATGAGGTCGGCTAACTCGCCCATAGACTCAGAGGTCTGCAGCGCCGCAATGTCATTGGCGGCGGTCGCGAGCTTGTCCTGAACCTTGGCAAGGGAGGCGTCGGTTTGGGACAGCGTGGTCTTTGCCTGCTTGAGCGTGGCGTCGAGCTGCGCCAGCGTGCCGCGCGCGCTCGCTATCGTGGGGGTCATGCCCGACACAATGCCGGTCAAATCGCCCGAAACGGCGGCAAAGGAGTCAAGCGCGCTCGAAGCCTTCGGCAGCGCGTTTTGACCCAGATCTGCCTGGGCCTGGCCAAGGTTGGTCGCCCCGGTCTGAATTGCGTTATTGATAGCGTCGCTGGCACCCGAGACAGCCGCGGCATCATTTGCCATGGCGCTCGACTGCGCGGACAGACTGTTCTTGATACTCTGCAGCTGGTCGTTCTGCTTCTTGAGCGTATCGATCGTCGAGGCGATCAGTGCGTCGATCTGATCCGATCCCGTCGAGGTATCGCCGGCAAGAATCTGCAGGTGGCCGATAACTGCGGTGTTGTGATCGATCGTTGCCTGGAGAGACTCGAGCGAGTTGTCGATGCGGGTGGTCGTAGATGTGACCGTGCCCGTCAACTTGCCGATGGCAGCATTCGCGGAAGCCGACGTCTTGGTTAGCGCAAGGCTGCCCTCCGAAAGTGCCTTGGAGAGCGAGGTGATGGACTTGCCAGCCGTGGTACGAGCTTCGACCAGCAGATCATTACCCTGAGCGATTGCCTGCGTTAGCGAAGGCGCCTGTCCCTGCAGGCCCGCCAACGCAGCATCGGCCGAAGCAATCGAGCTGCTCGTCTTGTCGATGGCGGTGTTCATGTCGCCGATGGAATCACGTACCTCGCCCAAGGTATCGGATGCCTCGGACACCGAGCTTGCCAGCGAATCCTGCGTCTGGGTTGCCTTGTCCTTTAGATCGACTCCGGCATCTTTGGCAATGCCGGCAACGGTCTCGCCCACCGTAGAGACAAATTCCGAGTTTATCTGCTCCTCGATGGTGTTGGCACCGGTATCGGTAACCTTGGGCGCAATGGCGCTCTTTTTCTCGTTGACGTAATAGGTGAGCTTCGGCTGATGGTAATTGCCGTCGAGCATCGAGACGAGATTGTCAGAGAAGTTCTTGGGAATCACGATGGCAGCATAGTATTCGCCACTTTCGACGCCCTCTTTGGCATCTGCCGCCGAGTCGACGAAGGTCCAGCCAAGCTGGTCGTTCTTCTTGAGCTGGTCGACCACCTTATCGCCTGCGTTGAGCTCGCCCACTAGGTCGTTCTGGGTGCCCTGATCGTTGTTGGCGATGGCGATCTTGATGCCCTGGGTGTTTCCATACGGATCCCAGTTGGCCACGATGTTGTACCAGGCATACAGCGAGGGAATCACGCACACGCCCAGGGTAACCACCAGGGCGACGGGGTTCACGATCAATCGCTTGATGTCGCGTTTAAAGATTGCAAAGGAAACCTTTGCATCGGATAGTTTGCTGCCGAGACTCACGCTTGGACCATCCATCCTATCGTTTAGCCGAATCATGCTATTAACAACCATTGTACGGAGGCACTTTAGCGTGTCGCGGCACAATGGTGCTGAGTTTTGCGGGTAGCAATATACTACGAAGATAAGTTAACGTACAGATGTACAGTATCTCAAATTCCCGCAGCTCCCAAAACCACAACCCGCACAAACTAGCAGTTCGACTAGTCGTTGGGGACGTTCTTAAACGACCAGTCAAACAAGAACGTCCCCAACGACCAGTCATTTAAGAACGTCCCCAATGACTACTCCGTACAAAAGCAAACGAGAGTGGAAAATCCCCCACTTCAAGCCCGCGTTCGAGCCAAAAGTGGGAAATTATCCACTCTCGTTCTAATCTGGTTACGGTGCCGTATCCCCGAACTACATCAAGTTACAAACAGCTGCCGCGAAGGCTACGGGGTCCTCGGGGAGGATGCCCTCGACGAGCAGGGCCTGGTCGTAAAGCAAGCCGGAGTACTGCTTGATCTTGTCGGCGTCGCCCGCCTTCTGGGCAGCGACGAGCTTGGCGAAGACCGGGTGCTTGGCGTTGAGCTCGAGCACGCGCTGGCTCTTAGGCATACCGTCGGGCGCGCCCTCGGGGCCCTTCTGAAGCACTTTCTCCATCTCGAGCGAAAGCGGACCCTCGGTGGTGATGCAGACGGGAGCGTCAGTCAGACGCGCAGAGACGGCAACCTTCTCGACCTTGTCGCCGAGCGCCTCCTTCATGGCGTTAAAGAGGTCCTCGTTCTCCTTGGTGGCGTCCTCGGCCTCCTTCTTCTCGTCATCGGTCGCCAAGTCAAGATCGCCGGTCGCGACGTTCTTAAGCTCCAGGTGACGATCCTCGACCTCAGGCTCAGCGCCATCGGCAACTGCCTTCTCAGCAGCCTCGCGAGCAGCGTCATCCTCGTAGACCTTGGGCATATCGGCAGCCACGTACTCACGCATGGCCTGGAAGGTGAACTCATCCACGTCCTGCGTCAGCAGCAGTACATCGTAACCGCGGTCGAGCACGCCCTTCACGACGGGCATCTTGGCCAGACGCTCGCGCGAATCGCCGGCGGCATAGTAGATTGCCTTCTGGCCCTCGGGCATGCCCTTGGCATACTCGGCAAGGGTGATCATCTTCTGCTCCTTGGCAGACCAGAACAGCAGCAGGTCGGCGAGCTCGTCGGCCTTCATGCCGTAGCTCGAGTAGATGCCGTACTTCAGACCGCGACCAAAGTTCTCAAAGAACTTCTCGTATGCCTCGCGGTCGTTGTCGCGCATGTCCTCAAGATCGGCAGTGATCTTCTTCTCGACACGCTTGGCAATGGCCTTGAGCTGACGGTTCTGTTGCAGCGTCTCACGCGAGATGTTGAGCGTCACGTCGGCAGAGTCCACGACACCGCGCACAAAGTTGTAGTAGTCGGGCAGCAGGTCGTCGCACTTCTCCATAATCAGCACGTTGGAACTGTAGAGCGCCAGGCCCTTCTCGTAGTCCTTGCTGTACAGATCGAACGGGGCGCGACCCGGCACAAACAGCAGCGCATCGTACTCAAGCGTACCCTCGGCATGGAAGCTGATAGTGCGCGCGGGATCGTCAAAGTCGTGGAATGTGGACTTGTAGAACTCGTTGTAATCCTTCTGCTCAACGTCGGAGCTGCGCTTTTTCCAGATCGGCGTCATGGAGTTGACGGTTTCGAGCTCCTGGTAGTCCTCGTACTCGGGCTTGTAATCGTCGCCAGCATCCTCGGGCTTGGGTTTCTGACGGCTCTTGGACACCATCATCTGGATCGGGTAGCGCACATAGTTGCTGTACTGCTGAATCAGGCTCTTGAGGCCCCACTCGGTCAGGAAGCGATCGTAGGTCTCGGCCTCGCCGTCGGCGTCGAGTTTCTCGTTCTCGCGCAGCGTCAGAATGACATCGGTACCGTGCTCGGCACGCTCGCCATCCTCGATGGTGTAGCCCTCAAGACCGTCGGACTCCCAAACGTGGGCGGTATCCTCGCCATAAGCGCGGCTGACGACCTTCACATGGCTGGCGACCATAAAAGCCGAGTAGAAGCCCACGCCAAACTGACCGATGATGTCGACATCGGAGCCCTGCTGCTCGGCGTTCTCGGTCTTAAACTCCTCGGAGCCGGAGTGGGCGATGGTGCCCAGGTTGCGCTCGAGCTCCTCAGCGGTCATGCCGATGCCGTTATCCGAAATCGTGATGGTGCGGGCATCCTTATCGAAGGAGACGCGAATGGCCAGGTCGCCCTGGTCGAGCTTAACGCTCGGATCCTGCAGGCTCTTAAAGTTGAGCTTGTCGACGGCGTCGCTCGCGTTGGAGATAAGCTCGCGCAGGAAGATTTCCTTATTGGTGTAGATGGAGTTGATCATGAGGTCGAGCAGTTTTTTGCTCTCGGTCTTAAATTGACGCATGTGCAGTCCTTTCGCGCTACCCCCGTCCGCAAAAACGGCCCGGTTGCCCGAGCCGCATCGCAGACCTGCTATGTCCAGACTTAGATTTTATAACCCATTAGCGCGCATATATACATACGGAATCGAAAAACTGTATGTCCAAACGCTCTGATACGCCAATTGCCAAGGAGTGTCCCCGACTGCCGGCAGGAAATGAACGTCCCTATCTGCCATCTACGCGCTTGGCCATCCAAGCATGGGGCTGGCCCTCGTCTTCGTAGTCCACCGGGGCAATCTGCGTGTAGCCCGCCTTGGCATAGAGCGGCAGCACGTATTCCTGCGCATGCAGCTTAATGAGCTTGGCGCCGGCATCACGCGCGCACGTATCACTGGCCTCGACAATCTTGCTCGCCAGACCGCGACGGCGCATGCTCGGCAGCACAGCCACGCGCCCCATAATGTAGGTCTCCCCCGCCGCGACGCCTTCGTCCAAGTCGCACGCCGGCGACACCGGAGCCTCCGCGTCAGCCGCACGCTCAAGCTCTTCGGGAAACACGCGCGAGCAACCGGCAAGCTCGCCGTCTACATAGAGCGTCACATGAATGCAGTTCGGATCCTCGTCGATAGCGTCAAACTCGTTCTCGTAGCCCTGCTCGTCCATAAAAACGACGCGGCGCACCAACGCCGCGTCATCAAAGCATCCCGTCTTAAGTTGGATATCCATGGCTGCCCTTTCATTCAATGCGAACGTTAGGGACAGATTTTAGCGAAAATGAGCTCCGCGCACGCTAAACTTCGCGCGAGCCTTCGCCAGGCAGTCGTAATGACCCACGTTATGGGCATCGCTCGCGATGAAGCTGTACAGGTTCTGATCGAACAGGCGCTGTGCCGGCTTTTTCTCGCGACCAAAGCGACCGCCGGCAATAAAGTCCGCCGAAGCCTGCAGCTTGCAGCCCATATCGACCAGGCGCTCCGCCACGCTTACATCCTTTTGAACCGCACGATAGCGCTCAGGATGAGCGATGATCACCTGGTAGCCACGGCACTGCAAATCGTAAATCGTGTTCTCGTACTCTCTAAACGCATACGCATCGGCATGCGTCGAAAGCTCGAGCAGAAACTCGTTGGTCCCATCGAAATGCAAGTGATCCGCGGCATCGATACCAAGCTCAACGAGCTTTCGATGGTTGACCTCGAAGCCCATCTGGAGCGGAAAACCGTCAGCGTTATCGCGCAGCAGCTCAAAGGCATCCCACATCTTGTCGTAATCAAAATAGGGATCACGGCAGTGAGGAGTGCAAACGATTCTGGTTACACCGGCCCGCTTGGCAGCCTCGAGCATCGCCAAGCTCTCTTCGAGATCGGCGGCGCCGTCGTCTACACCCGGCAAGATATGGCAATGAATGTCACGCATAGGTCAGCCTTAATCAACTAAACGTTTGCTCGGTTGGTGAAGATGCCCTTTTTGGAAGTGCCCTGATCGTCGGAGCCCTTCTTAACCTTCTTACCGTCCTTGGTGTAGTAAGAATAGTAGTACTCGCTGGTCTCGGTCTCACAGTAATTCATGACGGTACCGATGAGCTTGACCTTCTCGGACTTCTTAAGCTGGGCGATAGCGTTGAGCGCCTCTTCGCGCTTGGTAAAGTCCTCGCGCACCACGAACAGCGCGCCGTCGGTCAGGCTGGCAATCTCGGCAGCATCGATGAAGGTGCCGACCGGAGGAGCATCGAAGATGACGTACTGGAACTTAGCAGACAGTGCCTTGACCAGCTTGGCAAAGCGATGGGAGACGATGATGTCGGCAGGATTGGGAATATGCGGCTCGGCATCGAGGAAGTAGAAATTCTTCTGACCTGTCTCGACAATCGCCTGGTCGATAGAAACCTGCTCGGACAGGACTGCATAGAGTCCGCCGCGGGAGCGGACGCCGAGCATATCGGCAAGGGACCTGCGACGCATATCAGCCTCGACCAGCAGGACACTCTTGCCGCTCGTGGCGATTGCCTGAGCAAGGTTAATGGAAACCGTAGACTTGCCCTCGTTGGGAATCGAGGAGGTAACGGTGATGGTGCGAATGGGGTCATCCACGCTCGCAAAGCGGATGTTGGCCAGAAGGGTCTTGGCGGCATTCTGTACAACGAGCTTATCGGTGTTCTTTGCCTTAGCCATGCCTATTTACCACCTTTCATAGCCGGAATTCGGCCAACAACGGGAATACCCAGGAGCTCTTCTGCCTCTTCAGCACCGCGGATGCGGGTATTGAGCATGTCTGCCAAAACGACATAGGCAACTGCGATAAAGATACCGGCGAGGAACGCGACGGCAATATACAGCGTGCGCTTGGGGCCGCTGGGGGCTTCGGGGGTCTTAGCCTCGTCGATAACGTTGATGCTCTGGGCAGCGCCGACGTTCTGAGCGACCGTACTCACCGAGCTGGCCATGGCCTTTGCGACCTTAGCCGTCTCCTTGGCATCGGTGCCGGTAACCGAAAGCGTAATGACACGCGTGGTGGTCTCGGAGGAAACAGACACCTTGTAGTCATCCAGATCGGTGAGGCCCAGTTCATTGGCTGCACCGCTCTTAACGCTATCGCTATCCAGCAGCGTGGCGATATCGTTGGAAAGCATCTGGCTCGCCGAGAGATCGTTGTAGCTCATCTGACCGCTATCGTCGGTCTTGGCGAGAATGTACATGCTCGTCGTCGCGGTGTAGGTGTTGTCCATCGCAACGAAGGACACGATGCCCATGGCGATCGCGCAGACCACCGGAAGGGTGATGACCAGCTTGAGGTGCTTTTTGAGCAGCTGGAACAGTTCGAGAAGGGTCATGCAGCTTGCCTTTCATTTCCCCAGTTCGGATTGACAAAACTGTCCGTATGTTATCGCATCTTTTTACCGAGACCAAACTCTATACATAAGAAACAGGCTCTCCTGTAAAAATGTCGGAAGCAATCGTAAAATTGCACAACAACGCCGCACCCGAAAGTCAAATGCGGCGTCTATATCAATATCTATGTTGTATCGCTATGCGAATGGCTCGTCCTGCTGTATGGGAAACGTCACCGTAATGGTGGTCCCCACACCCAACTCGCTCGACAGATCAAGCGTGGCGTGATGATACAGGGCCGCATGCTTGACAATGGCAAGCCCCAGGCCGGTTCCGCCGCGTGCCTTGGACCTACTCTTGTCCACGCGATAGAACCGCTCAAATACCTTGCCCTGTTCTTCAGGCGCGATACCGATTCCCGTGTCGGCGACAGCGAGGAACGGATGGCCTTCGTCGTTGGTGCCGCACTGCAGCGTAACCGTACCTCCGGGCCGATTGTAGCGGATGGCGTTGCTTGCCAGATTATAGATGAGCTCGTCGACCAAGCGCGACACGCCTTCGATGACCACAGGCTTGGTCTCATGACTTATCGTCACATTCGCCTGACGGGCAACCTGTTCAAGACGCTGTTCAACCGCGTAGATCGCACGCGAGAGCTCAATAGGCTCCGTGGACCCAATGGGCACCGCCTCGCCCTCAGTTGCACGTTCGGCCTCGTCCAAGTTAGACAGCGTAAGGATGTCGTTGACAAGCGCTGCCAAGCGGCCCGCCTCACGATAGATGCGACCGCCAAAGTTGCGCAGGTCGTCCTCGCCCTCGACCATGCCATTTGCGATGAGCTCGGCATAGCCCGAAATCGCCGTAAGCGGCGTCTTGAGCTCATGGGTGATATTCGCCGTGAACTCGCGGCGCATACGGTCGTTGTCCGCTAGCACCGCCATTTGGCGCTTGAGTTCCTGGCGCTGCGACTCGATACGCTCAAGCATGGGGACCATCTCGGCATAGGCGTGCTCATAGCTACGGCGTGGGTGATCCAAATCCACCTCTTGCAACGGCGCGATGATGGCACGGGACTCACGGCGCGCCATAAAAAACGAGAGCACTGCACCCGCTGCTGCGATAAGCAGCATCGGCGCCAGCATCGACAGCAAAATCGCCGCAACACCAGGCTGGGCCTGCGCCAAGCGAACGACCTGGCCGTTATCAAGGGTGACGGCGCGATACAGCATAATCTCGTCGAGTGTAGAGCTTGCGCGCTCCGCGGAACCCGAACCACTCTCAAAGGCCTCGATGACCTCGGGGCGATCGCCATGGTTGGGCAGTGTGGAAGGCGACGCCTCGTTGTCGTAGGCAACAGATCCGTCCTTATTGATCAGCGTGATACGAAGATCCTCGCGATCGAGGCTTCGCAAGAACGGAATGGGCTCCTGCTGCTCGTCGAGGGCGGCAGCAATGAGCTCGGTTTCCTGCGCCAGATTGGCACTCGTGGCATCCGCCAAAGTGTTTTGCACAAAGAACGCACCCAGCACCGTAAACGCCACGATAACCGCCATGGCGCAGACAAAGATCGTCACAAAAACGCGGTGCGACAGCGTATGTTTTCCCTGGGGGGCGAAGACCACGGGTTACTCCTCCGATGCGGTGGCCGCGGTGTCGTCGCCTTCGGCACCACCACCGGCAGAAGGCTCGGCCAGGCGATAACCCACGCCACGCACGGTCTCGATGGCGCTGGCATGCTCGCCCAGTTTTTGGCGAAGCGTCTGCACGTGCACGTCAACGGTGCGCGAACCGCCGTCGAAGTCCCAGCCCCACACGCTCTGCAGCAACGACTCGCGGGTAAAGACCACGCCGGGCTTGCGCATGAGATACTCAAGCAGGTCGAACTCGCGCAGGGTGAGCTTAAGCAGCTCGCCGGCAACGGTCACCTCGCGATGGCTGGGCGAGAGCACGATGTCGCCCACACTGAGCACATCGCTCGCCTGCTTGACCATGCCGCCGCGACGCAGCAGTGCGCGGCAACGGCTCGCAAGCTCCATGAGCGAAAACGGCTTAGTCAGGTAATCGTCGGCACCGCCATCGAGCGCCATCACCTTGTCGAGTTCGGTGTCCTTGGCGGTAAGCATCATGATGGGCACCGTCGCCGTCAGGCGATCGGCACGCAGGCGGCGCATAATCGCCAAGCCATCGGTGTCGGGCAGCATGATATCGAGCAGCACAGCATCGGGCACCCGTCGCGCCACGGCAGCTTTAAACTCGCCATCGCACGAAAAGCCCTCGGCCTCGATTCCCTGCTTGCGCAGCGCGTAGACCGTCAAATCCCTGATGTTGTCATCGTCCTCGACGTAATAGATCATGTTGAACCCCTTTGCGGCCGATATGACCGCATCTTAACCCTAAAAGCACCTGTAAAAGACAGCGTCAGCCAAAACGCCCCGTCAAATAATCCGCCGTGCGCGGATCGGACGGATTTTTGAAGAGTTGCGCGGTAGGCGCGTGCTCCACCAGCTCACCCAGCAAAAAGAACGCAACCGAATCGGAAATACGCGCGGCCTGCTGCATGTTGTGCGTCACGACCACCAGCGTGCAGGTTTCCTTGAGCTCGCAGGCAAGCTGCTCCACCACGAGCGTCGACACGGGGTCGAGCGCCGAGGTCGGCTCGTCCATCAGCAGAATGTCGGGCTGCACGGCAAGTGCGCGGGCGATGCACAGGCGCTGCTGCTGTCCACCCGAAAGACCCAGGCCCGGCTCCTTGAGCTTGTCCTTGACCTCATCCCATAGCGCAGCGCGACGAAGGGAGTCCTCGACCAGCTCATCGACCACGGCGCGGTCGCGCACACCCATACCGCGAGGACCGTAGGCGACGTTGTCGTAGATGCTCATGGGAAATGGGTTGGGGCGTTGGAACACCATGCCCACGCGCTGGCGCAAACGGCAGATGTCGCAATCGCCCAGGATATCTTGACCATCGAGCGCAATCTTGCCCTCGATGCGGCAATCCTTGATGCCGTCGTTCATGCGGTTAAAGCAGCGCAGCAACGTGGACTTTCCGCAGCCCGAAGGCCCGATGAACGAGGTGATCTGCTTGTCGCGGATCTTGATATTCACGTCCTTGAGCGCATGGTGGTCGCCATAGAACAGGTCGATGCCCTCGACGTCGATGCGCGTCGGCGAGGCGGCAAGATCCTCTGCCGTGGGGCGAGTCGCATCCCCAACCTCGCGCTCATGCGCGGCCTCGGCCTGCGCTTCCATGAGTTCTTCAAGCTCCGTGGGCTCCACAGCCGCAGCAGCCGTCATACCGCACACCTCCATATCGATATCAATTCAGCAGTATCGATAGTAGGAATCGCGGCTCATACGCACGTGAGCACATTGTCAAGTGTTTGTAAGGGCACGCTAGCTATGCGGCGGGCAGCTCGATGGTGAATATCGTGTGTTCGGGCGTCGATTCGCATGCAACGGTACCGCCGTGTGCCGCGATGATCTCCTTGGCAATAGCAAGGCCCAAACCGGCACCACCGCGATTGGTCGCACGCGCCGCATCCAGGCGATAGAACTTCTCAAAGATCACCTTGAGCTTAGCCGCAGGGATAGGATCGCCCTGATTGATAAAGCGCACGCGCACGCCGCCGTCGTCCCGGCGTCTGGCCTCAATCGTGATAGTCGAGCCCTCATAGCTATAGGCGACGGCGTTTTTCATGATGTTGTTGAACACGCGAGCCATCTTGTCGCCATCCACGAGCACCGTCAGGTCCTCGCGAATATCAACTTGGGCTTCCTTATGCTGCTCGTTGAGGATGGGGTAGAACTCGTCAGCTACCTGAGCCAGCAGCAACCCCAGATCAACATAGCCGCGCGTGAGCACGATATCGTGGAAGTCAAAGCGCGTGATATCGAAGAACTCTTCGATGAGCGCATCGAGCCGGTGCGCCTTGTCGAGCGCCACGCCCGTAAAGTGCGCACGTTGCTCAACCGGCAGCTCAGGAGCCTCTTGCAGCAGCGAAAGATAGCCCACCACACTGGCAAGCGGGGTGCGTAGGTCATGTGCCAAGTACGTGACCAGATCGTCCTTGCGATGCGACTCGTCACGCAGAGATTGCCGCACCTTGCGCTCACGGTCACGCACGCGGTTAAGGGCGCCCTCGACCTCCAAGAAGTCGCCGTCAATGTTGTCCCAGGTGTTGGGGTGAACGATCAGGCGATCTTGAATACGAGCGGCCAGCACACAATCGGCATGCTGCTCGCCCCGCTCGTAGCCCTGGTAGTACAGAGCACGGCCGCAAAAGAACAGCACGCACACGGCAAGCGCCAGCACAAAGCCAAGCATGTTGAATACAAAGCCGGCATCGAACAGCACCGGCCCTTCGATGCCGCCGAGCGCCATGGCGCCAATCGCCAACGTCATGGCCCACGCGGCACCGCCAATCACCACGCAACGGCGCACGATTTCGAATCGATCGATCAGCAAAAAGCCGACAAGCAGCACCGCTAAGATTCCGGCGATGTTGTCGATGCCAATCAGCAGCAGGCTCAGCAAAAAGAGCAGCACCGTCGCAAGCGCGCGGTTGTCGACGACTGCCCGTACGTATTCAAAGAGTCGATCGGGCACCTCGAATGCCTGCCTATCGTCTTTTGTCATATCCACTTCCCCACCATCAAAGGCGCTATTCGATTATGTAGCCGACGCCCCAGACGTTTTTGATAAAGCGCGGCTTTTGAGCGTCGTCGCCAATCTTTTCGCGCAGGTGGCGAATGTGCACCATCACCGTATTGTTGGAGCCGGGCATAAAATCCTCGTTCCACACCGCGCGGAACAGATCCTCCACGGCTACCACGCTGCCGCGATGCTCAACCAGATACAGCAAGATGGAATACTCGATGGGCGTGAGGCGCACCGGTGCACCGTCTACCGTTACGGAACGAGCATCGCGGTTGATCTCCAGGCCGTCGAGCTGGATGGTCGGCGACTCGGCCGCCTGCGAGCGGCTACCGTAGCTGGTGTAGCGGCGAAGCTGAGCGCGCACACGCGCGATGAGCTCCAGCGGACGGAACGGCTTAACCACGTAATCGTCCGCGCCAAGCGAAAGGCCCTCGATCTTGTCTTGCTGGGCATCGCGCGCCGTCAGCATGATCACGGGATAGGTATGGCTGGAACGGATCGTACGCAGTAGCTCAAAGCCATCGATATCGGGCAGCATGACATCCAACAGTGCCAGATCGAACTCCTGCTCCAGGATTGCCTTGGCAGCATCGGCCCCGCTATAGGCAATCTGGACATCAAAGCCCTCTTTTGTAAGGTAGATACCAACCAAGTCGGCGATGGCCTTCTCGTCATCAACTACCAAAATGCGCTCGTTCATGCGTGCTCCTCTCGCGCTCCATTATGCCCGAGGCGACGCACGCCACACACAACAAGCGTGGGTGATTAAGTCGGCCTTAAGCACCCTTGTGCCCGTTCGGGCGCGGATGTGGGCCACGCACGCACGCGATGATCGCCGACGCCGGCAAACGATATACTCTAGTTCCAGAAGAGACCATCCCGTCGAAAGCGAAATCCGTGAAGTCCCTCACCTCTTTTGCAAAGCGCTCAGCCCAGCTTGCCGCCGGCTTTGTCTGCGCTATCGCCCTTGCCGCTGGCGTGCCCACCGTCGCCGGCGCCCAAGTACTCACGACCGACAATGTTTGCGGCAAAACCGCCGATGCGCGCGGCATCACGGCCGAAAACCTGCCCGATATCGATGCGACCAATGCCCTCGTCATGGGCAAAGACGGCACCGTCTACTATGCCCGCGGCGCCGATGAGCAGGTCAAGATTGCCTCGATCACCAAGGTCATGACCGCAATCCTAACCGTCGAGAATTGCAAGATGGACGAGAAGGTCACGGTGAGCAACGCCGCAGCCACCGTGGGCAATTCAACAGCCGGCCTACTCGAAGGCGACGAGCTCACCGTGAAGCAGGCACTGCGCGGCCTGATGATTCCCTCGGGCAACGATGCCGCCATCGTGCTCGCCGAATATGTGGGCAAGAAGATCGACCCTAAGACCAAAGACGCCGAGGCAACATTTGTGAAAGCCATGAACGAGCGCGCTAAGAAGCTCGGTTGCACCGGCACGCTTTTTGAAAACCCGCATGGTCTGGACTTTGATGAGTGGGCTGGCGATATGCACTCAACCGCACACGACGTAGCGCTGATGATGCAGGAGGCCATGAAAAACGACACGATCCGCGAGGTCGTAGCGAGCGAAGATTCCTGGATCGAGGTCACGGGCGCCGACGGCACCGACCATTCGCATTCCATGGACACGCATAACTATTTGCTAGGCCAAGATGGCAACATCGGTGGCAAGACCGGCACCACCGATGATGCAGGCTATTGCTTTACGAGCGCCTACAACCGCGATGGCGACGAGATCTACACCGTCGTTTTGAACTCCACCACCACCGACCAGCGCTTTACCGATACCGCAACCCTTGCCAATTGGTACTACGGTCACAAGGTGACGGTCGCAATCGCCAACACGCAGGAAAAGACCGCCAACGGCAACCCGCTTATGGCGCGCATTGGCCAAGCCGACTGGACGGATAAGACGATCGACGCCACGCTCGCCGATCCTACGGCGCAAGCGACCGTGTTTTCCCTTGCCGGCGAGGTGACCGAAAAGGTTAGCTACGACGATCTTTCGGGCACGGTGCATGTGGGCGACAAGGTGGGCAGCGTTACGCTCAAGCAGGATGGCACCAAGATCGCCGTCATGGACCTGGTTGCCGACGAGGAAGGCGCAGGGCCGAATCCCATTGAGTGGCTACTCGTGAAGCTCGATCGCTTGGGCCGCCGCATCGACAACCGCCCGCTCACGGCAGAAAGCGAGACCGTCGCCAAGGCGCCCGAGGTGTAGTGCGCAAGAATAATAAGCCCACTGAAGGGAGGCGTCCGAAAGGATGCCTCCTTTTTTGAGGTTCGAATCCCCAGCCGCCATTCTTGATAATAAAAAGGGCCCCAAATGGGACCCTTCTTCAAATTCGTACTGGCGGAGAGCTGGGGATTCGAACCCCAGATGCCCTTTTGGGGCATACTCGCTTAGCAGGCGAGCACCTTCGGCCTCTCGGTCAGCTCTCCGTAACAGCCGTTCTATAGTAACCAAACAGCCAAGGATGAGCAAGAGGAAATTTTCTAATTGCCTAGCAGCCTTTCCTTCTTGAAAGCTTCGCCTACCCCAGCGAGCGGTTGAGGGAGCCGAGCTCGTCGTTGCCCATGGTGCGCCACATTTGGAAGATACAACCGCGCGCCAGGAAAAAGAAACCGTTGTCGACCAGTTGCACAGCGGCATCTGCCAGCTGATTCGTCACGGCGGACACTGGCGGCAGCTCTAGTCCAGCCTTGTGGATGGTCTCGACCGCTTCCTCGAACGTCGGAGGCTCGCTGACACCCATCTCGTTCATAAGGCCCTGCATTTCTTCCAGCGCGCTGCTGCCCGACTCCTCGCCGCGCGGCACCAGACGGTAACAAGCCAGCGCCAGGTCGAGCTGATCGCAATTCCAATAGGCAAACGCCAAGCGATAGAACAGGTAGCCGATTGCAGAACGATCGCTGGCAATACGTAGGCCGTGGCGCGCCACCTCGATAATCTCGTCAAAGCGCTCCAGACGCGCGAGCACGTTGATGAGCGCAAAGTGCGACTGCATGGACGAGCGCGCCAGATCGTAAAGATGGCGCACCTCGGGCAGTGCTCGTTCAAAGTCCTCTTGCTCGGCGTAAAAACTGCAGATCTCGTGCTGGGCAAAGTACAGCGCATCGGGCGCACGAAGGATTCGCACAGAGCGGTCTTCTTCCAACACCGGTAGCACCATGCGCACCAGCTGGTTATCGCAAAACTGCGTTTGAACCGGACCTGTCGCCAAAAGCTCGGCGACGGCGCACTTAGCCTCCAACTCCTCGACAAGACGGGAAAAGCCTTCAAAAGCACCTGTACGGTCGACTTTTGCCTGCTCGCGCAATTCAACAACACGGGCCACGTATGGGTCGTCGTCCTCTTCCATGACCTCCAACTCGTCAGCCGTATCGGCAAGCAGCAGATCGCGCAGCGCCGGCGGCAGCGTGCGATGGTCATCACGCGGACGAGCATGAACCTCCGCAGGCTCAATCGTCTCCGGAGCGGTTGACTCATACGCCTCAAGTACACGCTTGCACGGCATATCGTCCATGTCCATGCTCTCAAGATCCTTGACGACAGGCACGCAATCGGCCAGATAGGCCGCGCGCCCAAAGAAATACGTTGCGACAACGCGCTCGCCCTGCTCACTGCCGGGAGCAGCAATCTGCACATAGCAGCGCGTGATGCAGGTGCCCGCGGCAAAACACGCTGCTGCAAGCGTGAGTGCCACGCGCGCATCGTGCTCCGCGGCCCAGATCGCACGCGCGTCCTCGTCCAACTCGCGCCAGGCGTCATCTTGAGCGTCGTATTCACGTTGCGGCATGGCATCAACGACAGACTGCCCAAACCGAACGAGCATGATCCCCTCGGCAACGTTTGCCCGATAGGTATAGTCGAGCCGCGTGACCACGTTAAGTGCCTCGACAATACGCGCGAAGCGGGTACGCACATCCCACTCACCGCCCGGCTGGCAAGCCACCGTACCCGGTTTGCCCCACGGGTTATCGCTCGAGGCCGTATCGAGCAGTCGAGGAACATCGTTGGTCGTCTTGGCGATATGCCACGCATCAAAGAGCGCGCAGCCCTCAAGGCTCGGCGAGGATGCCGCAGGGACCAATCCGGCCCCGATGTGCTCAAGGATGCCGGAGAGACGGTTAAGACGGCACTCGATGGCAAGCAGCATGTCAATCTCGTCCTGGTCCAGCAGGCTGCGATCAAAATTGAGATAGAAAAGCTTTGAGCGATCGATGCGAGCCAGGCTCATCTCGGACTTAGCGGCGATGGTGCGCAAGCGGGGCAAGTCAATTTCACTCATAAGGGCGGCGGCATAGCGCTCGATACCGCTCGGATTCTCGGCATGGTCAACGCGGTAGAGCAGCGTCTCGATAGCGTCAGGGAGCGGTGCCGTGTTAAAGCCCAAAAACACCTCGACCGGCTCGGGCAACTTTACGAGCTTGATCTTGTCGACAACGTTTTGCATACCCTCGTCGAGTCCGTCGGCGTCCGCCGTGCTCGCAATGGTATTTTCGGAGTCAGCGAATATCACGTAGCGCAGGAACATCGATGCCATGAACTCACCGTAAGGAAGGGAGCGGGTCGAATTCCATGTCTCGTGATCGGACTGTTCGCGCATGGGGCCTTCGGGAGAGCCGACGGTTCGCGCGCACGCGCGCATCGTGCCGTTTGCTCCCCTCACCATAATCTCACCAATACCGGAGTCCGACTCGTCAAGGACCAGTTCCATGTCGGGATCGTTGGGCAGCGGAGCCTCGCTAACGGGGCGGTCCACCTTGTACACCTCACCCGAAACGCTTACGTAGCCCAAAAGCGACACATGGCTTTTGCCAACGAATTCGACGACATAACAAGATTCATGCTGATCCTCGCCAAAGAGTTTCCAGACCACGCCATATGAGCGTCCCGCAGGCTGCTCGGACATCGCCGGAAAGCGCTTCTTGGGATCGAGAAACCTGAGCTTGTATGTCGGACGCTCTGCCACGAAATATCACCCTGATCGGTCGCTTGAGAAGGAGTGGTCGCGAATAAGTCGCGACATCTACTCGGAATCTTACACGAGTCGACAGGAAATCGTCCGCTTTACGCCCGCGCCTCGACCGAGGTTCGAATCAATGCGGTGTTTACGTAAAAGAAAAGCCCCCGTTGCCGGGAGCTTTAATCTCAAATGGTGCGGCGTATAGGATTCCGCGCATCCGCTGCGCGGATCCGCACCGGCTTCGCCCGCCTGCCGGCGTGCTCGCCCGCGGGCTAAAAACGCTCCGCGTTTTCTTTACGCCCGCGCCTCGACCGAGGTTCGAATCCATGCGGTGTTTACGTAAAAGAAAAGCCCCCGTTGCCGGGAGCTTTAATCTCAAATGGTGCGGCGTATAGGATTCGAACCTATGACGTTCTGATTCGTAGTCAGACCCTCTATCCAGCTGAGGTAACGCCGCGACTTGTTGATTATTATGCACAGGGACTGAATAATGGTCAAGCATTTTTTCAAAAAAAGTTATCGAATTTGATTTTTAATCATTTGATGCAGTCGATCGACTCGATACTTTCAAACACGGCGAAAGCAACTCCTCAAGTATGTCGACATATAAGAAAAGCCTCCGTTACCGGAGGCTTTAAAGTTCAGTTGGTGCGGCGTATAGGATTCGAACCTATGACGTTCTGATTCGTAGTCAGACCCTCTATCCAGCTGAGGTAACGCCGCAACGCACGGATTATTATGCACGCGAGCCCCCGATGGGTCAAGCGACAATTAGAAAAAATTTTACGGAGTGATAATTAAGTTGTTCGTGCCTCGACCGAGGTTCGAATCCATGCGGTGTTGCCATAAAAGAAAAGCCCCCGTTGCCGGAGGCTTTCAATTTCAATTGGTGCGGCGTATAGGATTCGAACCTATGACGTTCTGATTCGTAGTCAGACCCTCTATCCAGCTGAGGTAACGCCGCAGCGCAAGACATATAAAACCACTTTAGCTTATTGGAGTCAAGCACAATCTCAAACTTTTTTGTGGTACGCAGTTTTGTCATGCTGCTCCGCATATACCGTCGTTCCCCGTACGATCGATTGGCTTTTCGATCACGTCAAACTTAGCATCAAGTTCCCTCAGGAGCGATCTCACCCGCTGGGCACAATCATAATCGGCAAACGAGATACTCAACATGCGAGCAACCTGGTTAGATGTCCGGACCCCATAGAAATGCTCCAGGGCCACAAGCCCCTCGTGCGCCACAAACGTCTCAACCACATGCGGCGACTCCTCGTAGCACCATTGGGTCAACGGACCCTCGCTCGTCTGTCGAACCACCAGGCCACCCATGCCAGACGGCTCACACGTCACAAGCAGGTACTCCCCGCCCTCGTCGCTCTCAAACAAAACCACCCGATCATCAAACAGCTCCATCGCGTCCCCTTTCTCTCGCTCTTATTTAGCAAAAGCATAGCAGGTAGATGGCTGTATACAGAACAGTTGTTCGTGTGTTTTCTATTGAGCTGTCCGCACAGCATGGTATGGCCGCACACAAAAAGGGCACCCCAAAAAGGAGTGCCCTAGCAAATCGCTTATGCAGCCAATCTACGCGACCGGCTCGATCTTCTCGAGGCCACCCATGTAGGGACGCAGAACCTCGGGGATCGTGATGGTGCCGTCAGCGTTCTGGTAGTTCTCCAGAATGGCTGCCATGGTACGGCCAGCCGGCAGACCGGAACCGTTGAGGGTGTGCAGATAGCGCGAACCCTTGAAGTTCTCGGGGTCGCGATACTTGATGTTGGCGCGACGGGCCTGGAAGTCACCGCAGTTGGAGCAGGAGCTGATCTCCTTGTAGGCGTTGTAGCTCGGCAGCCAGACCTCGACGTCGTAGGTCTGACGGGCGGAGAAGCCCAGGTCGCCGGTGCACAGGCTAATCACGCGATACGGAAGACCCAGCTGCTGCAGCAGGAACTCGGCCTCGGCGGTCATGCTCTCGAGCTCCTCATCGGACTCCTCCGGCTTGGCAAACTTTACCATCTCGACCTTGTCGAACTCGTGCTGGCGAATGATGCCGCGGGTATCGCGACCAGCGGAGCCGGCCTCCTCGCGGAAGCAGGGGGTGAAGGCGGTGTAGCGGCGCGGCAGGGTATCGGCGTCGAGGACCTCACCGGCGTGCAGGTTGGTGAGCACGACCTCGGCGGTGGGGATCAGGAAGTTGTCGCCCGAGACGTGATAGGCGTCGTCCTCGAACTTGGGCAGCTGGCCCGTGCCGAACATGGTCTGACGCTTGACGACGATGGGCGGCCACCACTCCTTAAAACCACGGCTGGTGTGCGTATCGAGGAAGAAGTTGATGAGGGCGCGCTCAAGACGGGCGCCGGCGCCACCGAGAACGGTGAAGCGGCTGCCGGAGAGCTTGTTGCCGCGCTCGAAGTCAAGGATGTCGAGGTCGGTGCCCAGATCCCAGTGCGGCTTAAAGTCGAAGTCGAACTCGCGCGGGATGCCCCAACGACGGCGCTCGATGTTCTCGTCCTCGTCCTTGCCGTACGGCGTGGCCTCGCAGGGAATGTTGGGCAGGTGAGCCATGAAGTCGTACTGCTCCTGCTCGAGGGCGGTGCGGCGCTCGGCCAGACCGTCAATCTTCTCGTTGACGGCGCGCACGGCCTCCTTGGCGGCCTCGGCCTCGTCCTTCTTGCCCTCCTTCATCAGGGCGCCGATCTTCTTGGACTCGGCATTGCGCGTGGCTTGAAGTTCCTCAACCTCGGTGATGACGGCACGACGCTCGTCGTCGAGCTCAAAGAACTTCTCGCGATCCCAAGACGTCTGGCGGTTAGCCATGGCGACATCGATGGCATCGGGGTTCTCGCGAACAAACTTGATATCAAGCATTAGATCCTCCGGCGATATACATTCCATTTAGGTTGCAACCTTGTACATGTATGGGCAAGTATATACTTATGAGCGTTTACGACCCAACTCAACTACGCAAGAAGGCACCCAATGGACGCAGTTTTTTCCTTTTTGTTTGGCACCCGCACCGGTTTTGCCATCCTTTTCGCCGGCGGCATCCTGCTGTTTGCGATTATTGCCTTTGTAATGGAGAAGCGCACCCATAAGATGTATGTCGACCGCGGCCCCAAGTCCGAGGACGAAGAAGACAGCTTCTGGGACTAACCTGCCAAAAAGGGACAGGTTTATTTTGGTCGGTTTTATCTGGGCAAACGCAAGTGCCCCGCAACTGGAATTGAGCCAGTTGCGGGGCACTTTTCGCTAAAAGGACAAAACCGCAGGAAAAACCTGCCAAAATAAACTGTCCCTTTTTTGGTCGGTTTTACTGGAGGGTTGCGTCGATTGCCTTGACCAGGGCGCTGCGCATGCCGGCGTCCTCGAGTGCAACGACGCCCTTGATGGTGGCACCGCCGGGCGAGCATACGGCATCCTTCATCGCCGCAGGATGCTGGCCAGTTGCAAGCTGCAGCTTTGCCGTACCCAGCACCATCTGGCTCACAATGCGATAAGCATCCGCACGCGGGATACCGTGCTTGACCGCCGCGTCGCCCAGGGCCTCGATTGCCATGGCGACAAACGCCGGAGCGCAACCACCCACCGTGCCGCCCACAAACAGCAGGCTTGTGTCGAGCTCGACGACAGCGCCAAGCTTACCGAGCAGGTCGAGCACCACAGCACGCTGCTCGTCGTTAAGCGTCGAAGCCTTCTCGCAGGCGATGACGCCCTCGCCCACCGAAACCGGCGTGTTGGGCACCGTCGAGATATGCGCGACGCCCGGCAGGACCTGCTCCCACTTGGCACTGTCCCAGGTCCAGGCAACCGACAGAACGACCTTTTTGGCAAGAGCATCCTTGAGCGGGGCGAATACCTTCTCGATCATGTACGGTTTGACCGCAGCGACCACGATATCGGATGCGGCGACAACCTCGGCGGCATCGTGGCAGGCGACCATGCCGCGCACCTCGCAACGCTCGACCAAAGCATCGTAGCGGCCTGCGCAGGCGCACATGTCGCCCGCGGCCACGCCGGCGGCAATCCAGCCATCGGCCATAGCACTCGCCATATTGCCAAAACCGACAAATCCGATCTTCATATCACACAGTCCTCTCAGATGCGTTCCTCAAAAACGAAAGTCATTGTCCCACGCTATTGTTTCGTATTGCCGACCTACTTGTGATACGGCTCGCCACGGCTAATCTTGCAGGCGCGGTAGATCTGCTCCAGCAGCACCACGCGCGCCAGGTTGTGCGGCAAGGTAATGCGCCCAAAGCTGAGCATCTCGTCGGCGCGGGCGCGCACCTCATCACTCACGCCGTCCGAACCGCCGATTACAAAGGCAATGTCGCTACTACCTCGCAGCATAAGATCGTCGAGCCTCGCCGAGAGCTCCTCACTCGAACGCTCCTTGCCCTCAATGGCCAGCAAGATCACATGCGCTCGAGACGGCAAGGCAGCAAGAATCGCCGCCCCCTCCTTGTCACGCGCAGCATCCACACCGCCCGCCTTAGCCGGGTCGATATCGGCCACCTCGCGGATATCCACCTTGGCATAGGCACCCAGACGCTTGGTGTACTCAGCGCACGCGTCCTTCCAAAAGCGCTCCTTGAGCTTACCAACACAAACGACGGTGTATTTCACGCGCGCCTACTCCTTCGAATCGTTTTGAACTTTGCCGGCAGCCAGCATCTGCTCGAACATAGAGGCCGACTGCGAGAAGTCGCTCGGCAACACGACCGTCGAGTTTTTGCCCGTACGTGCGAACTCCGTCATCATCTCGGTCCACTGCGTAAACATGAACAGCTGGTTGGCCTCATCGTTGCCAACGCCTGTCTCCTGGATAATCTCGAGCGAATCCTTGATGCCCAACGCGATAGCTTTGCGCTGGTTGGCGATGCCTTCGCCTGCCTTTTCCATCGCCTCAGCCTCGGCGGTCGCCTCGGTGACGCGCTTGATGCGGTCTGCCTCGGCGAGCTCCTGTGCCGCAGCGCGCTTGCGCTGGGCGGCGTTGATGTCGTTCATGGAGTTCTCAACCTCGGTCGGCAGTGCGATTTTGGTGATGAGCGTCGACACGAGGGTGAAGCCGTAGGCGGCCATCTGCTCGGAAACGGTAGCGTTGACATCCTTGGCGATGTCATCCTTCTTGGCAAAGACCTCATCGAGTGTGTAGACAGGAATCGAAGAGCGCAGGGCGTCGGTGATGAAGTCGCGCATCTGGTCGACGGGCTCCTGCAGCATATAGTAGCTCTTGTAGATGCCCGAATCTGCCGGGCCGGCGCCCATGTCATAGCTCACGTGGTACTGAGCGGAGACCTCAAGGCCAATGGTCACGTTGTCCTGGGTCTTAACGTCGATGCCAAAACCATTTTTCATGGTGCGCAGACTCACCGTGGCGGCCTTGCGGTCAATCACGGGCACCTTCACGTGGAAGCCCGCGTTGACGATACGATTGAACTTACCCAAGCGCTCGATGATCACAGCGTGCTGCTGCTCAACGACGTAGCAGGCGTTGGGGAGCAGCAACAACAGGATGATGATGGGAATCAAAAGGCTGGTAAGGGCGGCGATGATACCGGAAAACAGCATGGTCTCTCCTCTGATAGGCACACATTGGCACTAGGATACCCGTCCAAGGAGATCGTGCATAACAAAAAAGCTCCCATTGCTGGGAGCTCTTTCATTTAATGGTGCGGGCGAAAGGACGTCCGCGTATCCGCTTCGCGGATCCGCACCGGCATCGGCCGCCTGCCGGCGTCCTCGCCAGCTCGCTAAAAACGCTCCGCGTTTTCTTGACGCTCGCTCCTTCGCAGGTTCAAGTCCCCGCGATGGGCCCATAACAAAAAAAGCCCCCATTGCTGGGAGCTCTTTCATTTAATGGTGCGGGCGAAAGGACTTGAACCTTCATGGGGTTGCCCCCATACGGACCTGAACCGTACGCGTCTGCCAATTCCGCCACGCCCGCGTGCAGGAATTAGAATAACGGAGCGCCACCGCGAACGCAAGAACTATTTTTGAAAAAGTTTGCAGGCATTTTCCCAAGCGGCATGCGCGATTGTTTCGGCGTCCTCACCAGTGCGATCGACACGGTCGTTAACCAGCGCGTTTGCCGTAATGGAGATCATTGCGGGCTCGCATTCAAGACCGCGGATGGGCTCCGGAGCCATATACGGGCAATCCGTCTCGAACAAAATTCGATCGAGTGGGGTTGCCGCAAATGCCTCGCGCACGTCTTCGTTGCGCTTAAAGGTGGCCGCACCACCATAGGCGATATAGCAGCCCAGCTCCACAAAGCGCTCCATCGTGGCGCGGTCCTCGCCAAAACAGTGCAGCACACAACCGGCCTGGGGCACGCCCACCTCACGAAGCACGTTGTAGGCGTCCACGTGCGAGGTACGCTCCTGGTCCATGTCCTCGTGACGCAGATGCAGCTCCACCGGCACGTTACGACACACGGCAAGCTCGAGCTGGCGCGCCATGCAATCAATCTGCACGCTGTGGGGCGCCGGCGTGATGTCATCGTCGTAATCCATGTGGTAGTCCAGACCGATTTCGCCAATACCGGCACACAAAGGGTCATCAAGCGCAGCAACAACCTGCGCGTGAATGTCGTCGGTATAGTCCGGCGCGCCATACGGATGCACGCCGGCAAGATACTTGATCTGCGGGATATCCTGCATCGGCAGAATTTCGCGCACGAGCCAGTCGCTATAGTCCGTCACGCTGCGCTTGTCGGCGATAGGGTCGAAGACCGTCACCAACAGGTCGATGCCTGCCGCCTTGGCACGCACGAGTGTCTCGGGCACATCCTTGCCCCAGAACGAAAGCAGATGCGCATGCGTGTCGGCAAGCGGTGCCAAGGGTACGGGACAAGCAACCGTCTTCTTTTTCTTGGTAAACGTCACGCGTTCGGCATTAAGCGTCATGGGAAAGCTCCCGAGCCAGGCACACAAAGTCGGCGACGCCGAGCGTCTCGGCGCGCGTGGTGGATGCGATACCGCAAGCCTCAAAGGCGGCATCGAGCACGTCCTTGGCAAAGCCGTTGGCGCTCATGGAATTGCGGATGGTCTTGCGACGCTGAGCAAACGCGGCGTCGATCACACGAGTCACAAACTCGCGGTCGAGGCCCTCGGGTACCACGCCGTCAACGCGATCGATACGCACGACGGCCGAGTCCACGTGCGGTGCCGGCATAAAGCAACGTGGCGGCACCTCAAAGCGACCCGTAACCTGCGCATACAGGCCGAGCTTTGCCGTGTAGCCGCCATAGGTCTTGTTACCCGGCACCGCGGCAATGCGATCGGCAACCTCCTTTTGAACCATGACCACAGCACGCTTGAGCGCGGGCATCGTCTGGAAGAACTGCAGGATGATCGTCGCCGCCACGTTATAGGGCAAGTTCGCGACAAATACCGTCGGCTCACCGCCCGCAGCCTGCTCAATCTGCTCCGGGCCCACCTTAAGCGCGTCGCCCATGATAAAGCGGAAGTTGGCATAGTCGGCGGCGTGGGCATCGAGCACCGGCTCAAGCTCGGGATCGGCCTCAATGGACGTAACGCACGCCGCTTCCTGCAGCAACGCAAGTGTCAACGTACCGCAACCTGGACCCACCTCGAGTACGCGCTCGTCACCTGCAAGCTCGGCAAGCTCGCAGATACGTTCGATCACATGATTGTCGATTAGAAAGTTCTGGCCCAGGCGATGCTTGGTCGCAAGGCCAAACTCCTCCAGCAGCTCCCTTGTTGCCGTGGGGTTTGCCAAAGGCGAAGTTGTCATAGTTGCCTCCTTAGCATGATGGCGGCGTCTTGAAACGAAAGGGCATGGACCGTTGCGGCCATGCCCTTACATCTAAACAGCAAATTGCCGATATGGCGCTCGTGCGGTCTCTACGCCAGACGCGGGAACAGCGGATCGCCCTTCTCGACGGGCTGACCACCAGCAAGCAGGCCCCAAGCGCAAATGCCCTTGAGGTCGTCGGTCGCGGCCTCGTTCTCGCAGGACAGGCGGCGCAGGGCCTCGGCAGAGGTCTGAGGCATGAGCGGCATCAGCAGGTGAGCGGCAATGCGGATGGCCTCGAGCAGGTTGTAGATCACAAACGCCAGCTCGTCAGCCTTGGCCTCGTCCTTGGCAAGTGCCCAGGGCTCGGAGTCCTCGATGTAGTGGTTGGCGGCGTGGATGAGCTCCATGACCTCATCCTTGGCTCCGCCGTAATCGAGCACGTCCATCTTGGCCATGTAGCGGTCGACCAGGCCATCGGCGATCTTTGCCAGCGGGTTGTCGAACGCATCGAACGATGCGGGCTTGGCGGGCGCGCAACCGTCAAAGTACTTGCCGCTCATGTTGAGCGAACGCGAGATAAGGTTGCCCCAGCTGTTGGCCAGGTCGGCGTTGTAGACCTGCTCCATGCGATCGAAGCTGATGGCGCCGTCGGTACCGGGAACGACATCGGTCATAAAGTAGTAGCGATAGCCCTCGACGCCCAGCATGTCGATAACGTCCTGCGGAGCGATGGCGTTACCGCGGCTCTTGGACATCTTCTCGGCCTTGCCGGTCTCGGCATTGCGCACGGTCAGGAAGCCGTGGGCAAAGACGTGCTCGGGCAGGGCCTCGCCGATGGCCATGAGCATGGCGGGCCAAATGACGCAGTGGAAGCGGATGATGTCCTTACCCACGATGTGGAACTGCGCGGGCCAGCGATAGGCCAGCTCGGCACGCGCCTCGTCGGTGTCGACACCGTAGCCGACGGCCGTCATATAGTTGAGCAGCGCGTCAAACCATACATAGGTCACATGGCCCTCGTCAAACGGAACCTGGATGCCCCAGTCAAAGCTCGTGCGACTCACAGAAAGGTCGTTGAGGCCGCCCTCGACAAAGCTGCGAACCTCGTTCATGCGGAACGCAGGCTCGACAAAGTCGGGGTGCTCGTCATAGAGCTTGAGAAGCTTGTCCTGGAAGGCGGAAAGCTTAAAGAAGTAGGACTCCTCCTGGACGCGCTCAAGCGGACGGTGGCAGTCGGGGCATAGATGCTGGCCGACGCTGCCGTACTCCTCGTCGCCCTTCTGGACCTGCGTATCGGTGAAGTAGGTCTCGTCAGGCACGCAATACCAACCGTCGTAGCTGCCCTTATACAGATAGCCGGACTCCTTCATGCGCTCCCACAGGTACTGCACGGCATGATGCTGGCGCGGCTCGGTGGTGCGGATGAAGTCGTCGTTGGAGATCTCGAGCTTGCTCCAAAGCTCCTTGAAGTGCGGAGCCTGGCTGTCGGTCCACTCCTGCGGCGTCATGCCATGCTTGGCTGCGGCCTCGGCGACCTTCTCGCCGTGCTCGTCCATGCCGGTCAGGAACTTGACGTTATAGCCGGCGGAGCGGCGATAGCGAGCCTGAACGTCGGCGATGATGGTGGAATAAGCCGTGCCCAGGTGCGGATCGGCGTTGACGTAGTAGATGGGCGTCGTGATAAAGAACGAAGGCTTGCTTTGATCCATGGGGTTTGTCCTCCAGAAAAACGTTGCATACAGGGGATGATTCTAGCGCAAGGGCTGGATATCCTCCATCTATTGCATATCGAGCACCATGGCATAGACATCGCGCTTGCGGCGCGAATACTTCTGAGACAGGCGCTTGGCCACCGCAGAGGCGGGCTCCCCCTCCTCGAGCGCGGTGCGGATATCCTCGCGCAGGGCATCGTCGGGATCCGCTACCGCAGCGCCAACCGGCGCGATGCCGGCCTCCTCGTCCTCGCTCGGCGGCGCGATGACCAGCGCAATCTCGCCCTTTACCTCGCCGCGAGCACGCAGCTCCTCGGCAAGCTGGTCAGCGGGCCCGCGCAAGACCTCCTCGTGCAGCTTGGTGAGTTCGCGGCAGACGGCAAGCTCACGCTGGGGAAAGACCTCCGCCACGGCCTCGAGCGTCGCCACGATGCGATGTGGAGACTCGTAGAAGATGAGTGCGCCGGGCACCACGGCAAGGCGCTGCAAACGGCGCACACGGTCGCCGTGCTTTCGGCCCAAAAAGCCCTCGAAGAAAAAATGCTCGCAGGGAATGCCGGACGAAACGAGTGCCGTGACGCAAGCAGAGGGTCCGGGAATAACTTCGACAGGCACATCGGCCTCACGCGCCGCCTCGACCAGCGCCTGGCCGGGATCGGACACGCTCGGCATGCCGGCGTCCGAGGCAAAGGCGAGGGTCTCCCCCGCCAGCAGACGGTCGACCAGGCCGGCAGCGCGGCTAGCGATCACATTCTCGTCGCAACGGACAAGCGGCTTGGAAATACCCAGGTGCATCAGTAGCTTTGACGTCACACGCGTGTCTTCGCAGCAAATGGCATCGGCGGCGGCAAAAGCCTCGCCAACGCGCGGGGACAGGTCGCCTAGGTTGCCGATGGGCGTGCCGACCACATAGAGTTTGCCCGTATGGGCGCTGTTTTGCGTCATATCAACCTATTCAATCATGCCGCGCTCGAGCGTACCGAGCGCCGCGCGGGCGTCCCATGCTGCAATGCGCTTCTCGGTCTTCCACGTTTGGAAGAACCAACCGGCAGCCGGCGCAAACGAAGCCAGCTGGTTGGCGATAAACACGCGCTCGTAGGCATTGCGGCCCTCGGGCGTAACCGACGAGTTAGCAAAGATCGCCGCGCCCGACCATTCGCCCACCAGCACGGGGAACCCAGTCGAAATCGCCTCTTTAAGCTCGCGCTTGTTACGCGAAATCGCCGTCGTCAGCCCGCGGGGGCTCGTGATGTCGAGCGCATACTCGTCGCGGTAATGGTACAGGTGAAGGTCCATGTAGACGTTCTTGTACTTGGCGCCGCGCATAAAATGCTTCCACTCGCTGGGATGCCCCGACGACGAGAAGACGACGATCTTATCCTCGGGCATATACGAACGGACGAGCTCGTAGGCATCGCGATAGAAATTGCGCAGGTAGTGAGCGGGAATGCCATCCGTCATGGTGAAGAGGCTCTTGCGAACGCTCATCTGCGGCGTGTCCAGCAGCTCAATGCCCAGCAGGCTCTCGGCCTCGCCATAGCGATCGGCCAAGCGCTCGAGCACGTCGAGTGCGACATGACGGCCGTTGGTGGACGAATGCCACTCGGCAACAGCCTCCGGCGTGGTGGGCGAATCGTTGGAATCGCCCTGGCCACCGGGCACGGTTGCCAGATCGAGCAGCACGCGGATGTCGTACTTGGCAGCCCACTCAATTGCGCGGTCGATGTAATCGACAACCGATATGTAGGAGGCATCGGACTCCTGTGAGCCAAAGGCATACCAGGGCACCGGCAGACGCACGGCATTGAGACCGATCTGCGCCATGCGACGAAAATCGTCCTCGCTCACAAACGTCTCGTAATGGCGGCGCATGCGCTCGTTATAGGCGGCGGTACCCATGGCCTCCTGTAGCTCGGCCGCGTTGGATGCACCGGTCGCCGCGTACAGCGACGGGGTCACCCAAGGCTCGGGAATAAACCAGCCAGAGAGATTAACGCCGAGTATCCTCTCCATCACTGCCCCCTTCGGATCATGCAGGTCGAACCCGCATCGTATTGCATAGGATAAGTATCGTTTTGAGTATACCCGCGTGTGCGGACAGGCGACCGAACGGTCTGCAAAGTGACGCGAAAGTGGGAGGAATGTCTGGGGCGGGCGGGCTCGGAATGGTGCGATGAGGTGTGTACGCGCGCCGGAGGCAGGCACCGGAAAGTGTGTCCCGTTCTGAGCCCTTATTCTGGGACGCAGTTTCCGCAGAACCCTACATAAAAGAAAAGGACCCCTTTGCAGAGGTCCTAGTCAATTCAAGGTGGCGGGGAAGGGAATCGCGTCCGCGCGCTGCGCGGACGGACCGCTGCGGCGCTTACGCGCCTTGCGAGCTGCGCTGGCAAACGCTTACGCGTTTACTCAGCTCCGCGCCCTCACGGGGTTCGATTCCGTGCGAGGGCTACATAAAAGAAAAGGACCCCTTTGCAGAGGTCCTAGTCAATTCAAGGTGGCGGGGAAGGGAATCGAACCCCTGACACGAGGATTTTCAGTCCTCTGCTCTACCAACTGAGCTACCCAGCCATTTGAGGTGTGCCTTGTTTCAAGGCTTGATTAGTATAACCAAGGACGCGTTCCGGTCAACCGAGAATTTTAAAAAAGTTTTTGAGCACAGCCTCGGTTCTATAAATCGGCACGTCAGAGGCATCAGCCGGCAGCAAGAAGTTTTTCGCTCAGAGCCGCACGGGCAAACTCACTTGGCGTCATCCCCTCGGCAGCCGCCCGTCGACGAATGGCCTCCTTCATTCCCAGAGGAATCTTGACCGACAGCGTTGCCGTCCCCTCACCTGAGAGTGGGGGCCGTCCATGCACGATCCCACCAACGGTGTGTTCGCCATCCGGAAACTCTCCGCGCTCGTACGACTCGCACCACGCGTCAATCGTTTCATCCGTTACAACCTGACCATTAGCGGCCGTATACGTCTTGCCCATCATCGACCCCTTTGCCGAGCCTGTTCAATCTCCTGCCAAAATTTCTTCTGGACTGGAGACAAGGCATGAATGATAAGCCACCCACGGACAAGCTCGACCGCGACAAGCTCCACGCTTCGTCCGTCTGGGAGCCATCCAATCGCAAGCCATCTCGGCGGCTCGTCCTTCGACTCGCGACGAATGCACCCAGTAACCGCAAGCCAAGCGCTAAGCACCTGCTTTTCCGTCAGGTGCTTTTTAGCGTTGGGATGGATCTCAACATCCATGCATCTTCTCCTCCATCTTACCCAATTTCGTATGACGAAAGTCCGCTGTCGCCAATTCTTAAGCCGGCACGCGTTGGAGAGCAGGGATCGAAACAATGATTGAAGGACGCTCTAGTACGGCCCAGGCGCCGGGGCAGGAGCACGTGCGCCAAGGACGAACGCTTTCGTAGCGCGCGAGGATATTGCCGTCGCGATCGATGAAGGCGATGTCGATGGGATAGGCCATAAAACACGTATGGACCGAAGAGCAGCGTGGAAACGCCATGACGAGCGGCAGACCGTTGGCGGCAACCGGACACCGTCCCAGCATGCCGCGCAGGCGCACGGCAAACGACTCCGCCACCACAAACTCGGCCGGCGTCCAACCCAGCCTGTTGAGCGCCCGCGCGTACGCGATGTAGGACGAGACCGCGGTCACATGACCACCCCCGGACGCCATGGATCGACCGTCACCGCGCGCTCGTGCGACAACGTTGTCGGCGCCCCCAGCGGAACGCCAGCGATGCTGAGAGAAGTCGGCCACGGCTCATAGTGCATGGTGCAGGTGTAGGTCCTAAACGTACCGGATAGGGAGAGCAGGCCACCATCCGATGCCTCCGCGCCTTGCTCGCTCGACACTTCGATCTGCAAGCCATAGCCTTCCATGGCATTCAGAATTTGAGTCTGAACCGTCGCCGAGGCATCGGCAGAGCTTTCGTCGCCCTCCCCCTCCGACGCCACGGCGTGCGCCAACACGATGTCGGGCACCACGCGGTCGAAGCGCGCGACAGCGCTGGCAAAGATCATGACGTTGTACACGATGAGTGCCAGCACCAGCAAAACGGGCGTAACCACTGCCATCTCCACCGTCGCTTGGGCGCGCTCCTCGCGCAGACGCATGCGGATACTCATTACGACCCACCGCCCAAAGCGCCAACCAGCGTGGCGACATCGACGGTGAGCGGGATGGAGCCGCCGCCGGGCAGAGGAATCTCCGCAAGCGTGAACACCGTACCGCTAATGGTGCGTTCGACTTGATATTCCAACGCCTCGCAAAGCGCCTTGGGATCGGTCACGCCCAACGGAATACTTCGCAGCTTGTCTTGCGCTTGAGAGAGACCGGCAATGTCAGACCCCGGACTCTTAATGACGTTGGCGGAATCGGTCAGCACCGGCTTTCGCAGGCGCAAGTCGCACGGTTCCAGACCCAACGCCGCCACGGACGCCGAAACGGTATCGCCGAGCCACGATGCGATGGAGCCCAACGCGCCGCTGCCCCCTCCTAGGCCTTTAATCATCTCGCCCATAAGTTCGTCGGCCGAACCTTGGATATCACCGTATCCCACAAGCAGCCGTCCCCAGACATCCATGACGCCGTCGAGCACGCCGGCAACGCCGCCCGAGCGTTCCTTCAATGTCGAGAAAAATCGCGAAAGCACGTTGTTTTGCGCCGTCGCCCCATCGGGCGCCAGCACCGCGGCAGAGATGGCACCGCGATCGCCAAGTCTGACTGCCGTGTTAAACGAAGAGTTGAGTTCATCGGAGCTCGAGATGGCACCCGAAACCGCAAAGGCAACCACGCCGTTGCGACCGGGCGGAGCGATACGCGGACGCTCACCGGAAAGTTCTTTGATGGCGGTATCGAACGCATTGCCCGCACGGTCGGCTTCGTCCTCGGTCTGACGCTCGAGCTCGAGCTCCTTGTTGCGACAGTCGACGTAGTCCTCCAGGGCGTCTTTAAACTTGTCAAAGTGATACTCGAAGCCGTTTTCGATAGAGGTTGAAGGCGCCGCAACAGCACCAAGCGACAAAACGCCAAAATGGCATTTGCTGCATTTATCCTGTCCATCGTAATCGGCAACCGAAGCAAATCCGCTCGGCGTCCCTTTCTTATAGTTGGGGCAGGTCGTCCCGTAATGCAGATACGCCTTGTCATCGTTTACGCTCGTCGGCCACACCGCATCGGTATAGAGTTCCGTCGCCCGAACCTCATCAGAGTTGCGCGGCAGCAGCGGAATATAGGAGGAAACCCTGTCTCCGTTCTCGGTTATATATGCCCGATCGACCTCCGCGTTCGCATAGGTATAAAACGCCTTACGCGCCGCAGACTCTGCCTTCATCTCGACACTCGAGCCCTGGGGCTTCTCATTTGTCAGACGCCAATGGTAGTAGTCCTTCGCGCGATCAAGGGCAACTTGAGGCTCCCACGTAACGCTCGATGAGTAATGCGGATTTTGAACACCGGAAAGATCCGTTAGGCTTTTTGCGCGCTCCCACATACAAGAACAGCTGCCGACCGAGCCCTTGTCAGACCCACCACAATCCGCCAGCCAAGCGCGCTCCTTTGCCTTCGCCGTCTCCTCCGAGGCCTTCCGCAGCTCCTCGGCCGCACGCTCTAAATCATCTGATGTGTCTTTAATGGTATCGGTCGAGATCTCTGACCCTTTGAGCGCAGCAAAGTCCGACTCGGATGTCCTGGGTACGGCAAGCGCCGTACCGGTATAGGTCACACTATCGGTATCCTGCGCCGACACCGCCTGCGTGGCACGCGCGGCGATCAGATACGGCAGAGCCGTCTCGATTTTCTGTAAGCCTTCCGATGCGCTTTTGGCAAACTTGTTGCGCGTTTTAATGATCTCGATCCCGGTGTCGACCATATTGCCGGCAACCGGCTCGGCACCCGGGATGAGGATGGCGACCAGGCCCGTCCCGATCGTGGCAAACCCCGCCAGCCCCAGACTCAAGATACTCGCATCAACCACCGTGGCAGCCGTGTGATAGGACGACACTACGTTGGCACCCGCCAGCGCGCCGCTATCGGCCGCCACCTGGGTGTCCCCGGCACGCGACATGCTCCATATCGCCGCGGTCGACGAAAACAACAATGTGAGCACCACTAGGATGACCACGGCAGAAGAAAGCGTGGTATAGGCGCCGTCTTCGATAAACAGATCGACACCGGCTCGACCCATAAAGCCGCCTCGCTTGCAATGGCAGCTCGGACGGCGCGTCAAAACGCGTCTAGACCAGAAACGCTTAATCCCATGTAGCAATCCACGAATCATAATCTCCCTCCAGCCATTCGGGACGCGATTGATACGAGACATCGACCTTGAGCTCAACGTAGCCGCCCTCGGCGGCACCACCCATAGCCTGCGCAAACGCACCGATCACGGGCAACGGCTTGACCTCGCCGGAAACGGACACGGACGAGACGCCACCCGCACCGGCCCGGCCAAGCTCGATATCCCACGACAGCGGCCCGCCGGCATGAAAGATCGAAACGTTGGGCACTGCGGCAAGCCGGCGGCGGGTGAACTCCTTAAGATCGTCGTCCTCCGCCGTCGTCGTGGTCATGAGCCGCGCGGTCTCGGCGGCGGCAGACTCCATGACCGCGCGCGTATAGAGCAGGCACACCGGTTGCAGTGCGAGAAGGATGAGCGTCAGAAACGTCGGCAGCAAAAAAGCGGCCTCGACCGTAGACTGCGCCCGGTCCTCGCACGCGATATCAATACAACGCGATGTCCTTAGCGCCCGCAGCGGCGTCGATAACCGACATCGAGGCAACGCCATGGGATGCCGCCCGCTCGACCAGCGCCGCCAAGCGCCCATCGGTGCCAGCACGCCAAAGTCCCGCAATCGCCAGCACGATCGATAACAGCGCCACCGTGACGATGGCGTATTCCACAGTCGCTTGGGCAACCTCTTCACGCAGAACGCCATGCATTTCACGATCCCTCCTTTGAGTTTATTGTTTGCGGGACCAGGCGCACGGCGCGCAGACGACACGAAGCATCGCCAGTATCCGCGGCAACCGTCACCATATCGACCCAGCCGCGTCCGTCGCGCACGATAGCGCCCCACACGTTGCCCTTGATATCGAGATAGCCGCTCAGAGCAAGTTGTGCCGTGGGTACCTCGTGATAGGCACGCAGCATATCCGCTGCCGCTTCGGTCATCGGTCGGTCCTCGGACCATGCAAGCCGGACCGCAATCGCGTTGCCCTCAGGCGAATCCGTCGCAGTGCCAGACCGCTTGTCGAGCGCCCGCAGAAAGGTTTGCGCCGTGACAGCGACATCCGAATCGTCCGTATCTCGCATCTCATCTTTTTGAGACGCTACCGCCGAATCTGAGCCCAAATCGGAGGCGGTCCCAGGACGCTGCTGCCGCGCGGCGTTAAGCCCCCAAAGCACCACCGCTATCGCCACGGTCAGGCAAGCAAACACCAGCAGCACCCCGATGGGGCGCTCGCCCTCTACAGGCTGTTGATGCCCTCGCTGATAGCGTTCCATAGATCTTGGACCTTGCCCTTAAATGCGACGATGGCGATAATCGCGATCACCACGAGCACGCCGACCAAGATGGCATACTCAGTGGTACCCTGTGCACTCTCCTCCTGCAATAGTTCCTTGGCGCGCTGACGAACATGTGCCGCCCGGCAAAACGCCCAGCCCTGGACCTTGCCAGCAGCGTCAGTCATCGTGTTCATGTATTCCTCCCTACATCATCCCGCCTGCTCCCAGCAGCGGGCCCAATATGGACAGAAGCAACGCCGGCAAGATGAGCGTGCCGGTGGGAATCAGCAGCTTGACGGGCGCACGTTCGATCTCGCGCTCGACCGCAGCGCGATGAGCCGCACGGATCTCGCGACTTTGAGCGGCCAGCGTCTCGGCAAGTGGGGCACCCAGGGCGAGCGCCTGCCCCACCGTGATGGCAAAGGTCTCGAGCGCTCGCACGTCCAGGTCGCGCGCGGCGGCCAACAACTCGTCCTCACGCGTGCCCACGCCCACCTGCCACGCCATGCAGGCGCGCTCAAGGCGAAGAGCCAGCACTGACCGGCGGTTGGCGCAGAAAATCTCAAGCGCCGCATCAAACGAAAGACCGGCCGAAAGACCCAAGCGCACAACATCGATCATCTCGGACACTTCGCCGAGCGACACTCGCGCCGGGCCGCCCGCTCCAACCGCGCCCTTCACTCGCGCGGTCAGAGCATCGACCACCGAGCAACCCGCAGCAGCGACCAGCACCGCCTCGCGCTTGCAGGCCCCTGCGATCTTGCGCGCATCCACCCGATCCAAACCCGTCGCGACAAATACACTCAGGGCGCACAGGCAAGCCGCAACTGCAACCAGGGCGCTCATAGCTCCACCCTCATAATGCGCCGGATAACCACCAGGGCAACGGCGTTGAGGGCAAGACCCAGCACCACAGCGCCCGCGCCGGCAGGCGTCGCAAGACCGCGACGAAAATCTGCCGAAAGCAGCGCCAACACCGCGCACATGCCCGCCGGCATCGCCGCGACCATATGCGCAGACATGCGAGCCTGCGACGTCTTAACATCCAGGCGGCGCTTGAGCTCAATGCGCTCCCCCACCATGCTCGATGCCTCGGACAGTAAGTCGGCAAGCGGAGCGCCGGTGCGCTGAGACACCTTAAGCGCCAAGGTCACAAGCGAAAGACCGGGGGCGTCGATACGCACGAGCAAGTCATCGAGCGCGTCGGTCGCCGAGATGCCGCAATCGATCGCCGCCGCCACCCGCAAAAACTCGTTATGCACTGGCTCTTGCGCATGAGCGCCCACAAAGCGCATGCCCTGGGCCAGCGAATGTCCCGAGGCAAGCGACATGGAAAGTGCGGTAAACGCCTCGGGCATTGCCTCTTCTGCATCGTGTTGCTCGCGCCGGCTCTCAAAGCCATCCCGAGCGGCACCAACGGCAAACGGAGCAACAAGTCCCAAGGCAAATCCGAGGGGCGATAACGACACCATCGTTAGTAAAACGCAGCAGACACCGCTCGATAGCAGCAGAAACGCCAAACGTCCCGAAGCATCTTCGATCACGAGGCCAAGGCGATGCGCCGGAGCCAGCGATGCCCACGAACGGGCGATCTTTTTCAGCAGATCGTTTTCCACCAGCTCACGCGGCAGCTTCTCTGCCACCGTCTCGAGCGCCTGACGTGCCAGCTCCGCCGGCGGTACCTGCGGCACACGAGGTTCCGCCCCGCACGCCGTCGCGACAGAAAGCCCTGCCAAGCCCCCTACGACGAGGGGCACAGTGATCTCCATTCGTCCACCTCCTCTTGTGTGAGCATCCCCGACCGCAGGCCTTCTGCGATAAACGGCGGCTCGCGGTCAAGCGTCCAGGTGCGCTCGGCGGCATCGAACGTCACATAGCGCTCGAGCTCTACGCCGCCCGAGGCGGCGCGTCGCACCCCCGAATACGAGGAGACGAAGCGCCTGCCATCGGCGTGGCGCTCGGACATCACGATACCGTCGAGCGCCATGGCAATCTGCTCCTCGATGAGCTCACTCGGCAGGTCGATGCCATAACGTGCAAGCAACGTCAGACGCACCACGGTCTCCTGTTCTGAACCCGCATGAAGTGTGGTGAGCGACCCGTCGTGGCCCGTGTTCATGGCCTGCAACATGTCGCAGCACTCGGCACCGCGCACCTCGCCCACCACGATGCGGTCGGGGCGCATGCGCAGGGCATTAGTTACCAGGTCGCGGATCGTCACCGCGCCTTCACCCTCAATTGAAGCCTCGCGCGCCTCTAGGCGCACCACGTGCGGATGATGCGCAAACTTGAGCTCGGCAGAGTCCTCGATCGTCACGATGCGCTCGCCGGTGGAAATCTCACATGACAACGCGTTGAGCAGGGTGGTCTTACCAGATCCCGTGCCTCCCGCAACCGCCAGGTCCTGTCGCAGCGACACCGCGCACGACAGCAGCTGCGCATACCAAAGCGGCAGCGACCCCAGCCCCACAAGCTCGTCCAGCGAGCAGATACGGTCCGAGAACTTTCGGATGGTGAGAATCGGTCCGTCAATCGCCACAGGCGGAATCACCGCGTTGACGCGATAGCCCGTTTTGAGGCGGGCGTTGACGATGGGGCTGCGCTCGTCGATACGGCGGCCAAGTGGCGAGATGATGCGGTCGATAAGCACACGGATCTGCTCATCATCCTCAAACGCATGCTCGATGGGGTACAAGACGCCGCCGCGTTCAAAGAAAGCCGAGCGGCAGCCGTTGATCATGATCTCGGTAACGGTGTCGTCCTCGATGAGCGGCTGCAACGGCCCCAAGCCCACCACGTCATCCAAAATCTCGTCGATGATGGTTTCGCGCTCGGGCGTCGCGAGATCGGTCGGCTCCTCAACATTGAGCGCCGCCTCCACCGCAGGACGCAATTCCGAGCGGGCAAGTGCCGGGTCGATATAGGCGCTGATACGCGCCACTTCGTCGTAACCCATGCGGTCCATCACGGCGCGCTTGGTGCGTCGTTTCACCGCGCGGCGACGCCCCGCATCTACAGGCGCTGCCGCCGCTGCAGCGCCGGCAGCCTTAATCCTCGTTTGCAGGCTCATCGCTGATCACCCTCGCGCAACCAGGGAAGGCGGATACGCGGGCGTTCGGTACGCGTTGCACGGTCGGCGACCATATCGCCCCAAGGGCCGACGGCGCACCCCAGTTCCACGAGCATCTCGCGCGTGGCCTCGCGCATGCTAGTCGCAAAAGCACTGGTCTGCCCCACCGCCTCGTCAGCGCGCCCAAACGCCATGAGCGCGGCGAGATCCTGCCCGCCATCGGCGATACGAATCTTGGAGCTCAACGCACAGGCAATCTCAAAGCGCATGGCGACGTCCTCGTCTGCCCCGCGCGCACCGAACCGGTTGAACACGGCGCTCATGCGCGTGCGCGGCACACCTACTCGACTTGCCAGTTCGATGACGCGCGACGCCGATGTCGCGGACGACACCGCCGCATCGCCAACGACCAGGCAACGGTCGCTCGCCGCCACCGCAGCCGCCACGGCGTCGCCCCAAAAGACCGAGGTATCGATAAAGACCACGTCGGATTCACGACGCAGAACATCAAGCAGTAGCTCCACCGGACGCGCCATGAGCTCAGCTTGCTCGGGCGCCGCGACGGGACCCCAGAGCGTAACGCCCGGCGCCACGCGCATCGATGTGGCTACGATATCCGGCTCGGTGAGCGTGCCCGCCGCCGACGGCTCGATAAGTGCCGCCATATCGCGCGGAGCATCGACGCCTAACAAGTCGTAAAGGTTTCCAAACATCAGGTCCAGGTCGAGCACGGCGGCACGCAAGCCCAACAGCGACGATGTGTGTGCCATGGTGGCAACGATCGTCGACTTGCCGCAACCGCCCGAACCCGAAATAGCGCAGATGACCGGAGCTCGATGCGGCGGAGCGGCAGCGTCTGCCGGCGGCATCGGAGGCGGCGGGGCGGGCGTCGGTGGCAGCGCCCCCGTCTCCCCCGCCGCAACCACACGCTGCGTCCAAGCCGGCATGGCAGCTTGTTCGGTCTGCGAGGCAGGCTCGTTCTGCGCAATCTGCTCATGCTGCATTAGCGACAACTCGCCGCACCCGGCAAAGCCCTCAACTTCGTCGAGTTCATCCACCAGATTCACGCCGTGCACGTATCCCATATCTACAGCCGGGGAGTCGCCAGCATGCTGCGCCGGCCCTCCAGCGTCATCGCATACAAGGGGGTTCCGGGGGCGCCGACCATGCTCGGCTTCCGCTTTTCCATAATCATCAACACGCGGGCCTCTTGTAGCGCGAGGCGCCCCGGGTTCCCTATCAACAAAAGCATCGGGCTCAATCGTCATGCGCCGATCGGAATCAACCGCTCCCTCGCCCGCACGCCCGTTGCCGCATATACTGTGCGCAGCGATGACCTCGGTCGCCCCCGCGCGAAACAGCCCCTCGATATCCGACGGATCGAGCGCTTCTATCAACACGACCACGCGACTCACGCGGCCTTCGGCCGTCAGGCGCGCAACAGTCTTGCGCACATCTTCGGTATCAAACAGAGACGCCGCGATGATGGCAGCCCCGCGGCGCGACGGAAACGCCCGCGCCATGGAAACCAGCCCGTCCAGGTCACCCACGCGAAGCACCTGTGCACCCGCATCACGGCCCTCGACTTCCCGCTGCAACAGCCCGTAATCGCCGCACGCGCAGCACGCAAGCCAGATCGCCTTCATCACTCGTCGCCTCCGCTCTTTTTGCCGCGCGCCGTGGCGGGAATCGTCAAGCTGACCGTTCCCTTGCCCGAGGCTCCCAGCAGTTCCTTGACGTCTTCGGGGTCAGCCGCCAGCGTCACCCATTCGATCTTGCCCTCGCGCGTGGCACCGGAATCCTCACTGGTATCGATCACGTACGCGCCGCACAGCCGATCGGTCACGCCGTCTTTTTGCACATACACATCCACGTAGCTGCCCACGCCCGTAGCACCGCCGACCGAGTGCTCGGCATCGACCGCCACCGAAACGGCGACCTTGCCCTTAGGCACCTCGAGCTTGCGGCTCTCGACCTTGGTGTAGACATTGCAGATCACGGCGTTTTTGGGAATACGCGAAGTCGTCACGTCGCCGCGCACCTGGCGCAGCTCGGTCGCCGCGTCACGCGGCAGCAGACTCGTCAGCCACTCCTGGGTTATGACATTGGTCTCATCGAGGGTCTCGCCCACATCGATATCGCGCGCCGCGACGCATACCTCGACGCGATCGCCACCGTACTTGGCCAAGGTCTCAGCCTGGACCTGTTCGGCTTGTGAGCGGATCGATGAGCCGTAAACCATGCAGAGCAGAGCAGCGAGCACGCCCGCGACCAGACTGATGGCGATGCGCTTGCTCTTGTTCACGGCCGCTCCTCTCATGGCAGTGCCGGGCGAATGCCCGTACCACCATTGTCTGGGCGGTCAGAGTGCAAAGCGGCGCAATCGCAATCTTGGTTTTCGATGTCAAACCAATCGCTGACCAAAAGCTGACCAGCCCGTCAAGCTCGTGGCAAGGTTTTGGTCAGCACGTCAGCAAACTGCATGTTTCGAGGCTTTTCCGCAGCAAAAAGCCGTCTCCCGAACAGTTGGGAAACGGCTGTCATAGGAAAAATCAATTACAGATGGACATCGGGATCGAGCATTTGAGCACTCACGCGCATGGATAACGCCAGGTTTTGGAACGTTTCCAGACGCAGGCTATCGATCTGCCCGGCGTCCTCGGCCTCGCGAACGGCGCAACCCGGCTCATGGGTATGCGTGCAATCGCCAAACCGGCACGCGCGCGATGCCTCGACAATCTCGGGGAAGGCGCGGGCCAGTCCCCGCTCGTGACCCACGAGCGGTAGGCTGCGCAGGCCCGGGGCATCGGCGATCACGCCGGCGTCGCCCGGCAGCGTCACCATCACGCGCGCGACGGTAGTGTGACGGCCCTGGTCGTCGCGTTCGCGCACACCGCCGGTCGCCAACGTATCGTGGCCCAGCAGCGCATTGAGCAGCGTCGACTTGCCGGCACCCGACTCGCCCAGAATCATGGCGCAGCTCCCGGCAGGCACGCAGGCACGGACCTCGTCCAGGCCGCGGCCCTCGGCAGAGGACGTCACGATCACGCGCACGTCCGGACCCACCAGGCGGCGCACGCGGTCCAGATCGCGCTCGAGTTCCTCGGCATCGCAGCGGTCAGCTTTGGTGAGTACCACCACCGGCTCGGCATCGCAGTCGAGCGCCAATACCAGCGAACGCGCCACACGGTCGAGCAGCACCTCGCCGGCACCGAGCGCCTGCACGATTAGCACGCTATCCACGTTGGAGCAGAGCACCTGGCGCTCTCCGCGGGCACGGCCGCGCCAACGCTCAAAGCTCGTACGGCGCGGCAGCACGCATTCAATCACGCCCATATCGTGCCCGGGAGCGCGGCGCACCGCCACACGATCGCCCACGGCAGGCAGCAGGACCTCGTCCCCACCGCGCGACTTGGCAAATCCCACGGCATGCTCGGCGCGGAAGGTATCGTCGGCAGTCGCCACCAGCGGAAACCCACGATCCAAGCGCACCACGGCGCCAAGCTGCATCTGCTCGGGCTCCTCGGCATGTGCGCAGAAATCATCAAAGGCAGCCTGCTGAGCTTCATCGACCGGCAGGTCATCAAACGCCGGAACATCCTGCAGCGCGTCAAGCCCCGGCACGCTTGCCAGCAGTTCCTCGGCAGACGCGGGAGCTTCGGTCGCAAGCTTCCGACGACGATCGCGCTTAGCCCGCGCCCCCGTCGTCTTTTTCTTCGCTTTAGCCTTAGCCTTGCCCACAGATGCCTCCCAGCACAAAACCACACAACTGAGCAGGTATTTTACCCACAAAAAAGAGTCGGTCGAGCAATTGCTCGCCCGACTCACACACTTTCCCTCAGCTTATGGTCCCGAGAGGTTATCCGAAGGCCCGACCGCCGGGAGGGGTTTCCTAAGGGCACATCCTTTATTTCAAAACGAGCGGCCGAGCAATTGCTCGGCCGCTCGCCTTCTTTCCCTCAGCCCTTTTTCATCCGCACGGGAGAGAAGCCAGCAAGGATAGCGCAGGGCCCGCCCCGGAAGCCCTTTCTCCCGAACGATCCCGCAGCGCGAAGCGCGAGGACCAGTGAGGGAGAAAGGGCGTGGGGCGGGCCCGGACGAGAGCGTTACTCCTTCTCGACCGCGCGCATGATCGCCTTGTAGATCTCCATCAGCGGGATGATCAGGAAGGCCAGGCCCAGCGCGGCAAGAACGCCCTTGAGCTCAAGCGTCACGGGGCCAAAGAACATCTCGGCAAGCGTCGGCTGCACGGTTACGATCACCGTCAGCACCAGCGCCAGCGCGGCGGAAGCCCACAGCCACTTGTTCTGCTTCTTCATGGTGAACAGCGACGCACGACGGCTGCGCATATTGAAGCAGTGGAAAATCTCAACCATGTTGAGCGTGATGAACGCCATCATCACGCCTTCCTCGTCGGCATTGCCGGCGATCATATCGGCGATATGGATGTAGCCCATGTCAAAGTACACGCCCACAAAGAAGCTCGCCAGCACCAGCACGGTGATGATTAGGCCCTGGACCACACAGTCCAGACCCATATGTCCGGCAAAGACACCGTCCTTGGCGTTGCGCGGCTTGCGCTTCATGATGTCGCCCTCGGCATCCTCCATGCCCAGCGCGAGCGCGGGGAAGCAGTCGGTGACCAGGTTCACCCACAGCAGCTGCACCGGCTGGAAGATGGTAAAGCCGATGAGCGTGGCGATAAACACCGAGAACACCTCGGCAAGGTTGGCCGAAAGCAGGAACTGGATGACCTTGCGGATGTTGTCGTAGATGCGACGGCCCTCTTCGCAGGCACCGATGATGGTGGCAAAGTTATCGTCGGCGAGCACCATGTCGGCGACGTTCTTGGTGACGTCGGTACCAGTAATGCCCATGCCCACGCCGATGTCGGCGCGCTTGATGGACGGGGCGTCGTTGACGCCGTCGCCCGTCATGGCCACGATCTGGTCGCGCGACTTCCAAGCCTCGACGATGCGTGTCTTGTGCTCGGGTTGGACGCGGGCGTACACGCCGTAGTCCTCGATGTGCGCGTCGAGCTCCTCGTCACTCATGCGATCGAGGTCGGCACCGGTGATGGCATGGCTGCGATCGGTGACGATGCCCAGCTGCTTGGCGATGGCCACGGCGGTGTCGATGTGGTCGCCCGTGATCATGACGGTGCGAATGCCAGCGTCGTGGGCCTCGCGGATGGCTTCGGCGACCTCGGGGCGGACCGGGTCGATCATGCCGGACAGGCCGCAGAAGACCAAGTCGCGCTCGAGCGCAGCGGGGCTGCAGTCGCTCGGGACCTCGGTGTAGGTGCGGCTTGCCAGCGCCAGCACGCGCAGAGCCTCGTCGGCCATGGCCTTGTTGGCGGCCACGAGCTCGGCGCGACGCTCCTCGGTCAGCGGGACGACCTTTTCGCCCTCGTAGATATGGGTGCACAGGCCGATCACCACGTCGGGCGCGCCCTTGGTGTACTGCTCGTACTCGCCATCCAAGGTCTCGACGATCACGGACATCATCTTGCGGCCCGAGTCGAACGGGGCCTCGCCCACGCGCGGATGCTCGGCAGTCAGGCCGGTGAGGCCAGCCTTGCCGGCGTCGTTGACGAGCGCGCACTCGGTCGGCTCGCCCACGGCCTCGCCCAGCTCCTCGTCCCACTGAGCATCGGAGCACAGCGCCATGCCGGCCAGGAACTTCTCCTTGGGCGCAGCGAGCTCGTGCTTGACGACGGTCATCTTGTTCTGGGTAAGGGTACCGGTCTTGTCGGAGCAGATGGTCTGTGTGCAGCCAAGGGTCTCGACAGCAGAGAGCTTGCGGATAATCGCCTGGCGCTTGGCCATCTTGGTCACGCCAAGCGAAAGGACGATGGTCACGACGGCAACAAGGCCCTCGGGGATGGCGGCGACGGCGAGCGAGACGGCAACCATAAAGGTGTCGAGCAGGGCGGTCGGGTCGGTAAGAACGTTGCCCACGCCGTGGCGGATGATATCAACGCCAAAGATGACGACGCAGATGACGATAACCATAATGGTAAGGATGCGGCTGAGCTCGGCGAGCTTCACTTGCAACGGCGTGAGCTCTTCCTTGGCCTCGGCTAGGGCGCCGGCGATCTTGCCCATCTCGGTGTTCATGCCGGTGCCGACCACGACGGCGCGACCACGGCCGTACACGACGGTGGAGCCCATATAGCACATGTTCTTACGGTCGCCGAGCGGCACGTCATCGGTGCCCGCAGCGAGCTCGATCACGTTGGCGTGCTTCTCTACGGGCACGGACTCGCCGGTGAGCGCGGCCTCTTCGATCTTCATCGTGGCGCTCTCGAGCACGCGGCAGTCGGCCGGGACGGAGTCGCCCGCCTCGAGCATGATCACGTCGCCGGGCACGAGCTCGGCGCTCGGCAGGTGCACGAGCTTGCCGTCGCGCAGCACCTTGGACTGCGCCGCACTCATCTCCTGCAGGGCCTCGAGGGCCTCCTCGCTCTTGGCTTCCTGGACCACGCCCAGCACCGAGTTGACGATAACGACGAACATGATGATGGCAACATCGGCAAAGTCGGGCTCGCCCTTGACCATGCCCGTGAGCGCACTGATGACGGCGGCAACGATCAGCATGATGACCATGGGGTCGGCCATCTGCTCAAAGAAACGCTTCCACAGCGGTGTCTTCTCGGCTTCCTCGAGCTTGTTAGGGCCTGTCTTGGCGAGGCGCGAAGACGCCTCGTCGTTGCTCAGGCCGAGGTTCTCATCGACACCTTGGTCGCTGAGCACCTCCGCCGCGGCGGACAGGTATTCCTTTTGCATATAGAGTCCCCTCCTGGGATTCGGGCCACTCAGCAGATTGATGCCCGATCATAATTCCCAGGAGAAGGGCAAGGGCTCATCAAGGCTGCCGTGCTGAGCGGCAGTTGATAGTGGAGCTATGGTACCCCAAAGCGACGCGTCTAGCCAAAACAATCGGTTTGGAAATATGGTCCGCACGCAACGGTGCAGACCGTGTGATGCTCAACATTGGTAAAACGTTTTTTCTTCGGCACATCGCCAAACTGACATATCTCCCAGATAGCAGCGGTTGGAGTGGTTGGTAAAGATTTTTCATATACCGTTTTTCTCGCAAAAAATGAACTTCCATTTCGGCATACGGTCGATTTTTTGGGGTATTCGGTCGGCATTTCGTTATAATCATTTCGGTTTTATTTCTTATGGTTTATCTATCAGCGCAAGACGATGTCAGATGGAGGTCTGAATGTACAAGCGCACCAAGATTGTATGCACCATGGGTCCCGCCTGCGATAGCGACGAGACCATCCGCGAGATGATCAAGGCGGGCATGAACGTCGCCCGTTTTAACTTCTCGCACGGATCCTACGACGAGCACCACGGTCGCATCGAGCGCGTCCGTCGTATTTCCAAGGAGCTCGGTCTGCCCGTCGGCATCCTGCTCGACACCAAGGGCCCCGAGGTCCGCACCGGCCTTCTGGTCGATGGCAAGAAGGTTGCCGTCAAGACCGGCGACAAGATTGTCGTCACCGCTCAGCCCACGTCCGAGGATTTCCACGGCACCGCTGAGCACATCTCCCTCGACTACCTGGCTCTGCCCTCCGAGGTCGAGAAGGGCTCCCTCATCCTGATCGATGACGGCCTGGTTGCCCTCGAGGTCGAGTCCGTCAGCGGCCAGGACATGACCTGCGTCGTTAAGAACGACGGCCTGATTGGCGAGCGCAAGGGCGTCAACATGCCCAACGTCAACATTTCGCTGCCCGCCATCACCGAGCGCGATCGTCAGGACATCCTCTTTGGCCTGACCGAGAACATCGACTACATCGCCGCTTCCTTCATCCGTGACGGCGAGTCCGTCCGCGGCATCCGCAAGCTTTGCCGCGAGAACGGTGGCGAGCACGTGACGATCTTCCCGAAGATCGAGTGCGCCCTGGGCGTCGAGAACTTCGACGAGATCCTCGAGGCTTCCGACGGCATCATGGTCGCCCGTGGCGACCTGGGTATCGAGATCAAGCCCGAGCTCGTTCCGCACATCCAGAAGGAGATCATCGCCAAGTGCAACGCGGCCTACAAGCCCGTTATCACCGCTACGCAGATGCTCGACTCCATGCAGCAGAACCCGCGCCCGACGCGCGCCGAGGTTGCCGACGTTGCTAACGCCATCTACGACGGCACCGACGCCGTTATGCTGTCCGGCGAGTCCGCTGCCGGTAAGTACCCGGTCGAGGCCGTTAAGATGCAGGCCAGCATTGCTCTCGAGACCGAGAAGTACCTCCCGGCCCACGCTCCGCTCGAGGTTCCGGCCGACGCTCACGGCACCCGCGTCGTCAACAACGTTGTGGGTATGTCCGCTGTGAACATGGCCACCACCGTTGGCGCCAAGTGCATCACCGTGCCGACGACCACCGGTCGTACCGCTCGCCTGATCTCGCACTTCCGCCCCAACATGCCGATCTGCGCGTTCTCCCGCCACGAGTGGGCCGTCCAGCAGATGATCATGTACTGGGGCGTTATCCCGCACCAGGCCGAGATTACCCAGGGCACCGTCAACGGCACGATCGTCAAGGCGATCGAGACCGCTAAGGAGCTCGGCTACGTCGAGGCTGGCGATTTGACCGTCGCTACCGCCGGCGATCCCCGCATGAGCGTCCAGCTCGAGGACAAGGTCTCCTCGACCAACGTCGCTTACGTCGCTCAGGTGCGTTAAGTCGTACTTGCAAGCATGTTTGCATTGCAAAGGGCCCGGAAGGCTTCGCCTTCCGGGCCCTTTTTCTGTGTCAATGCCGGCACACGGCAAAACACACACCCATTTCTTTACCAAAAGCGCGAAATCCACCTTTCGAGGCCCAAAAATAAAGTCCCAAGCGCTAAAAGTGTTCGCCCGATGGCGAAACCACACCTTACCCGACGCTGCTAAATCGTTTTAGCAAAAGCCAGATCGACCGCGTTTTCGGAAGTATGCGGCAAATTCTGAGACCTCCGAGCACACCCCGTTTTTTCGCAACAAAATGCCTGATAAACTGGCCTCAAAAGCCAGGTCTGCTCACAGGGTTCAGATTTTGCCGCATACTTCCGAATTGACGCTGGCATCGCACGGTCCAAAAGCACATTTCGACCAGGAGGATATCATGGACCTGACGCTATGCGGTCAATCCGCTTTTTACTATCACCGTATCCCGCCGCAGGTATTAGGGCTTTACCCCGCCATTAGCCTTGGCAATATGGATCGCAGATGTTGCGGCCTCGGAAGTCATGCAGTTGTAAAAGACCTACTTCACGCACCGCTTCACAGGTTTGTATTCACTCGAGCACAATCCGGGTCGCGAAGCCTGTTTAAATCGCACCTCCTGACCCAAGAGCCGCCTCCCGGGTCGTTTAGGCAAACTGAACATGGATTTGATGTCACGTCGCCCGAGTTTACGCTGCTCAGCCTTGCTACGCAGGTCTCACGCAACCAGCTACTCATGGCTTGCTACGAGATGTGCGGCTCCTTTGCAGTGTTTAAGCCCTGCGAGCGAACGCAACAACAACTTGATGAAGCTATTTCGCTTAAGCTCATTCCACCCAACTGCTGCTGGGAGCGTGTTGTCGACACCAAGGGCAATGACACCAATTTGTGGAAGCGCCCGCCGCTCCTCAGCGCGGCGGATATCGCCGCGTTCGCCAAGCAGGCTGCAGGCCTGCGCGGCGTTAAACAACTGCGCTGGGCGGCCGAGCACATGACGGGGCAGACCGCCTCGCCCTTCGAAGTACAGGCCTCTATGCTTGTCTCGCTCCCCCGCAACGAGGGCGGCATGGGCATCAACATCGCAAACAACGTGCGCATCCCACTCAGCGACGCCGCGCGCTCACTGTATGACAAAACCTGCTGCTACGCCGATATCCTCATCGAGAGCAACAACGACAGCATGGGCGTCATCTTGGAATGCCAAGGCCGCTCCGCCCACGATGGCGAAGCCGCAAGTCTCTCCGATGCCGAGCGCACCACCGCCCTCACAAGCATGGGCTATGACGTTATCCAGATAACCTATGAGCAAATCAAAGACACGAAGAGCTTTAACAACATCGCCGAACTCATCCATAAAAAGGCAGGGCTCCCCTACATCCCAAAGACCGATCAGGAACGCACCACCGAAGATGCCCTGCGGCGGGAGCTATTGGTCGATTGGGATGAGCTGTTCGCCGTCAAGCCGGCCAGCTAGCAGCTAGTGATCAGAGGGACTGCGGGGACGTCAGAAGCGGCAACGCGAGTCGCAAAGCCCACCTCGGTCAGCTCGATGACCTCGGTAAACGTTGCATCGAAAAACTCCTCAGTTAGCAGGCGGTATGGCGGATGATCGGGCTCACCGGGGTTTTCGCGCACAATCTCGTGCATAACGCCGATGGTCTTGAGCACATACTCCTTATGGATGGGATACTGCCCAAAACGCGTCGCCGCAGTATACAGACGATTGGTCGCACGCGGGATGGAAACAATGCCGAGCGTCTTACCAAACCAGTCAAAGTCACCTTGCTTTTTAATGCGGAATTCCTCGCACGGCTTGCCGCCGTGCGCCTCCAGGTACTGATTCACGCGCGTATTCCATACGGTATCGGCCACCAGATGCGACCAGACGCCCAGCGTTAAATCGAGCAACGACTGCGCCACATCTTCGGACGCAAGCGAGAACTCACAGGCGCCGGGACCGACAACCGGCTCGGCATCCCTGTAGCGCTGGGGATAGTGCACGCGATTCAGTCGCTCGCGTTCCTCGATAATCGAGGTCGCCGCGGCCGGCGCACCGGTGGGCGAACTTTTAAGCAACGGTGCCACATAGGTATCCCAGAACTCATGCTCACGAGGCTTAGGGATAGGCTCGGGCTTGGCAAAGTGCGTAATGCGGTACGGGATGGGATCGGCAATGCCGGGAACCATATAGCCCACAAAAATGTCCGGAACCACGCAACCAAACAAAAAGGCATTGCGGTCACGCACGCTATCGGCAAGCGCACTGGTGCGCCCCAGCAAACGCTCCGTCTGAGCGATATGAATGTTCCAGCTTGGCATAGCCACCCCCATAAAAAACCTGGATAACTATACCATCACGGCAGAGTCGCACAGGCGGCCATACATACCCTACGCAGCAACTATTCCGCAGCACCGCTTTCGGTTCCATACGACGGCACGGGCGCCTCGACCACATGGTGATATCGATCGATATAGATGGCACGGGCCTCCAGGCGGCGCACCAAATCTTGATGGTGCGTACTCATCAAAACCGTCTTACCGGCAGCAACGTAGGCCAGCAAAAAGTTGACTACGATGTCGCACGAGTCCTCATCGAGCCCGTTGGTGGGCTCATCGAGCACTAGGATATCGGGGTTCATCGACACGACGGCAGCCAACGCCACGCGCTTCTTTTGACCGCCCGAGAGCTGATAGGGAGAGGCGTCGGCAAGGTCGGCAACCTGGAACAGCCCCATGGCATCGCGGACGCGGCGCTCGAGCTCGTCTGTCGGCAGCCCCATCTGCGCGGGACCAAAAGCAACTTCCTCGCCCACCGTGGCACAGAACAGCTGGGCGTCGGCATTCTGGAACACAAAGCCCACGCGCTGATGAAAACGCTGAGCGGCTGCGGAATCCTTGAGATATGCCGCATCGACCACGCGCCCATCGAACAGGTACGCACCCGCGTCCGCTAGTTCAAGACCGTTGATAAGGCGCATAATCGTCGTCTTACCGCAGCCGTTGGGACCGAGTAGGGCAACGAGTTCACCACGATCGACCTGCAGCGACACACCATCGACAACCGTATGCCCCGCATAGGAGAACACCACGTCGCGAAACTCGATGAGCGGCACGCTCTTGGCGCCAGTAGCACCGCTCGCGCCCATCACGCCATTCGTATCGTTTGCCAAAACGTCGCCCTTCCCTATCCACATCGACGGCTCGGCCGCCCGCGCTACAGCACCGCGCACAACACGGCGAGCAGCACCACGACGGCCGCATAGACCGCATCGCGCCAGCCAAACCCGGCGCGCGCGGGCGCCGGATACGCACCGGCAAAGCCGCGGCAAAGCATAGCCTCGTCCATCGCGTGGCTACATTCCATCGCCTTGATAAACGTCATGCCCATGATACCCGCCAGCGAGTCGGTGCGCGAAAAACCCGCAGGCGCACGACCCACACTGCGCAGCATGACCGATTCGCACAGATCGTGCGCCGTGCGTCCCAGCACTTCGATATGCTTGAGCGTCATATCAAACGTAAAGATGACCTCGTCGGGCAGATGCAACGTCTTGAGCGCCGCCGACATGCGGCTCCAGGTAAGCGTCCATGAAACGCCCAGCACAAGCGACACATTAATGAACGTCTTGAGCGCGATCTTGAGCATGGCGCCCGCGGCAGAAGCGCCCAGCAGCAGGGCAGGCAGCGCCAAAACCACCGCGAGCCCCGCAGCGCCAAGTGCCGGCACAAAGGTTGCCCGCAGCCCGCGTACGGGGCGCACGGCAACGAGCACCAGCGCGATAGCCGCCATCAACATCAGATACAGCGGGCTTTGCGTCAGGCACACGCACAGAACGCAGACGAACATCCCCACCAGGCGCACCGGAGCCGAAACGCAAGAAAGGGCGCGGTCGACCATCGACCCGCCCTCGTGCGCGCCTCCACCCAGGCGAACCCGCTCAAGCAGGCTCGCCAGGTGTAGGACATTCTTTTGCATCACACGATGCCGAGCCCCCGCGGGCTCGTATCGCTGCTCGACCGTAAGCCAGCTAGGCAGCTCGGCTATTGCCATGAGCACCGCTTTCCTTGACCGTCAGCGAGACCAGGCGGAATGCGATGGTGAGCACCGCCACGCCAATCACGCCCGAAAGAATATACATCGCGGCCTGGCCGGCAAAGCCAAGGCCTTGCTCCTCGGAATAGGCCTGCAGATAATCGCCCGTGGGCAGGGCATCGGCAAAGGTCGGGGTATCGAGACCGACCGAAGCCTGCAGGCTGTCGTCACCAGCCTCCTGAACGGCGGTCGCGGCGCCTTCAGCGTCCCACTCGCCCCAAGCGTCACCCGTGGCCAGCAGGCCCAGCGGCGTGGCTACGACAAGCACGGCAACCAAGATGAGCGTGGGGACCAGCGAGGTCTTCTTGGCAGCAGCGTCCTCGGCAGCAAGCTGGCCATCGACAGCCTCGGGGCCGACGATAATGCTCGGCGCCGTCTTCTTAATGAAGCCGTAGATGGCGGCCGTCGCCACGCCCTCGATCACGCCGGCAACCAGCATATGCGGGATCAACATGGCCGGAATAGCCACGGACAGCGGGAAGGGGCAGTACAGAGGGGCGCCCGAAGCGTTGGTGAAGAGCATCGGCTGAATACCAAACTCGATTGCCGCGCACAGGGCCGCCAGGCACAGGCCGACCCAACCGCTCACGATGGCAGAAACCGAGGTGCCCCAGCTCTTGTCGTGCAGACGGCTGTTGAGCGCACGGAACACGATAGCAGCGACAAACGGCAGCACAAAGGCCATGTTAAAGCAGTTGGCGCCAAACGACAGAACGCCGCCGTCGCCAAACAGCAGCGCCTGCAGCGCCAGCGCGACCGAGACAGCGATAGCCGCGGCCTCGGGGCCCAGCAGCAGCGCGATGAGTGCGCCGCCGACGGCGTGACCAGTGGTGCCGCCGGGCAGCGGCACGTTGAACATCATGAGCAAAAAGGAGAACGCAGCGCAAATACCCAGAAAGGCCATATGCTCGCGATCGAGCGTGGCGCGCACTTTCTTGATGCAGTGAACCCATACGGGCACCATCGCCACCGCCATAACGGCATCGGTCTGCGGGGACAGGTAGTTATCTGGAATGTGCATATACGCCTCCCGGTTGCCGGCACATGGGATTGCAGCGCCGCTTGAACCATTTCATCAGTGTTACGAGCTAGATGATTCGTAACACGCCGCAGGCTATGATAGCAAAACGGCGCGCCGCCACAAAAGCAGCACGCCGTTATGTAATGCGCGTGTCATATATGCAGGCTCAGCGATGCGTTATACCGAGCATAGCAGTCACGCAGGATCGGCAGCAGCCACCGCTGACCTATACCCATCGCAAGCCCTAGCCGCGGACCTCGCCGTTTACGCCTTTGCATACCTTGGTGACAATCTTCTGGTGCGCTTTCTCGACCTCTTCGCTGGTGAGCGTGTGGTCGTCGGAGCGATACGTAAGCGCAAAGGCCATGGACTTTTTGCCCGCTCCGATGCGGATGGGATCGCGGTAGACGTCGAACAGGCGCACGCCCTCGAGCAACTTACCGCCGGCGCTCGTAATGCGGCGCTCAAGATCCTCACAGGTCACGGAGTTGTCGACCACAATGGCAAGGTCATGCTCAACAGCCGGGTACTGCGAGAACTCGCGATAGTTCTCCTGGTTGCGGGCGCCCTTGATCAGCTTGTCCAAGTCGAGCTCAAAGGCAACGACGACCTCATCGATGCCCATCGCTTCGCGCGCCTCGGGGTGAATCTCGCCGACCCAGCCCAGCACGGTTCCGCCGGACAGAACCTCGGCCGCACGACCCGGCTGCAAGAAAGCGTAGCCCTCGCCCTCGACGGGACGGAAGCGAACCTTCTCGATGCGCAGCTGGGCGAGCAGCTCCTCGACAATGCCCTTGCCAAAGAAGAAGCGCAGCTTACGGTACTTCATGTTCCAGGACTGCTCGCTCCACTGGCCCGAGAGCACACCCGCCACGGACTTGGTCTCCTTGGGCAGGCTGGCGTTCTCGCGACCGTGGAACAGGCTGCCGACCTCGTACAGGTGCACGTTGGGCGTACCGTGCGCCTCGTTGTAGGCCACGGACTGCAGCAGGCCCGGCAGCAGCGAACGACGCATCTCGGTCTGCTCGGCCACCAGCGGGTTCATGAGCACCACGGGGCAACCGCGGCCCTCGGTGGACATACCGATCTTCTCCAGGTCGCCCGGGGCGGCAAAGCCAAAAGTCGTGGTCTCGTTGAGGCCGCAGGCGCGCAGGATCTCACCGACCTTACGGGTGAGCTTCTGCTCGCGGGTCAGGCCGCCGATGTGGTTCTTGGCAGCCGGGATGGTCGCCGTCACGCGGCCCATGCCCCACAGGCGCAGGACCTCCTCGATCAGATCGATCTCGCGCGGCAGGTCGGGGCGGAAGCTCGGCGGAGTGACCATAAAGTCCTCGCCGTCACGCTCGACGGTGCAGCCCAGGCGGGTGAGCGAACGCTCGATAAAGTCGGGCTCGATGTCGGCACCGCAGATGGCGTGCACGCGGGCCAGGCGCAGCTTAATGCTGTCGATGGTCTTGGGCGCGGGGAAAACATCGACATGGCCGGGGGCGACCTCGCCGCCGGCGATCTCCTCGATGAGCGCGCAGGTAACGTTGGCGACATCCACGCAGCCAGTCTCGTCAACCTGGCGCTCAAAGCGGATGGAGGCGTCGGAGATCAGCGACAGGTCACGGCTGGTGTGCGAGGTGCGACCGGCGTTGAAGCAAGCGCTCTCGACCATCACGTCGACGGTATCGTCCTCGATCTCGGAATCCATGCCGCCCATGACACCGGCCAGCGCCACGGGACGCTCGCCGTCGGTGATGAGGCCCATGCCGGCGTCGAGCACACGCTCCTCGCCATCGAGCGTCGTGAACTTCTCGTCCTGCTGGGCGGCGCGAACCACCACGCGACGGTGGCCATCGCGCTCGGCAAAGGTGTCGAGGTCAAAGGCGTGCAGCGGCTGGCCGGTGAGCATCATCACGTAGTTGGTGATGTCGACGATGTTGTTGTGCGGGCGCACGCCCAGGGCGTTGAGGCGCTTGACCATCCAGTCGGGCGACGGGCCGACCTTGACGTTGCGCACGATGCGGGCAACGTAGCGGTCGCACAGGCCCTCGTCGGCGATCTCGACCGAAAGCTCGTCGTCGGTCGCGCGGCCGGTCTCGACCTTGATGGCGGGCAGCTCAACGTGGAAATCGCGGTCGAAGATGGCACCGGTCTCGCGGGCCATGCCGATCATGGACAGGCAGTCGGGGCGGTTGGGCGTGATCTCGCAGTCGAGCACGGTATCGCTCGAGCCCACATACTCGGCAAACGGCATGCCGCAGGGCGTGTCCTCGGGCAGGATCATGATGCCGGAGTGGTCGCCGCCCAGGCCGAGCTCGCGCGCGGAGCAGTTCATGCCCATGGACACGACGCCGCGAAGCTTGCTCTTCTTGATCTTGACGTCGCCGGGCAGGACAGCGCCGATCATGGCCGTGACGATGTGATCGCCGGCCTCGAAGTTCTGCGCGCCGCAGACGATCTGCAGCGGAGCGGGGTTGCCGTCAGCGTCGAGGTTCTTGTCGCCCACGTCGACCGAGCACACATACATGTGGTCGCTATCGGGGTGCGGGGTCTTGGTGAGCACCTGGGCGGTCACCACGTGGTCGAAGGACTCGCCCACGGTATCGATCGCCTCGACCTCGGTGCCGGTACGGACATATTCGTCCGAAAGAGTCTTGGGATCCTCCGGAATATCGATCATGGTCTTGAGCCAGTCGTAAGAAACGCGCATCTAACTGGTCTCCTTTCATAAATGCGGCTTTGAGCCAAAAACTGCAACGGAGACGGGTTTTCCAAGTGCCGCAGATTGCCTTGAAAGAGGAGGGCCGCGTACTTAGGTACGCAACCGACGATTGAAAGGCAAGGTGCGGTGCTTGGGAAAGCCGCCGGGCCTAGAACTGATTTAAGAAGCGCATATCGCCCGTCATGAGCGTTCGCAGGTCGGGCAGGTCGTAGCGCAGGGCCGCGACGCGCTCGGCGCCAATGCCAAAGGCGAAGCCGGTGTACTTCTCGGGGTCGATGCCGCAGTTGATGAGGACGTTGGGGTCGACCATGCCGCAGCCCAGGATTTCGATCCAGCCGCTGTGCTTGCAGAAGTTGCAACCCTTGCCGCCGCACACGTGGCAGCTCACGTCCACCTCGCAGCTGGGCTCGGTGAAGGGGAAGAAGTGCGGGCGGTAGCGCGTCTTGCGGTCCTCGCCAAACATGCACTTAACAAAGTAGTCGAGCGTGCCCTTAAGATCGCCAAAGGTGATGCCCTCGTCGACGACCAGGCCCTCGATCTGGTTGAACTGCGGCAGGTGGCAGGCGTCGGCCGTGTCGGGACGGTAGACGGTGCCCGGGCAGATCATGTAGATGGGCGGCTTCTGCGACTCCATGGTGTGGATCTGCACGCCCGAGGTCTGGGTGCGCAGCAGCACGTCGGACTCGCCGTGGGCGTGAGCCTCGGGGTGCGTGACGCTGCCGGGGTTGTTGTCGACCACGTAGAACGTGTCGCGGGCCGAGCGGCTCGGGTGATCCATGGGCGCATTGAGCGCGGTGAAGTTGTAGTAGGAGGTGTCGACCATGGGGCCGGACTCGACGGTGTAGCCGATGCCGCAGAAGATGTCCTCGGCCTCCTCGATGATCTGCTTGATCAGGTGCTGATGGCCGATCTGCGGACGGATGCCCGGCAACGTGATGTCGACGGCATCGTGCTCGAGCGCATGCTTGAGGGCGGCGGCCTTCATCTCGGTGGAGCGCTCGTCGAGCATGCCCTCGATCAGCTGGCGCATCTCGTTGGCGCGCTTGCCCATGACGGGACGATCCTCGGGGGCGAGCTTGCCCATCATGCGCATCAGGCCGGTGATGCGGCCCTTGCGGCCGAGCAGCGCGACGCGCGCGGCCTCGAGCTTCTCGGCGTCGTCGGCGCCTGCGACGAGCTCCTTGGCCTCTTCCTCGAGTTTGACCAGATCATCAATCAGACTCATGTCTTCCCTTTCGTCTCTCGCGCATCCGCTTGCCGGGGCGGCTGGCACCGCCCGACGCTTACGGATGTGCGGCCCGGTTCGGTAACAAAAAACCGTCCTCGGGCATGTGCATTGCCCAAGGACGGTTGAATTCCGCGGTACCACCTTGTTTGACCCGGCGGATGTCTGACCCGCCGCGCCCACTCTTTGCCCCTTTTCGCGAGGCTCACGGCTTCCCTACTGGAGACATCGCCGCCGCGTGGCCGCGCGCCCGTTGAGGTCGCTGCTCGGGAGTGAACGCTTGGCCCTTGCCACCGCAGGAAGGCTTGCAGCCCATGACCTTCCCTCTCTTGCCGGCGACGCGGCGGGCAAAACCCTCTCCGTCAACGCATTGGGCTATAGGATAACACATTCTGCGAGCATATCGCCGCGTTCCGTTTTGTTCGCACTGGGTACAAGGCAGGTAGCTGTGCAAACTGGCCGTACGCCCACCCGTGGCGTCCGGTCTGCGAGATCAAGGATATAGGTATGGGAAAGAACAAGGATAAGATGGCCAAGCCCGCAGCGGATAAGACGCCCAAAGGCATGAAGGTCGATAAGGCTGTCAAAAAATTCCGTAAGCTCGAGGGCAAGCTGTGGACTCGCGAGTACCTGCTCAAGATTGCCGAGTTTGACGGCGCGACCATTGCTCCCGCCAACGGCGCCGCGGCCCGCGCCGATGCTATGGGCACCCTTGCCGGCGAGCATCACAAGCTCCTGACCAGCAAAAAGTCTGTCGAGCTTGTGCACTCGCTGGCACGCGAGACGGTCGCCGGCGGCAAGATCGACGACCCGCAACTGCTCAACGAGATCCGCGTGCTCGGCCGCGACCAGCGCGAGGCGAGCGTCATTCCCACCGAGGAGGCCGAGGCTTGGACCAGGCTCACCTGCGAGGCCGATGCCGTGTGGCACAAGGCCAAGACGGCCAATGACTGGGCGAGCTTTGAGCCCTATGTGGATAGAATCGTCGCCCAACTTAAGCATCAGGCCGAGCTCATGGATCCCAAGCGCGATCCGTACGATGTTTGGCTCGACCAGCACGAGCGCGGGCTTTCCGCCAAGAGCTTCGATGCGTTTTGCGATGAGGTCAAGGCCACGGTCGTGCCGCTCGTGCACGCCATCGGCGAGCGCGGCCAGCAGCCGGCTGCCGACTTTTTGCACGCCCACGTGCCCGAGGCTGCCCAGCGCGCCATGAGCTTCGACTTGATGAAGCTTGTCGGCCTGAACCTGGACGACACCACGCTTGCCTTTACCGAGCACCCGTTTAGCGAGGGCTTCTCGGTGGGCGACGCGCGCATCGCCACGCACATCTACGAGGACGACTGCATCTCCAACGTCTACAGCATCATCCACGAGGCGGGACACGCCATGTATGAGCTGGGCGTCAATCCTGCCTATGCGCGCACCTGTCTTGAGGGTGGCACCTCCATGGGCATCCACGAGAGCCAGAGCCGCTTCTTCGAGAACACCGTGGGTCGCAGCCGCGCCTTTATGGGACCGCTGCTCGAGGTGCTGCGCCGCCACGCACCCGAGGTCTACGGCGACGTCGACGAGGACACGCTCTACCACGCCGTGAACATCGCTCAGCCGTCGCTGATCCGCACCGAGGCCGACGAGCTCACCTACCCGCTGCATATTATGGTGCGCTACCAGATCGAGCGCATGCTGTTTGCCGGCGAGGCCACGGCCAAGGACATCCCCGCGCTTTGGAACCGCTTTATGAACGAGTACCTGGGCATTCCCGTTCCCGACGACACGCACGGCTGCCTGCAGGATACGCACTGGAGCGGCGGCTCGTTTGGCTACTTCCCCACCTATGCGCTGGGCAGCGCCTACGATGCCATGTTTGTGCCGGCCATGTGCCGCGACGGTGTCGACCTCAACGGCGCCTGCGCGAGCGGCGACTTGGCACCCGTCCGCGCCTGGCTCGGCGGGCACATTTGGCAGTGGGGCCGCGCCAAGGACGCGCCGGAGCTCATCAAGGGCGCGTGCGGCATGGCCTTTGACGCCCGCTACTACTGCAGCTACCTGCAGGACAAGTTCACCACGCTCTACCAGCTGTAAGGCCTTGAAGGCCGGCAGTTAGGGACGTTCCTTTTCTGCCGGCAGTTGGGGACAGTCCTTGCCCATCCGGCCAGCAAACCGGCCAATCGGTAAAGACTGTCCCCAATGAGTAGCTCGTTGACGCTAATGTCTTGGCAACGTCAGAGAAAACGACCCCAAGCGAGCAAGATAACGTGAAATGAAAGGGCGCTGGCCTTCTGGTCGCGCCCTTGAAATTGAACGCCAGATTGCCGCTTAGGGGCGTTTGCAGCGTCGAGCAGCTACGCGGTTTGGTAAAACCGCGTAGCTATAAAGCCTCGAGCGCGTTGGCGATGCGCTTCATGGCAGCATCGGCGGATGCTTGGTCGGGCGCTTCGGCCAAAACGCGAATCACCGACTCGGTTCCACTTTTGCGCACGAGCACGCGGCCCTCGCCTGCCAGCGCAGTCTCGGCCTCGGCGATGGCGTTCTGCACGCCCATGTTCTCGAGCGCGGCGTCCTTATCCGCTACGCGCACGGCAACCTGCGCCTGCGGCAGCAGCTTGCACGGTGCCGTGAGCTGCGAGAGCGTCTCGCGCTCGGCGCGAATCACTTCCATCACGCGCAGCGAGGTCATAATGCCGTCGCCCGTGCGCTCGATATCGCCAAAGATCGTATGGCCCGTCTGCTCGCCGCCCAGGCTGTAGCCACCCTCGCGCATCTTGGCATACACGTGACGGTCGCCCACGCCGCTGGTCACGGCGCTCAGTCCGGCAAGCTCCAACGACTTGATCAGGCCAAAGTTGCTGGCGATCGTCGGAACCACGGTACCGCCCGAAAGGCGACCGTGCTTGTTCAGGTACACGCCGCACACGTACAGGATCTGGTCGCCATCGACCACGCGGCCGCGCTCGTCCACGGCCAGGCAGCGGTCGGCATCGCCGTCATAGGCAAAGCCCACGTCCAGGCCCTGCTCCACCACGTGGCGCTGCAGGCGCTCCATATGCGTGGAGCCGCAGTCGACGTTGATGTTAAAGCCATCGGGCGCGGCGTTGATCACGCGCACGTCGGCACCGAGCGCGTCAAACACCGGCTTGGCCACCGAGGAAGCCGAGCCGTTGGCGCAGTCGATGCCGATCTTGACGCCCTGCAGCGAAAAGTTCGCACTTGCAATGAGCGAAGCAATGTAGCGGTTGCGGCCCTGCATGTAGTCCACCGTGGCGCCGATGTGGTTGCCCGTTGCCAGCGGCACCTCGCTCTTGCCATCGATGTAGTCCTCGATGAGCTCCAGCACGTCCTCGTCCATCTTAAAGCCGTCGCTGTTGACGAGCTTAATGCCGTTATCGCAAAACGGGTTGTGGCTCGCGCTGATCATGATGCCGCAATCGAAGCAGCCCTCCACGGTCTGATGTGCCACGCCCGGCGTGGGGATCACGTGCAGCATATAGGCGTCCGCACCGCTCGCGACCAGGCCGCTCACCAGCGCCGCCTCGAACATATAGCTCGAGCGACGAGTGTCCTTGCCCACGATCACGCGCGCCTTGCGCTCGCGGTTGGCGCCGTAATACCAGCCCACAAAACGGCCAATCTTATAAGCGTGCTCTACCGTCAGCCCAACGTTGGCCTCACCGCGAAAGCCGTCGGTGCCAAAGTACTTCATGCGCTCTCCTTACAAAATAGGGGCGGACAGATTGCCTGTCCGCCCCAAAATGGTACTCGATTATCTGCGCTACCAGAAAAACCCTACGCCGACGCGCTGTCGCGAGCCGCCTGGCATGTAGGAGTCTGACGCAGCGTAAGCGGCTTGTCCCCCGCCTCGGCCGACGTGGTCAGCGTATACGTGATCGTCGTCGTCTCGCCAGCATGCAAGTCAACGGTGCCCGAATAGAAGGGGATTCCATGCCACGTAGCGGCACCAAGACCAAACTGGGTGCCCTCGACGGTCAAATCAGTAATGTTGCCGCCCGTCGGGGCAAACAACGAGACATTCAGACGCTCGTCGTCGCGCGCGGCATCGGGCGCGCTCGCCGCGACGTAGTCGGGCAGCTTGCCTGTCTCCTCCTGCGTCATGATGTTCGTCAGGGTAACGGTGATGCGATACGAGCACGTGCCGTCGCCGTTCTTGACGCCCTGGCCAATCTGCGTGTCGGCGTTCAGATACCAGTCGAGCTTGGAAAAGCTCAGGTTGTTAAAGTAAACGCCGGCAACGGGATCGGCACTCGGATCATCCGGATCGGGCAGCGAAGCGTCAATGCCCGTCTCTTTGATGGCATTCTGCTCGTCATCGTTTTTCATCCAAGCAATCAGACGACCCTCTTCGGCACCGCGCTCAACGGCGCTGACAAGCTTTGTAACGTCGACGTCACCGATGCCACCGAGAATCTTGTCGAAGGCAGCGCTGGCGACGGATGCAAAGATGCCGTCCGACTCCTCGACCGGATAGTTCCAGTACACATCGTGCATGAGGACCTTTGCGGCGTTGGTGCCGTCGACAACCGTTCCGTCGGGCAGCGACACGTTACCGACCAGGCCCAGCAGATACTGCAGGAACACCGGGTCGATACCCACGACGCCGTCAACGTCCTGGCCATATTGAGATTTCCACAGGGCTGCGACACGCTGCGAGTTGCGGGGCCAATCAGGCGAATAGGTATTGCCCGAGTTGTACAGGTTACTGTGGTTGCCGAACAGCGCCTCATCCTCTTCGTCGACGCTCTCGACTGCCTCATCCTCGCTGAGTCCAATGCGGGGAACAAACTCGCCAATCGACATCTGGCCGTCGGTGACCGAAATCAGGCCCTGCGAACCGCCAAAGCCGCCGCAGGCACGAATCTCGACGTTGTTCATGGCGTACATAAGGTAGTTGCGCGTCTGGCCGTTGGCGCCGAGCATCTGGGGAAGGACGGGGGCGACCTTCTCCGCCGCGTCAACCGCGCCGTTGAGGGTGGCAAAGCCGTCCTTGGCCTTATCGACCAGCTCGGTCACCTGGGAAATATGAGTATCGCCAATGCCCTGGATCTTCTCGTTGGCGCTCTTGAACACCTTCGAGCTGCTGGAAAGCGAATCGGCGACCGCCTGCAGCGCGGACACGTTAATCATGCCGTCCTGAAACAGCTTGCCGGGCGTGGCCTGCGAAAGGTTATCGGCCATGGGAACCAGCGCATTGCTCGAGACATCGGACAGGGCGTCGATCATGGTGCGGGCCGCATTGATGTCGCTGCCATACACCGGGATAAACGAAGCCGCCGTCCACAGCGGGCTCGAGGTCTCCGCCTTCATGCTGTCGCAAAGCTCATCAATCTTCTTCGCGTCGTCAGGCAGCGTCGAAAAATCGCCCGACGTGACCTTGTCCTTAAGGCCACCGACGATCTCGACAGCCTCCTTCGCTTCGCTCTTTACGGTCTTTGCCGAGTTAAGCAGCATAAAGCCGCTTGCGCCAAGCGCAACGAGAAGCACCGCGACTACAGCGGCAATAATGGCGCCAGTGTGACGCTTTTTGCGCTCGCCTTTGCGATGGCGATGACGGACCAGACCGTCAGAGGTCGAACTCGACGAAGCGTCGCTACCGTAGTTCAAGCCAAAATCGTAATAATCTTCCTTGGAACCCGAGCCCGCAAACTGGGCACCGCCATCATCCAGGCGGGCGAACGTGCCAGTCTCGGAGGCGCCGGTGTAAATCGTGCCAAGGTTACCCGTAAGCCCCGCGCCACCGGCAGAGGGAGTATTGTTGGCGGCCTTGCCGGCATTAACGTTGCCGGCGGTATTCGCGGCGTTGGCAACACCTGCGTTGTTCGCAGGTGCCGAAGGAGCCCCGCTCGGCTGCGACGTGGAGGTTGCACCGCCCGCAAAGACATTCCCTCTTGCACGGCCGGTCTTTTTTGCCTTTTGAGACTGCTCGTACAGAGCGGTAAACATCGCCGTCTCGCCCGGGGACACGCGCTTACCGGAACCGCCCTGTCCAGCGCCGCCCGGCGTGCCGGCCTTACCAGCCCCGTTCGGACGCGGCGGAACTGCAGGACGGCCGCTATCGCTGCCCTTAAAGTGATTACCAGCCATAAAGAAATCCTCGCAATTGAGTCGCAATGAAAAAGTCCATAACATTACTAATTTATGGCATTTTGGGCATCGACAGCTAAACTCCAGACACGGACATCAATTGGCGAAAATGTGGCACAACACCTTTTCTGTCTTGGCAGTGGCGCCAGCTACACCGTGAGGAACATCATCACGATGATCATGGCAAAGCCGATAAGGTCGGTCGGCAAAAACACCGTGCCCAGCATAACGGCGCTGGTGATGGTCGCCGAAACCGGCTCCACAGTTCCGATGAGGCTCGCACGCACCGAGCCGATGTCCTTAACGCCCTGCATATAGAGCATGTAAGCAAAAAACGAGCCGATAACCACGAACACCGCGAGCGCCTCGACGCCGGCAGCGTCGAGCGCCGGTATATGCGCCCAGGGCTGCACGAAGACGCACGAGACCACGCCCGCCGTGAGCATTGCCGAGCCCGTGACGATGGGGCTGCCGTATTCGGGCAGGATCTTGGCGGGAATCACCGCCATACACGTGGCGCTGACCGCACACATAAGACCTGCTGCCAGGCCAAGCGGCGAGATATTCAGGCTGGTGGGGTCGCCGCCGGTGGCGATTAAAAAGGTTCCACCCAGAGCCAGGCCAATGCCGATAACTTCGCGAGTACGCGGCATGCGGCGATCGGTCACGCAGGTGTAGCCCATGATGATAACGAGCTGCAGGCATTGGAGCACCGTCGCGGTTCCGGCGTTCGTCAGGCGCACGGCCGAAAGATAGCAAAACTGGTTGAACAGCAGACCAAAGGCGGTAAAGAGCAGCAGCTGCTTGCGATCGGCGGGTGTGGTCCAGAGCTTAATCAGGCGCTCGCGGTCGCGCGTAACAACCACGGCCATAAAGAGTAGACCGGCGAGAATCTGACGCACGCTCATAAGCCACAAGGTGTCGACGTGGTAGGTATCGAACAGAAAGCTCGCGCTGGTGCCCGAGAAGCCCCAAAACGAACCGCCCACCAACGTAGCCAAGACGCCCGTGATCATCTTGCGCGTCGAAGCGCTGTTCAGGCGCTCGCGCCAAGCGCGGCGGGTGCTACGGCTGAGCTCATCGGTGCCCTCGGGCACATCAATGTTCGATATATCGGTCATCGGCACCGAAGCCCCTGCGCCTTCGACCTGCTCGACACGCTCTTTGCTCATTCCATTCCCTCGAAGCAGCCTGGAAACAATTCGGCTTACCTTACCACGGCGAAGGCACCAGCCGAAGGCTTGTCCGCTTATCGGTAGGACAATTCCGCAGACGTCTTTCCATAGCTCGATACCGCAATGGCCTTGCATTATGCGACAGTCAAATCGCGGCAGCAGGCTCTTTTGAAATGGATATGACAAAGCCCCCGAATTCCACAATGTAAGCGATTTTTAAAAATGTTCTTGCCACCGAGTTCAGGCTCCGTTATATTATCCCTTGCGCGCTTGCGCACCCTTGATCGGGCGTTTAGCTCAGGGGGAGAGCGCTTCCCTGACACGGAAGAGGTCAGAAGTTCAAATCTTCTAACGCCCACCAAATGTTCGCAGCTCAGAGGCTATGTCCTCTGGGCTGTTTTGTTTTATGTCGCTAAATCCGCTGGCAGTTCCAACCGTCATCGCAACGTAACATCAATTCACCTGACGAATGGCAGCCAAATATATTCAATACCCCAACATCAACAATAGCCAGGCACAAAACTGCGCCGCAAGCTGCTCCAACCGCCCAACTGGTCAAAAGCCGACCATCTACTTGCCAATTTATCTAACGGCGTAACCAAGCAGTCCGCGCCGCAACTTCTCAACAAAACGCCGCGATGTCTGCGCCCTGCGGTATCCTTGAGCCACTCGCACCTGCAGCACCAAGGAGCCGCCATGCGCACCGAGCTCGATGTCCCCTTTTCGCACAAAGAAGAAGCCAAGGCGCTGGGCGCCAAATGGGACCGGACCAAGAAGATCTGGTATGTACCCAGCGGCGTCAACCCCGAGCCCTTTGCCGAGTGGCTGCCCGGTGTTGACCGATCCGACCCCTCAGCGCCGTATATATATCTAGTACTGGGCAAGCGCGAGTGCTGGAAGTGTCACAAAGAGACCTCGGTCGCGGCCTTCGGCATTCCCTATCGAACCGATGACGACAAGGGCATCGCCATCGCGCACGCGCCCAACGAAGCCGGGCACATTACCATCGACACGGCCAACGCCAACGCGCTCGCCATTGTTCCCGCTCTTGGCTGCGTCCCGGGCGAGATCCGCGACTATCTTTCTAAGCGCTGTGGCTACAAACCCGTAGGCGCACGAGCCTCCAAAGCCCCGTCGCTCGGCAACACGTGCACCAGTTGCGACGCGCTGCAAGGCAGCCACTATCTGTTCGAAGAACCCACGTCCCCGTTTGCCCTCACCGCCATCAACAAGCTGCCGGCACTGGAGTTTGTGCGTGTCGAAGTTGCCGGCGTCTTTGGCGTCCCGGCCACGCGCACCGACTTTGACCAGGCGCTCTTTACCTGGGCACGCGACCATCACGCCAAGTTCCACAAGCAGCTCGGTGAGGGGATTTATTTATAGGGACAGAGATGCCTTCACAGCCAGCTCCTCCGCATCACCTATCCCTCGTCGCCGGCGTCGTACACGATATCGAGGCCACAAACAGGGCATTTCTCCTGATACACCGGCATATGAACGCCTGTCCGTTTTCTCACTTCGTCGCTAAGTCTGTCGCACGCATCGATGAACCGAATGTCGAGGCACGGTATTTGCGAGCCGCAGCAAGGACAGGCGACGACAAACGACCCGCAATCAACTTCTACGCTCGGAAACATTTTGTTGTCTATAAGGGCGCACGGCAGTTTTCCGTACTTCCCCATCGCAATATCGCCTCGCCAGCTCACGTTCGCTCCCCTCTCGCTATACAAATCAGGAAGAGCATGCACCGGCAGGCGTGTGCGAGATTGCATCGCCACGCGATCCGATCAAACAGCACGATCGTAAAAGACCGCCAAAGCCAAATTTCATCGTCGGTCGCACCCTGTCCGGCAAACTCAATATCGACGGGTATGTGCTTCAGATAACTCATGTCGGGCGCAAAACGAGGGTCCGGTCCGCCTTTATGAACAGGACCGTGCAGAACAAACCATCCGTTTTCGGGCTCGAACCGCTCAACAAACGCAAGGCCGAGCACCTTATAGCCCACCTCGGTTGCAAATATGACTCCGACTGGGACGTCACATTCCATGCAGTTGAGCATTTTACGGTTGTAATTCTGGTCTCGAAAACCAACGGTACCCGGCGCTTGAACCGAGTACTTAATGACCCACGTACCATCGTCCAAATAGAGCGGAGGCACATTGTTGATGCTCTCGGTTTGCCGCTGGCGCGCTTGTACCCCGCTACCCCACTCCCCTGTATACTGATGTAGCACGTGTTTCATCCGGGCTTGTTGGGCCGGATTGTTCATGGGAGGGTCTTATGGCTGCTTCGAATCCGCCTAAGGGGAGCGTTTCTTCTTCGTCCATCAAGCCGGTTACGCGCAAGGCCGTGCGTTGCCAGCGCGAGGTCGCCTGGCTTGTCACACAGGCGGCGGGCAAACTCGTGGCGAACACGGAAGACGTCAATGCGCCCACACCGAGCTTTGTGCTGGCAGCGGCGCTGGATCGAGTACGCCAGCTGGAACTCGCCGCACAAGAAGACGGCAGCCACCTTGACTACCAGAACGCCATGGCGCCCGACCTGCAAACGTTCTGCCACATGGCCAAGTTGCCCGCCGCGCCCAATGCGCTTTCGGACGCAGGCTACATGTTTACGCTTTCGGGCGCGGACCTTATCCGCGACATCTACGCATACTGCAGCGAGCTCGCCGAGCGCAGCGTCTTTGGCACGGCAGAAATCAAACCGGGATATGTCATCAAGCTGGTTCTTAGGCTGTTCTTGATGGACGGGTTCGGGGCCATGCCGGCGTAAGCCGAGTCTTTAGCATCACCGTCGACTGGGCAACAACCGCTTTACCTTAGTGGGCGCCAATCGAGGGTCGATTATTGGGTCGCCTCGTCCACTAACGCATTTATTCCACGCGCTCTGACAGTCGATATTTGCGGTTGCGGCTTGTCGACGGCGCCGTGGGCTCAAGCTCGCCTTGAGCAATGAGCGCGTTGACGCGCGACCTAACCTGGGAAATTGTAAGCCCCGTGCGTTTTGCCAGCTCACGCGTCCCCAGCTCGCCGTAGTGTTTGAGTGCCGTCACAATTAAGCCTCCGCCATGATCGACCGGCTCGATCTTTGAACGGTAAAGTACGACCTTGAACCGATCGAACCCCGGGCAGAACAGGGGCTCGGCCAGACCATGCGCGCGCATGGCATCGATCATCATCGGGATGCCCGAGCCATTGCCCTCAGCCGGCGAACCTGCGCCATCCGGAAGCGGGACAATCGACATGAGTTTCACGAGCGTCGCGTTACGGCATCGGGAGCTGCCGTCAAACAAGTTCTCTCGAGTCTTTCCCCCGTAAAGGCCGCCAGGATTCGTCACCTCGACACGATCGTCAAAGACGTCGACGGCGATCGATTGCCCACAGAACCGATCCCCGTATTCCCTGTGGATAACCGCGTTGGCGACTGCCTCGCGCAGGACCTCCTCGGGGATCTCCAGCGAGTCGATACGCGAGACGCCTTGGACGGTCGAGATGCGGCGCAGGTTTTTGGCGACAGCTGCGACGGCATCCGAAATCATCTCGCCTAGGGTGCCCTCGCAGACTGTGCGGTCCATAAACCTTAGTGGCCCCGCAGCTCCCTTTTGAGTTCCCACGTGGACAGCCACATCAATGAAGAGCTTGGGATAGAACTGCTGAGGGTAAACGCCCGCGGCAAGGAGGCCGGCCTTGGTAACATTGCCCTGGAAGTCGAGGAAATTCAGACGCTCCATCTTTGTCTTCTTGTCCGCCGCACCGCGCATCGCTCGAGGCGTCAGCGAATAGGCACGCTCTATCGTGCGGTCGACCATCGACTCGTCGAGATCGCCCACACTCGTACCGGGCACCGCATCGCGATCGCTAGGACTCGTCCGTTCATATGACGACAGTGCCAAAACCTCGGTCGACGAAAGCGGGACATCTTTGTCATCGATGCGTTTGTAGCTGCCACCTTGAGCGCCCCGCTCTATGACATAGCAAGGCTTGCTCGACGGGTCGAGCTCCTCAATCGTGATGACCAGAACCACGGTGCCCTGGAGCTCCACGCGCTCAATGGTGTATTTGGGCGGATTGGCCAGCTTTCCACGACCGCCGGCATCGCCCATGCCCGCCACGAATTGGTTGAGCACTTTCTCGGTCTCAAAGTTTGTAACTGGGACAAAACCCGCGTGCTCGCTCACTCCGAGTACGATGATGCCGCCGGCGGTGTTTGCGAAAGCGCTGACCGTTTCCCATACGTCGCGGGAAAGTGTCGTGGCGCTCTCCTTGACCTCGACGTTAAGATCGTCCGAGCCCATGCGCCTTAAAGACTCGAGCAGACCGGTCAGTTCGTTTTCGTTCATCTGCACGTCCTTTCGCTCGGTTCTGCGAAGAATGCCGCGGATAGATTTCCCTCGTCTCTCAGTTATCTCTCGTAATTATCTCTCATCTTTCTGTTATCTCTCATATTAGAGATGAGTGAGAGATGAAAGATAAGATGTCTGTCATCTGTTTCATTTAAACATGTTGTTGCTGGTAAAACAATCTATATTGAGACAATACCATGGTTGCCCGTCTCTTTGCAGCATTGTTATCTCTCATATTTATCTCTCATCTATCTGTTATCTCTCGTATTAGAGACGAATGAGATATGAGAGTTGTGCGGGCGGCGGATGAGCGTGGATTATGAACGGTCGGATATCGAGAGTGGATATTTGGACGGTTTTTGGGCTTTTGGCGGCCGATTTCGTCCGAAAATCCACGCTCATTCGGCATGCGTCCGGAAATCCACGCTCGTGTGTCCGAAAATCCACGCTCGTGCGGCAGATTGGTCGAAGGCCCCATATGGGTATACTCTCGGGGATTCGACTCGATTCGCCCCCGCTGGGGCGTCAAAGGAGACTGCATATGCCCACCACCTCAACCGACCCGCGCGCCGCTGCCGCCGCGCTGCTAGTGCCCGGCACTACCTGCCACGGCTTTGCCGTCGAGCGCTGCGAGACCGTGCCCGAGCTCGACTCGGACGCCTATGTGCTGCGCCACACCGCCTCGGGCGCTCGCCTGCTGTACCTGGCATGCGATGACGAGAACAAGGCCTTTGCCATTGGCTTTAAGACGCCGCCGGCCGATTCCACCGGCGTGTTCCATATTCTTGAGCACTCGGTGCTGTGCGGGTCGGCCAAGTTCCCCGTCAAGGAGCCGTTTGTCGACCTGATCAAGAGCTCCATGCAGACGTTCCTCAACGCCATGACCTACCCCGACAAGACCATCTACCCCGTTGCCACCACCAACGAGCAGGACCTGTACAACCTGATGGACGTGTACCTGGACGCGGTGTTCAACCCGGCCATCTATACCAAGCCCACCATTTTTGAGCAGGAGGGCTGGCACTACGAGCTGGACCTGCCGGAGAGCGCCGAGGGCGAAGGCGACAGCAGCTCCGCGAGCCTGCGCGAGGGCACGCTGCGCTATAACGGCGTGGTGTTCAACGAGATGAAGGGCGCGCTGTCCGACCCCATGAGCGTGCTGGACGACGCCGTCAACGCCGCGCTCTATCCCGACACCGCCTATGCGCACGAAAGCGGCGGCGACCCGCGCGCGATTCCCGCGCTCACCTACGAGCAGTTCCTGGACACGCATGCGCGCCACTACAATCCTTCCAACTCCTACATCACACTCTACGGCGACCTGGACGTGGACCGCGCACTGGCCTTTTTGGACGAGCGCTATCTGTCGCAGCCGAGTGCCGCAAGCCGCCGCATGGACGCAGCCGTTGCCGCCGGCGAGGACCCGTCCGCGCTGGCGCCCAATCCGCTGGGCGTGCAGGCGCCCGTGACCTGCGAGTACAAGCACGTCGAGATGGCCACTACACCCGAGAACGCCCTGGTGGGCCTGGGCCTTGTGTTGGGCAGCGCGCTCGACCGCAAGCGCACGATCGCGGCGGATATCCTGTTTGAGGCACTGCTGGGCTCCAACGAAGCACCGGTTAAGAAGGCCATTCTGGCCGCCGGCCTGGGCGGCAACGTGGTGAGCTACACCGCGGCCGAGAGCCTGCAGCCCTACGAGTTCATCATGCTGCAAAACGCGCAGCCCGGCGTGGCGCGCGAGCTGCGTCGCATGTTCCAGAACGCCTGCCGCGACCTGTGCGAGCACGGCGTTCCGCGCGAGCGCCTGGAAGCCATCATCAGCAGCAACGAATACGATCTGCGCCAGCGCGACTACGGCATCGCCGACGGCGTGGCCATTGCGTGCGACGCGCTGAGCACCTGGCTCTACGATGACGACGCCGCGACGCTGGCACTCAAGTACGGCCCGGTGTACGAGGAGCTGCGAGGCGAGCTGGACGGCAGCTATTTTGAGGACCTGCTGCGCGAGCTGGTGCTGGAAAACGACCATATGGCGCTGGTCGAGCTGGTGCCGGTGGACGCCGCCGAGGGTTCGGAGAGCGCCGAGGCCGCAGAGCTGGCAGCCAGGCGCGATGCCATGACCGATGTCGAGCTGGCCGACGTGGTCGAGCGCACGGCCGCGCTGCGTGCCGCGCAGGAAGCCGAGGACACGCCCGAGGACAAGGCCACGCTGCCGCGCCTGCGCGTGTCCGACATTGGCGAGGCGCGCCCCGAACCGTCACTGGTCGTGGACACGACTGCGCCCATCCCCTGCCTGCGCCACGGCATCCCCACCAACCGCCTGGCCTACGCCATGCAGTATTTCGACCTGAGCTGCGTCGTGTTTGAGGACCTGCCCTATGTGACGCTGCTCTGCCGCCTGCTCAAACAGCTGCCCACGAGCGAGCACTCGGCCGAGGAGCTCGACAACTTACTTGCCGGCGAGCTGGGCTTTTTGAGCTTTACGACCGAGGTCATGACGCAGCCCGACGTGGACGGTGTGCGCCCCTACCTGCTGGTGAGCGCCGGCGCCCTGTCCGAGAAGATCGATGCGCTGGCGAGCCTGCCGCGCGAGGTGTGGTCGAGCACGCTTTTGCTCAATGCCGACGCTGACCGCGTGCGCGACGTGCTCACGCAGATTCGCATTGGGCTTGAGCAGGGCTTTATCAACAACGGACACTCGGCGGCGCTCGGTCGCGCGATGAGCTACAGCTCGCCTTCGGCCGTGGTGCGCGAGCAGCTTTCGGGCGTGAACTTCTACCTGTTCCTGCGCGATCTGCTCGAGCACTTTGACGAGCGCCTGGACGGCCTGCGCGCCAAGCTTGCCGAGCTGGCGGAGCGCATCTTTGTGGCCGATGGCTGCATGGCGAGCTTTACCGGCAGCGACGAGGACTTTAACGCGTACTGGGATGCTGCGGGCGACCTGGGGCTGGGCGCTGGCGACGGCGCTGCCAGCGGCACGCTCGTGGTGCCGGAGCCGCGCGACCGCCACGAGGCTTTCGTCATCCCCAGCGACATCTGCTTTGCGGCGCGCGCGTGCGACCCGCGCCGCCTGGGCATTGACGTGACGGGTGCTTGGGCGGTTGCTGCCAACGCGCTCTCCTACGACTACCTGTGGAACGAGATTCGCGTGAAGGGCGGTGCGTACGGCTGCGGATTCCGCGCAGCCGGCGAGCGTCAGGCGGCGTTCTACACCTACCGTGACCCGGCAATCGATCCCTCGATTGAGCGCGTGGCGCGCGCAGGCGAATGGCTCGGCAGCTTTGAGCCCGACGAGGCCGCCTTCGAGGGCTTTATCGTAAGCTGTGTGAGCGGCATGGACGCGCCCGTGAAGCCGTACGCGCTCACCAAACGCCGCAACACGACCTACCTGGCCGGACTCGATCCGCATGCACGCGAGGAGCGCCGCGCCCAGATGCTCGCCACCACGCCCGGTGAGCTGCGCTCGCTCGGCGCCGACGTGACGCGCATCGCAGCCGAGTCGCCAACCTGCGTCTTTGGCGGCCGCGACGTCATCGCAAAGAGCAACGCCGGCTTTAACGTCATCGACCTGCTGGGCTAGCCACAGCAAGCAAAACCACCACAAAGGGGACAGGCACCTTTGTGGTGGTTTCGACATTTGCCCAGATAAAACCTGCCAAAAATAAACCTGTCCCTTTTTGGTAGGTTTGGGGGAGGGGGCTAGGATGGATAAGGCTGAGTTGCGGCGGGCGGTAATTGCTCGGCGCGATGCGATTGATTTGGATGTTCGGAAGGCAAAGTCTGCTGTCATTTGCACGCGGCTGGCTGAGCTGCTGGGCCGCTTGGATGCCGCGGCGCCGCGCACCGTTGCCGTCTATGCCGCGATGGGTTCCGAGGCAGACCCTGCCGCGTTTGCCGCTGCGGCCGCCGCGCGCGGCTGGCGCGCAGCCTATCCGTGCATGCTCTCGGCAGCCGAAGCCGCAGCTTGTGGCCAGCGTATGTGCATGCGGGCAGTTGCCGCCGACGATGCGTCCGCGGCTCCGTTTATCACTCATCCCACGCGAACCTTCGCTGCCGCGGACATCGGCAGCAACCGCTTCCCCATCGTGCCTGCCGAAGCACTCGACATGATTGTTGTGCCGCTCGTGGCCTTCGACCAAACCGGCGCGCGCCTGGGCTACGGCGGCGGCTGCTACGACCGTTACCTGTCCATGCTCTCGCCCGCATGTCAAATCGTCGGCATCGCCTTTGACGAACAGCGCATCGACCACGTCCCCACCGATGCACACGACCTGCCGCTGCCCAACACCATCAGCGCCTAAATGTCGTTGTATCGCACCCGCAAGATAAGCGTGGAAAATCTCCCACTTTGGGACTGTTCGGGGGCAAAAAACGGGAGATTATCCACGCTCATTATTCAAACGTCCGATAATCCACGCTCGTATGTCTGAAAATCCACGCTCAATCAACGCGCGTCCAGATTTCCGCGCTCGTGTGTCCGATTATCCACGCTCGTGCAGCTTAACGCCCCGCAACCGCCTCAACATGCACGCGGCACGCCGGCAACTTTGAGCTTGCGATCGAGCTTTGCCGGATCCCTCAGATCATCCCAGCACAAGCGCACGATCCTGCAGTTATCAAGCAGCGAAAGCCTCGACTCGCGCTGGCGCTCATCAAACTGCGCCTTTGCGAGCTTGCCCTCCTCCGCTGCCTTCTCGCTTTTAACGAATCCGTCAAATTCCCCGATGATCAGCCGATCTTCCACGCGCCACAAGTAGTCGACGCGATACGGCCGTTCCGGCTCAACCGGGTCGAACAGCTCAATTTGCAGCTCCGGCGTCTGCCAGCCGCGCTCGATCATCAGGGCGCGCGCCTTGGACTCGCCACCGCTTTCCGACAGGCCATCGGCATACCGTGCAACCCTGCGCGCCGTCACAACACCGCGACGATTTAAGCCAAGCTTGTTGACTGCCTCAACAAGGTGCTCCTTCGACAAAAGCTGCTCATGGAGCGCCGAGTCCGCAATGATCAGCCCTTCGACAAACGATGCATCGACCAGGCAATCCGCAATCGTTTGATCGATATCGGTCACGGCAATATCCATCTCGCTGGCCCGTGTCCGATAAGCATACCGATGGCGAACGACTTGAGAGCCTGGCGTCGTCGATTGCGCCGGCATCGCGGCGATATGGATGTGCGTCAAATTGGCATGCGAAACCGAAAGGCCATAGACAACGGCCGCCGTATAGGAGCAAAACGTCCAGTCGGGGTGCTTTTGCGCAAGCGCCCGCACCCGATGCAGATAACGCTGCCGAAACTTGAGCTCGGACCAGTATTCCGGACGCGCATACAGTCCCGGCATGACCACCTTGAGACTTCCCGCCGCCACCCGCCGTTCAATCTGCTTTGCCTCCGCCGTCGTGCGCGCGTACACGCAGCTCATCTGCTGCTCGCATGCTTCAATGTGACTTGTGAGTCTTTGATTCGCCGTCATGTTTGCCATGTCGCCCCCAAACTCTTGGAACGGCGCAAACGTACCAGACGGTTTCATGCGAAGTCTGACCAAATGCTGTCCAGATGCTGACCAAATGCCTGACGGTTTTGGATGTTTTAGGCCAATGGCTTATATCTGCAGGTAGAACGGTTGTCGAGAGGTCCCTGTCTCCACATTTTGAGCCTCAAAAGCCACCGACTTCATTGAAAGAAAATATGCTGTGGCTCGAAACTACCTAGTTTGCGATGTAGTCCGCATGTACTCAACGTGTGATGATGCCGACGGTACGGCAGCTGCAGAAAAAATGAGCGTGGAAAATCTCCCGCTTTGAGACCCCTTGTGAGCCAAAAACGGGAGATTATCCACGCTCACGTTGCAAACGTCCGATTATCCACGCTCGTGTGTCCGGATTTCCACGCTCGTCACGCGGCGGCCACGGCGGCAGTCACGGCCACGGCCGCGACCTAGTGCTCCTCGCCGGCGCGGGCCAGGTCGTAGGGTGTGGTCTGGTAGACGTAGTAGTTGAGCCAGTTGGTGTAGAGCAGCTGAGCCTGGCTGCGCCAGACGTTGAGCGGCTCGGCCGAGGGGTCGTCGTTTGGGAAGTAATGCGCCGGCACCTGAGGGTTGAGCCCGCGCTTCACGTCGCGCTCGTACTCCAGGCGCAGCGTGTCGGCATCGTACTCGGGGTGGCCAAAGACAAAGAAGCGACGGCTGTCGGTCGACTTGACGATGTACAGGCCCACCTCGTCGGACACGGCCACGACCTCAAGCTGCGGCTCGGCCTCCACGTCCTCGCGGCGCACATCGGTGTTGCGTGAATGCACGGCATAGAAACGGTCGTCGAAGCCGCGGACCAGCGGGCTTTGCGGCTTCACTAGATAATGCTCGAACACGCCGCTCGCCTTTGCCGGCAGGTCGTACTTCTGGATACCGTAATGATGGTAGAGCCCCGCCTGCGCGCCCCAACAAATGTGCAGCGTAGAGTGCACGTGTGTGGTGGACCAATCCATGATCTGGCAGAGCTCGGGCCAGTAGTCGACCTCCTCGAACGGCATCTGCTCCACCGGCGCGCCCGTGATGATCAGGCCGTCGTAGTGGATGTCGCGGATGTCGTCGAACGTGCGGTAAAACGTCTCCAGGTGGCCGGCGCTCACGTGGGTTGCCTCGTGCGTTTTGGTGCGCAGCAGGTCCACCTCCACCTGCAGCGGCGTGTTGGAGAGCTTGCGCATGATCTGCGTCTCGGTGGCGATCTTGGTGGGCATGAGGTTGAGGATGAGCACGCGCAGCGGACGGATGTCCTGGTGCAGCGCGCGGTACTCGGTCATGACAAAGATGTTCTCGCTCTCGAGCTGCGCGGCGGCAGGGAGGGCGTCGGGAATGCGAATGGGCATGGATGCTCCTTACGAGTCAGTTGCAGTTATGGTACAACGAGCGGCCCCATCCGCGCGAGTACATCGCTCCGAGACACCGCCAGCGGCCCAAATCACTCCAAAAGTAGAGATTACGGCATGTCCCAAAAATCTATGGCGCTTTAGTCTGGCAAAGTGATAGCAGGAGGCTACAATGGTTCGACGCGAAAAACTCGGCCGAAAGGATACATATATGTACCAGACGCGTAAGATCGGTGTGGTCGGCCAGGGCCACGTAGGAGCACATGTCGCCAACAGCCTGCTCATGCAGGGCATTGCCGATGAGCTGTACCTGTGCGATATCAACGAGGCCAAGGTGACGTCCGAGGTCCAGGACCTGCGCGACTCCCTTTCGTTTGTCCCGTACAACACCAAGATCGTCAACTGCTACGACCACTACGAGGAGCTGGCCTGCTGCGACGTCATCGTCAACGCCGCCGGCAAGGTCGCGCTGGCCGCCGGTAACCGCGACGGCGAGCTGTTCTTTACCACCGACGCCGCGCGCACCTTTGCCAAGCGCATTGTCGACGCCGGCTTCGACGGCATCTTCGTGAGCATCTCCAACCCCTGCGACGTCGTGTGCACCGAGCTGTGGCACCTGACCGGCTACGATCCCAAGAAGATCATCGGCTCGGGCTGCGGCCTAGATTCGGCCCGCCTGCGCACCGAGATCTCCAAGAAGGTCGGCGTGAGCCCCAAGTCCATCGACGCCTACATGATTGGCGAGCACGGCTTTAGCCAGCTTGCCGCCTTTAAGGCCGCGACCATCGCCGGCAAGAGCCTTAACGAGCTTCAGGCCGAGAATCCCGACAAGTACGCCTTCGACCACATGGAGGTCGAGGAGCTCGCACGCAAGGGCGGCTACGTAACCTACCAGGGCAAGCAGTGCACCGAGTACGCCGTCGCCAACTCCGCCGCGCGCGTCTGTGCCGCCGTGCTGCACAACGAGCACGCCGTGCTTTCGGCCTCTACGCTTATGACCGGCCAGTATGGCGAGGAGGGCATCTTCACCTCCCTGCCGTGCGTGATCGGCGCCGAGGGCGTCGAGGAGGTCTACACGCTCGACCTTTCCGAGCACGAGCTCGAGGGCTTCCACAAGAGCTGCCAGCACATCCGCGACAACATCGCCCAGCTCGACTGGTGGGATGCCGAGGCCTACGACGCCAAGTAAGCGTCGGTTGCCGCGACACCTCGCGAATCTAAGCGCGATACCAAGCGGGCCGCGCCGGAAATCCCCGGCGCGGCCCGCTTTTTTGACTCGCGCTGCGCCCTTGCGAATCGAAGGTGAATGGTTTTCCCGTTACTTAGTACTGCTCGATGCCCATGTAGCGACGAATCTCGGGGCTGTGGTCGAACGCCTTACCGCGGGCTGCGCGCAGCTCGCAGCTCATCGCGTAGAAGAAGATTGGCTCCAGGTACGAACGCACGCTGGCAGGCACGTCGCCCACGCCGTACTCGAGTGCGTCGAGCACCATGATCGTGTCGGTGTGCGTGTTGAGGAACGCCAGCGCGCGCTCCTCCATGGGGCGACACTCGCCCGATCCGAGCTGCACAAAGTAGAACACGCCGGGCTCGGTAGCCTCGAACGGGCCGTGGAAGTACTCGCCGGAGTGGATGTAGCAGCAGTGCTGCCACTGCATCTCCATGAGCGAGCAGATGGCCATGGCATAGGTCTGGCTAAAGTTGGGGCCGGATCCCAGGATATAGAAGAACTTGTGCTGCTGGCAGAGCTCGGCAAAGTGATCGCCCAGCTCGGCGTTGACCTTCTCGCGGGCGGCGGGCAGCAGCGCGTCCATCTGCTTAAGGCCGGCGTAGATGTCGGCGAGCGCCTCGTAGCCCTCCTGCTGGTCGAGCAGCTCGGCAGCCATTAGCACGCCAATGCCCTGCGGGACCTCGGCCTGCGACTCGCCCTTGCCCCACGGATAGACCCAGGTGGTCCACTTGCCGTTGTCGATCTTGGAGCCCGCGTAGTCGGTCATAGTCACGACCTCGGCGCCGGCAGCCAGCGCCATCTCGCAGGCATCGACAACCTCCTGCGTATTGCCGCTGTGGCTGCAGGCGACGACGAGCGACTTCGGCCCCAGGCTCTTGGGCGCCATCAGGCAAAACTCGCGTGCCGTGTAGACCGTCGAGGCAAACGTGGTGGCCTCGCGCTTGAGCAGCTCGTTAGCCGGCATCAGGTCGATCATCGAACCACCGCAGGCGATCCAAAAGACGTTCTCGATCTTACCCTTGCGCTCGATAATTTCCTGAATCAGATCGTGTGCGTTCATGGTGATGCCCCTCCTTTTGTGGCGGTTTTGAACGACGATGGCTCGTACCTGCGGTCGTTCTATATTGTTCTATTTATAGCACGCACAACGACGCTCGTGAAGCCATTTCGCCAAACTTGTTCTATGTTGTTCTATCTGTGGACGTTAGATGTCGAAGACGTAGCGCGAGCCCACGATCTTTTGGCGTCCGAGCAGCAAGGGCCGCTCGTCCGCATCGGTAAAGTACGCCTCCATATAGAAGAGCGGCTCACCAACCGGTACCTCCAGCAGCGGGGCTGCCTGAGCGTCGGCAAGCGCAATCTCCACGGTGCAGGGATCGGACTTGAGCGGCGCGCGGCCCGAATGCTCTGCAACGAGCGCAAAGATGGAATTGTCCGTGAGGTCCTCGTCGCGCATCGTTTGCAGATACGGGTGGTCGGCCAGCACAAAGGCGTTGTTCTCGAGCATGACGGGCACGCCATCTGCCGTGCGCACGCGCTCGACCACGATGAGCTCGCAGCCGGGTTCCACCCCAAAAAACGCCGCATCCTCACGCGTCGCCGCAACCACCGTGCGCGACACCAGGCGCGCTCCGGCCACCATGTCGTTGGCGGCGCAACCCTCGGAAAAGCTCTGAACGTCGCCCTTCTGGCGAATCTTGCGCTTGAGCTTGGGAGCGCACACAAAGGTGCCCCTCCCCTGCTGGCGGTTGAGATAGCCCGCACGCGACAGCTCCTCGATGGCGCGGCGCACGGTGACGCGACCCACGCCGTAGGACTTCGCGAGCTCCATCTCGGAAGGAATGCACGAGCCGGCTGTGTACACGCCGCGCGCGATCTCGCCCTTTAGGTCGTCCATAACCTGCTGGTACAGAGGCACGGCGGAAACCTCGGCGCGCTCAGAACGTTCGGTCTTGTTATCGGTTGCCATCGTTACGCTCCATCCCGCGCATGCTCGGACTCAAATTCTTCAATCGCCGCCATAAACTGCTCGCCAAAGGCGTCGGCCTTTTTCTCGCCGATGCCGTTGACCTGGATCAGCTCGTCGCGCGTCTGTGGACGCAGGCGGCACAGACCGCGCAGGGCCTTGTCGGAGAAGACCATGTACGGCGCCATCTCCAGCTCGGTCGAGATTTCCTTGCGCAGGACGCGCAGACGCTCGAACAGCTCGGCATCGTCGCCCACGCGCGGGCGCTGGTCCAGCTCGGCCTCCTCGCGCAGCAGGTCCACCGCACGGCGAGCGCGGGCCGAGGTCTTGCGCTTGGACGCGCGGCGCTTAACGGTAAAGGCGAACGCCTCGTCCTCGACCTCGCCGGCACGCGGACCCAGGCCCACAACCGGGTACTGCCCCTGCGAGGTGGCCAAATAACCGCGGCCGCACAGCTGGCCGATGATATCCTTGATGCGCCCAACCGATTCGCTCGAAAGCTCGCCATAGCCGCGATCCTCGTCCAGATGCATCTGGCGAATGCGCTCGGTGTTGCCGCCGTGGAGCACGTCGGCGATGAGCGACTTGCCAAAGCGCATGGGGCGCGTGGCCACATAGCGCACGGTGGCGCGGGCCATATCGGTGACGTCCTCGACCTCGAACTGCGTAAGGCAGTTGCTGCAGTTGCCGCAGCCCTCGGCCTCGTCCGTGGCGGTGCTGCCCGCACCAGCCGCTGCCGCATGCTCGGCCGCGGCCTCGTCGCCAAAGTAGCGCAGCATGTATTCGCGCAGGCAGCCGGTGGTATTGCAGTAGCCCTCCATCTGGCTGAGCAGACGATATCGGTTCTGGAGCGCCCACGCGCGCTGCTCGTCGTCGAGCGTCTCGTCGGCCGCATCGCCGCGGTCAATCAAAAAGCGGCGCATGCGAAAATCGTTGCCGTTCCACAGCAGGTGGCAGCTGGCCGGATCGCCATCGCGGCCGGCGCGGCCCGCCTCCTGATAGTAGGCCTCGATGCTCTCGGGCACGTTGTTATGGATGACGTAGCGCACGTTGGGCTTGTCGATACCCATGCCAAAGGCGTTGGTGGCAACCATCACCTGAATATCGTCGTCGATAAAGGCGCGCTGGCTTTGGCGGCGGGCGTCATTACCCATGCCGGCATGGTAGCGGCCAACGCGAATGCCGCTGGGGCCCAGAGCCTCGGTAAGCTCTCCTGCCAGCGCATCGACGGTCTTGCGGGTCGAGCAATACACGATGCCGCTCTCGCTCGAATGCGCAATCACATAGTCGCGCACCCACGCGATCTTAGCCTTGTCGCCCATCTCCTCGCAGCCAAAGTAGAGGTTCTTGCGATCGAAGCCCGTCACCACCGTCGCCGGGTTTTGGAGGCCGAGCATCTGCTGAATGTCCGCACGCACGCGCTCAGTCGCTGTAGCGGTAAAGGCCGCCACGATGGGGCGCTGCGGCAGGGAATCGATAAACTCGCGAATCTGCAGGTAGGCGGGGCGGAAATCCTGACCCCATTGGCTCACGCAGTGGGCCTCGTCAATGGCCACGAGCGGAACGCCGATGCCGCCTTCGGCCGCAGCTTCCTGCGCAAAGGCCAGAAAACGCGGCTCGAGCAGGCGCTCAGGTGCCACATACATAAGCTGGTAGCGACCCTCGCGCGCCCGCTTGAGCACGGTATTTTGCTGAGCCGGCGTAAGGCTGGAGTTGAGATAACTGGGTCGCGCACCCGCCGCGAGCAACGCACGGGTCTGGTCCTCCATAAGCGACAGCAGCGGACTCACCACAAAGGTGATGCCGGGCAGCATGAGCGCAGGCACCTGGTAGCAAATGGACTTGCCGGCACCTGTGGGCATAACGCCGAGTGCATCGCGGCCGGCAAGGATCGCATCGACCATGCGGTCCTGCCCCGGGCGAAACGAGGTGTAGCCAAAATAGGCGCCGAGCGTGTCGAGCGCCATCTGCTGCATGCTATCGGTCATGGTTTCCTAACGTCAGAATCATCTGCCGCCGATTATACGCCGCCACGCGGACCAGCGCCGAGCTGCCGCCAGCCACGGGCTACGCGGTCCGAAGGGACGAGCGTGGATTTTTGGACACTTTCCGGATGAGCGTGGAAACGTCGCTGGTTGAGCATGAGTCAGCGAAAACGCCCCTAAGCGAGCAAGGTGACGTGAAAGAGGAGGGAAGCGTACTTCGGTACGCGACCGACGATTGAACGTCAGATTGCCGCTTAGGGGCGTTTGCAGCGTCGACCGGTCCGCCGTTCGTTAGAACGGCGGAACCAAGGGCGCAGCGTCGGCCCGTTACGCGGTTTGGTAAAACCGCGTAACTTACATCACCATGACGTAGCGGCTGCCCACGTAGTACTGCTTACCCATCAGGACCGGCTCGCCATTGGGGCCGGTAAAGCCGGCGCGCAGATTGAGCAGCGGATCGTGCGGGGCGATGCCCAGCTCTGCTGCCTGCTCGGCATTGGCGCGAACGGCCTCGACCGTGCGGTAGCCAACCGAGACAATCGGCGTTCCGCCAACACGCTCGACCTCGGCAAAAATCGACTTGTCCTCAAGATCGGCCGTCAACAGCTCACGGTAGGCGTCAAACGGCACAAAGATGTTCTCCTCAAAGATGGGCTCACCGTCGGCCGTACGCACGCGCTTGATATGCAGCAGCAACGCATCCTTCTGCAGGCCAAAGAACTCCATCTCGTTTTGGCGCGCCGGAACGATCTGGCGATCGACCACATGTGCGCCCGCCTTCATGCCGTTGTCGGCACACAGCGCGGTAAACGTCTGCAGCGTCGAGGCGTGAAACTGGCGATTGATGTGCGGCGTGGAAACAAAGGTGCCGCGGCCCTGCTGCTTAACCAGGTAGCCATCGGAGCACAACTCCTCGACGGCGCGGCGCACCGTAATGCGGCTCACCTCGTACTGCTCGGCTAGCTCAAGCTCGGAAGGAATACGCTCCTTGGGTGCATAAACACCTTTCTCGATCGCATCCTTGATTTCGTCGTAAATCTGCTGGTAAAGCGGTGCATTTTTGGGCGCAGGCATATCTAATCACTCTTATCGAAATATCGAAAGTACTAATACGTATATAACGTCTAGTTTTATGATACCTCAGTTTGATAAAACGATACACCGCATACAGCAAATCCTTACCTGCCGTCGTCCTGCTGCAAACTGTCCTGCTCGCTGAGGCGCGCCTGCCTGCTGGCCATGCGCGCGGGCTTGTCGGGATCGGGTACGGCCGTGGGCATGGGCTCGTCGACATGACCGCCCCACCAGCCGCCCACAAAGTTGAGCGTGTGGAACACGTTGATCACGGCGCCGGGATCAATGTCGCACACCAGCTTGATAATATCCTGGCTCTCGTAGGTCGAGACAACGGTGTTCAGCAGGTACATCTTTTCGCGGCTATATCCGCCGATGACCTCGGCGCAGCTAATACCATGCTGAAAATGGTCAACATAGGCGGTCATGACCTCGTCTGCCTTGCGCGTCGTGATCTGCAGCGTCACGCGGTCGTAGCGATGATAGAAACTGTCGATGGTCTTGGTCGAAATAAACTGGAACACGATGGAGTACGCTGCGTTATCCCAGCCAAACATAAAACCAAAGATCGCCAGGATAAAGCAGTTGAAACCAAAGATGACGCCCCAGATGGTCTTGCCCGTGTGGTTGGAGACCCACAGCGCGATAAAGTCGGTGCCGCCGGTGGATGCGCCAGACTTAAGCGCGATGGCAGCGCCCAGGCCCGAGACCACGCCGCCAAAAATGATGAGCATGATCTTGTCGCCCAAAAACGGAGCGAAGTGAAAGATGTTGAGAAACAGCGATGAGAGCACAACCTGCATCATCGAGAAGATGACGAAGCGCTTGCTAATGCCGCTCCAGCATAGGAGCGCCACAGGGATGTTGAGCGCGAGCATACCGAGCGAGATGTCGATGTGAACGCCGCCAAGCGAGGTAACGCGATCGAGCAGGACCGCGACGCCGGTGAGACCGCTCGGAAGCAGATCAGCGGGCTGAATGAACGCCTGGATCAGAAATGTCTGGAGAACGGCGGAAATGGTGACCGCCACGGCGGTAATGGCGCGGCGGACGATGGTAAGGCGGCCGAGCACGAGCACGCGGTCCGTGAGCTGATCGATGGCATTCGCCACGTAGGCTCCCTTCGAAGGCAGATGTGGTTGTGGGGCATGCCCGCGATTGTAGCATGGAGCGAGATGAGGCGCTTTAATTCACCCTCTCTCGACGACCAAAACGGGACCAGCAACCCCCACGACCAAAGGCCCAAATTACAAGTGAGTAGACTTTACGCGACCTGCAGAGCACACCCAAAACCGCCACACCTGTGACCTGCGGTTTTGCTAAAGCAAATCCACTTTGTGCTCGGCATGTGCCAAAAAGTCTACTCACTTAGTCCGAGTCGAAGCCAAACGGATCTAAATTGAAGCCAAAATGAGCCAATCCACCGCAAGAGACGTGTGAATCCGCACTTCTTGCGGCGAATTGACGCTACAAAGCGGTCAGAATGTCGGCGAGGTTGTCGATGACGGCGTCGGCTCCCGTTTGGTCCAGGTTAACGCCCTCGTGCGGACGCAGTGCCAGGACGCGCGCGCCGGAGCGCTTGCCGGCCTCGATGCCCAAAGGCGAGTCCTCGATAACCAGGCACTCGGCAGGCTCCACCCCCAGCGCCTCCATGGCACGCAGGTAGATCTCGGGGTCGGGCTTAAACGCACTGCACTCGTGCCCGCTGATGGTGTAGTCCAGCACGTCGGCGATACCGGCAATCTCCACCAGCTCGTCAATGAGCTCGCGATAGGATGAGCTTGCGATGGCGCACTTCACGCCGCGCTCGTGCAGCTCACGCATCACCGGCTCCGTCTGCTCGTTGAGCAGCTCGGCATACGGAACGGGGTGGTCCGGGCTGTAGACCTGCTTGTACTCCACGCGCAGGCGCTCGCGCAGCTCAATATCGTCAGGCACCAGCGCCTCCCAAATGGCAGGCTCGTTAGACCCCGAAAGATCGGGGATCTCGTCAAAGTGGAAGCCCTTCTCTTCCATAAATGCCACGCGGCGACGGTTGTAGAACCACTCGGTATCGACCAGCACGCCGTCCATGTCAAACAGCACTGCCTTGATCATACGCATCTCCTCCCACCTGCCAAAAAGGGACAGGTTCATTTTGGTAGGTATTATCTGGGGTTTTGCGGCGCGACGAACACGCCCCCCAAAGCAAAAAAGGGGACGGGGCGCAAACCCCATCCCCTCTCAATCAACCCGTAAGGTCTACTTACTTGTGATTAGTAGGAAAGCTTCCACATGTAGCGACGCATGGTCAGCGGGTGCTGACGGGCCTCGGCGATCTGGTTGCCGTACTCGCGCATAACGGCGAGGTGCAGCAGCGGGTTGAAGTAGGTGACGACGCTCGCGGGCACGGCGTCAGCCAGGCCGTAGTCCTTGGAGTCGATCAGAGCGACCTTGGCGCCCATGCGCTCAAGGAAGGTGAGGGCGCGAGCGTCCATCGGACGGGTAGCACCATCGGACATGAAGAAGACGTAGGGCTTACCCTCGGTGGAAACCTCGAACGGGCCGTGGAAGTACTCGCCGGTGTTGTAGGCGGCGGCGTCGATCCACTGCATCTCGGTGAACAGGAAGGCGGCGTGAGAATAAGCCATCTTCTCGGAGGCACCGGAGGCCATGAAGTAGATCATCTTGTCGTCCTTGAAGTCCTCGGCGAACTTCTTGGCGAGCTTCTTGCAGTGCTGAGCGGCGTTCTCGCAGAGATCGAAAACGTTGGTGAGGCCGGTGATCATGTCCTCGTAGTGGTCATAGCCCTCGGTCTGCTGAAGGATCTCGAGAGCAAGAGCGATGGCATAGCCGGGCTTCTCGCACTTGGCAGCGTAGTTGGCGTGGAAGCCGTGGACGATGACGTGGTCCGCGTCGACGGTCAGAGCGGAGCCAGCCTTGTTGGTGAGGGAGACGACCGGGCAGTTGTGCTTCTTGGCGGTCTTGTTGGCCTCGACGGTCTCGGGCGTGGAGCCACCGAGGGAGCAGGTGATCACGAAGGTGTGCTCGTTGACCCAGGAAGGCGTGTCGTAGTTGAACTCGTTAGCGGTGAAGATCTGAACGTTCAGCTTGTCCGTGTTGTTGGCCAGGAAGTACTTGGCAGGGTAAAGGTCGGACATGGAAGCACCGCAGCCGACGAAGGCGACGCTGTGGATCTCGTGGTTGGACAGGACGTCAGCGACGATCTGCTTAGGGAGGTTAAGGTCGATCTCGTACATCTGACACATTCCTTTCGATTTTTTGCGGCGCCACATTGCCGGGCGCTCGCAGGGTTACCGTGGTTTGGACCGAGTCGCCGGCCCGTTGAGGATGTGTCAAAGGAACTGTCCCTTTGACACATCAAGGGATGGAAGCCTGCCTGGGGTATGGGATGCCAGGCAGGCCCCCGGGGGAAAGCGGTTAGGCGCTTGGTCGCGACTAGGCCAGGATGCCGGCCGCGGAGAGGGCGATGCCGCCCACGATGGCGATCACGAGAAGCCAACCGGTGTTGACGTTCTTCTTGATGAGCCAGTACATAAGGCCGGTGAGGCCGAGGGAGATCATCTGGGGCATCATGCCGTCCAGGATGTCCTGGATCACGACGGTGCCGTCAGCGAACTGCAGCGGGGTGGTGGCGCCGATCAGCGTGGCGATCATGCCGCCCACGGACATAAGACCCACGATACCGCAGACATACATGAGCTTCTCCATGAGGTCGCCGCCCTGGAGCTTGCTCAGGCACTCGTGGCCACCCTGGTAGCCGATCTTGGCTGCGAACCAAGTGATCAGCACGGAGGGCACGATGGAGATGAGCATGGCCAGGATCGGGCCCATGATGGAGCCCTGCTGAGCCAGCTGAACACCCAGGCCAAAGGCGATAACGCGGATGGTGCCCTGGAAGAAGGAGTCACCGATGCCGGAAAGCGGACCCATGAGGGAGGTCTTGACCGCGTTGATCGAATCGGGATCGAAGTTCTCGGGATCCTTGGCGTACTCCTCCTCCATGGAGGCGGCGAGGCCCAGGATGAAAGCGCTCGTCTGCGGGGTGCAGTTGTAGAACGCCATGTGACGGTGGTAAGCCTCTTTCTTAGCGGCGAGCTGCTTGGGGTCGGACTCGTCCGGATAGAGGCGATCGAGCGTGGGAACCATGCCGTAGAGGAAGCCCATGTTCATCTGACGCTCGTAGTTCCAAGAGGCCTGGATGGCCCAGGAGCGCCAGAAGAACTGGCTGACCTTCTTGTTCAGGGACACGTCCTTGGTTGCGGTTGCCATAGTGTGTTCCTCCTTAGTCTTCGTCGTCTTCGAGCGGATCGTAGTCGGAATCGGCACCGGCGGCTGCATGGGAACCGTTGAACTTGAAGCCCATGAAGACGACAGCCAGGCACACACCGATCAGAGCGACCGCGATGACGGACAGGTTGAGGTAAGCGGCGAGCAGGAAACCGATGAACAGGAACGGAGTCATACCCTTCTTGATCATCATGGTGAGCAGCAGGGCCAAGCCGTAGGCGGTCATGATCTTGGTCGAAACGTTAAGACCAGTGGACAGCCACTCGGGAACCATGTTGACGATGGCCTGAACCAGGTCGGTGCCAACAAAGACGGCGAGGAAGATCGGCAGGAAGTACATGACGGCGTACAGACCGGAGCCGGCGCAGATGTGCATACGGTAAGCGGTCTTGAACTTTCCGTTATCGATCGCGCTATCTGCCACATGGGTGAGGGCGGCGATGATGGAACGGAACACGATGCCGAGGAGCTGACCCAGGACGGCGACCGGGATGGCGATCGTCATGGCGGTCTCGGCGGAAGCATCGGTCAGGCACGCAAAGGCAGCGGCCACGATGCCGCCCAGGACCATATCGGGCGGAACGGCGGCGCCGACCTGCACCAGGCCCATGGACACGAGCTCGACGGCGGCACCGACGGCAAGGCCGGTGGGCACATCGCCCAGCAGCAGACCGACGAGCGTAGCGCCAACGAGGGGCTGCTCGAAGTTAAGACGACCGAGCAGGCGGGAGTCCCACATGCAGAACACGCCGACGAGGCCGACGAGCACCGCACTGATGAACGTATTCATACCCTTCTCCTTTCAGTCAGGCAAACGCCTGGTTGATTACAGCTTGGCGTCGATGTCGACGCTCTGATACGTAGGGGTCTGCTGGACGTAGAGCTTAATGCCCATGTCGAGCAGCTGGTTGACGTCGGCCTTCTGGGTGGCGTCGAAGAAGACGGAGCTGTCCTTGCCGCCGACCTGCTCGGCACCGTCGTGGTTGGCGGTGGCGCCCAGGTTGATGGCGTCGAGCTTGTAGCCCTGGCAGAACTGCAGCATCTCGGCAGTGTTGCCAAAGACGAACATGACGCGCTCGCCGAGGGTGTTGAGCTTGTCCATCTTGGCAAGGGCACGCTCAACGGTGAAGACGTTCAGGCGCACGCCCTGGGGCTTGGCCAGCTTAAGAGCGCCCTTCTTGATGTCATCGTTGGCGGCAGCGTTGTCGACGACGATGATGCGCTCGGCCTGAACCTTGGTGGTCCAGGTAAAGACGACCTGGCCGTGCAGCAGACGGTAGTCAAGACGTGCGAGGACGATCTTGGCGGGACCGGAGCTGTGACGGGACGCCTTGGCTTTCTTGGCGGGAGCCGCGACGACCTCGACCGGTGCGTTGGGGTTGGTCAGACCGGTGCGGGCCTCGTTGATGAGGGCCGCGAGCTCGGCGCCCTTGACGGGGACGGGGCTCATAGCGAGCGTGAGCGCCAGCGGGATGTTGAAACCGCTGACAACCGTGAACTTCGTGCCGTTCTTGGAAAGCTCGACCATGCTGTTGTTGACCGAGCTGCCGAGCATATCGGTCAGCACATAGACGGTGTCGTCCGCGTTGAACGTGGCGATCATGGCGTCCACCTTATTGGTGATGGGCTCCTTGTCGTCACGAGCAAGCGACACGACGTGGACGTTCGACACGTCGCCGAGAACCATCTCGAGCGTGTCTTTGGCGCCTGCGGCCAGGCCGCCATGAGATGCGAGAATGATCTGATTCATCTTGCCTCCTCCTTTTCGTTATGGTCATTATAACGTCTTATACGTTGCTTATATTGCTAATTAGTATAAAGACCGTTCGCGGGTGAAAATCGACCGTTGACGGGTTTAACGTACTTGAAACGTTGGGGCTGGGTAGGCCGGCGCTGGCTGGATAATCCCAGGTCGGACGCCGTGCGCAATCCCTTATCGCACGAAGTACCAGGGGCTTTCCTGCACGGTGGGCTCCAGCGCGATGCCGGTGCGTTCCTTAAACAGATCCATGTCCTGAGATTTTTCGGTCCACCACGCGTTGGGCTTAAAGGTCATGCTCTCGACAATACGTTTGGCAATGACGCTGTTGCGCAGCTTGGAGAAGTCGGTGTTCATAATCAGGATAGACGCGAGCACCAGCACGATGCCCAGGACTTTGATCGCACCGGCGGGCTCGGCGTAGACACCAATGCCCAGCAGTACGGTGACGACTGTCTCGAATGACATTACGACGGGAACTTTCGACGTCTCGAGCCCCATGGACAGGCCCTGCATATATAAGATGTAAGCCACGGCTGTGGGGATGAGTCCAAAGCCAAGGAACAGCAGCAGCAGCTGTGGCGACATTGCCGCGGCGACATCCGGCCACGGAGCCGCGATAGCCGCCATAACCGCACCGCCAAAAACAAAGCCCCAAAACGTGACAGCCAGCGGGTGGACCGTCTTGGTTGCTATTCGGCTAAACACCGCGAGCGACGCACCACAAAGGCCTGCAATCACGCCCGACGTGACGCCCCAAACCGAAAAATGAAAACCGGAAAGGTCGCCATTGGTCACTGCAAGCACGCAGCCAACGATGTTAAAGACAATGGCAACGAGCTTGTTGGGGGTCACGTCCTCGCGATAAAGCACGCGGCCGAGCATGACGCCAAACACCGGCGAGGTGTAGAGCAGCACCGAGGCCGTGGACATGCCCACCTCGCCCATGCACTCGTAATAGCAGGTGTTGGCGGCGGCCAAACCGACGATACCGACAAGCGCGCAGGGAACAAGCTCTTTAGGGCTTGCCTTGAACAGTGCCAGGGGACCCGATGCCTTTCCCTCACGAGCACCTCCCTGGCAACCCATGAATGCCAAGACCGGAGCCATTAAGACGGCACCCGACAACAAGCGAAAGGCAGCCATACTCTGGGACGTAACGCCCATGGCCGAGATGCCGTTTACAAAGATTCCGATGCTGCCCCACATAAGCGCGGCGATCAGCACCAGCACATAGCCCAGATTGCTTTTCTTCAACGCAGCCTCCTCGGTATTGTTTCCAATATGTTTCACACTACGTTATAGTCGTTATATACATTTTTCAAGGCACAAATCGGCAGACGGGAAAATCTGCTTTTCCGCTACAACCCATTAGTGCAAAGAGGCCAGGTTCATATGCACCAACTTGGTGCATATGAACCTGGCCCCAATGCACCAACCCCTTAACAAACACGACGACGCCGACGTTTTGGCAACGTCAGCGAGCGCCCGTCATTTGAGCCAAGGTGCCGTGAAATGAAAAGGCGCTGACCTTCTGGTCGCGCCTTTGAAATTGAACGGCAGATTGGCCAAATGCCGGGCGCGCAGCGTCGAGCCGTTACGCCGTTCGGTAGAACGGCGTAACTAGTAGTCCAGCTTCCACATGTAGCGGCGCGTCATGTAGTCCTTGTGGGTAACGGCAGAGAGTGCACGCATGTACACGTTGTTGAGGATCGGGGCAAAGATCAGGTGGTTGAAGTACTCGCTCACGCTGTCCTTGATGTCGTTGAGGCCGAGCTCCTTGGCGTCGAGCTGATAGACGCGCTCGCCACCGTACTGGTTGACAAAGCGGATGCCGCGCTCGTCGTTGCAGCGGCTGCGGCCGACGCTGATGAGCTGGAACAGCGAGGTGCGCTTGTCCAGGATCTCGAAGGGGCCGTGAAAGAAGTCGCAGGTGTTGATGGTGCAGGAGTCGATCTGCAGCATCTCCTGCACGTTGCAGATGCTAAAGACATAGGCGGCGCCAAAGAGCGGACCCTGAGCCATGACGTTGATGCAGGGCTTGTCGGCGTTCTGCTCGGCCCACTTGGCAGCGAGCGGACGGGTGTACTCGACGGCCTTGCGATAGATGGGATCGACCAGGTCGAAGGCGGCCATAGCGGTCTCGTACTCGGCATAGCCCTCGGTCTGCTGCGTAAGCTCCATGGCGATCATGGTCACGACGGCGGAGTTGGTGCGGCCCATGCAGGACTCATCGACGGCCAGGCTGTCATACTGGATCTTGTAGTCGCAGACTTCGGTGAGGCCAGACTCGTCGACATAGATGGCGATGGTGCTGGCGCCGTGATCCTTGGCGACCTGGGCGGCGACGATGGTCTCTTTGGTGCCGCGCATGGACACGACGACGGCCAGGGTGTTCTCGTTGACGTAGGCAGGCGTGGCGTGCACGAACTCGTTGCTGGTGTAGCTGGAGCTCACGACCTGCGTGGCCTCGTGCTCCATAAAGTACTGGGCAGGATAGTTGCCGCCGTTGGATCCACCGGCGCCAATCCACACGACGCGCTTGATGCCGCCCTTGTCTGCCTTGTCAGCCAAAACCTGGGAGACGACGTCCTTAACCTGTTCCTGAGTAGTCATCGTGCATCAGCCTTTCTTCTCGTTTGATGCTCTCGATGGCATACAAGTTACATACATGTTTTGGTTATGTCGACTAGTTGTATGCTATATTTGTCTTAGAAATTTTGCTGGTAAAGTTTTCGGCAAGCCATTACCAGCGGTTTTGTTGTCATGTTGGATACATGCTTGGTTCTGTAAGCATACAAGTTAGATACAGGTTGTTCGCATGAGCACTTCGTCGAAAAAGAACTTGACCCAATACGAGCGTCTGGCGGCAACGCTTCGCGACCGCATTGCCGCCGGCACCTACGCCCGCGGAGATAAACTGCCGTCCGAGATGGAACTCATGGACGAATCGGGCCTGTCGCGCAGCACCGTGCGCCATGCCCTTAAGGTGCTTGTTGACGAGGGCCTGATTCGAACCGAGCGCGGGCGCGGCGCCTTTGTGGCCGACACGCCCGCGCTCCACGAGAACAACCTGGTGTTTTCGAGCTATACGGCACAAGTCCAGGGTCAGGGCATGAAGCCCACCACGCGCACCGTGGACTCGGGCTTTGCCAAGGCGGCCGGCAGCATAGCTAAGTTCTTTGACGCCGCCATGGGCAGCAAGCTCGTCAAACTTGTCCGCCTGCGCTACCTGGACGACGCGCCACTGTGCCTGGAAACCACCTATCTACCACCGAGCTTTGAGGCACTCATCGATCGCGATATCAACGGTTCGCTCTACGCCATGCTGCGCCAAGAATTCCATCGCGCGCCGGCACAGGGACATAAGACCTTTGAGGTGTGCTATGCCTCGCAAAACGAGGCGTTTTTGCTCAACGTTGAGCGTGGGCAGGCGCTGATCTTGATCACCGACTACGTCTACGACACCGACGGCCGCCCGCTCCATATCTCCAAGCGTATCCAGCGCACCGACCGCGCCAAATACACCGAGCCCATCGGCTAGCGCACCAAACGAGGCAAAATGTACCTAATAAACGTTTTACCTGCGGTTTTTATTAAATCTCAAGCCGGCATGGCGCAAATGCCAACATCGCCTGGCAACACTCGCCGCCCAAGCTCAACTGTTCCTGCCCAAAATATCCAGCACCGTAAATCTAAGTGAGTAGACTTTTCGCGACCTGTCGAGCACATTCAAAACAGCCACCTCCGTGACCTGCGGTTTTACTAAGGCAGATACGCTTTGTGCTCGGCCTGCGCCAAAAAAGCCTACTCACTTAGCCCGCAAGGCGTCCCGAGGGGACAATCCAGGTCAAAATAGCGTACAAACGCCACGCTACTTGCGGCGATTTGATACCACAAGACAGCCAAAAACCTGCCAAAATAAACCTGTCCCTAAATGGTAGGTTTAGGAAGGTCGGGGAACCAGGTTGGTTTGGGCTGGTTGGGGGTGCGCTCGGCCAGGACCAGCTCCATCCAGCACATGTCGTACCAGCGGCCGAACTTTTGGGCACAGCGGTCGAAAGCACCCACCAAGCGATATCCCATATGGGCATGGAAGTCCTGGCTGTTGTGCGTTAGATACTCGTCGTCCTTGTCGTGCGGCACGGCGATGAGCGCGCACATGTTGGTGATGCCCATCGCGATCAGGCACTGCTTGAGCGCATCGTGCAGCTTGCGGCCCAGCCCGCCGTGGCGCACGTCGCGTGCCAGGTAAATCGACGTCTCGACCGACCAGTCGTATGCCTCGCGGCTGTTGAGCGGACTCGCATAGGCATAGCCTACCGGACGCCCGTCCAGCTCCATCACCAGATACGGATAGCGCTTGAGCGTACGCTCGATGCGCCCGGCGAACTCCTCAACGCTCGGCACCTCGTATTCGCAGGTAATCGCCGTCTGGCGCACATACGGCTCATAGATGGCAAGCAACGCCGGCGCGTCTTCGGGCGTCGCCAGGCGAATCGCCGGCTCGGACATCTCGGTCATACAACCCTTCTCTCTCAAAAACAAAGGCCGCCTTGCGCCAAACCCAGCGCAAGGCGGCCCCTCGTCATTACATCAGGCTACAGGACAGCCGCCAGCGCGTCGATGTCCTCCTGCGTCGTGGCCCAGCTGGTGCAAAAGCGCACCACCGTGTGGGTATCGTCGTACTTTTCCCAGTACTCGATCGCCGCATGCTCGCGAATGCGGGCCATGTCCTCGTTGGGCAGAATCACGAACTGCTGGTTTGTGGGCGTCTCCAAAAAGAACTGGTAGCCGCGCTCGTGCAGCACTCGACGAAGCGCCTGAGCCGTCTCGATCGCCTGGCGACCAATCTCAAAATACAGGCCGTCGGTAAAGAGCGCCTCAAACTGCACGCCCGTCAGGCGACCCTTGGCCAACAGCGCGCCGTGCTGCTTAATGCGCGGAATGGGATGCGCCGGAGCGTGCATGCCGCAAAACACCACGGCCTCGCCGCAAAGCGCGCCGCACTTGGTGCCGCCGATGTAGAACACGTCGCACAGCTGCGCCAGCTCGGGCAGGGTAATGTCGCACTCATCGGCCGCCAGCGCATAGGCCAGGCGGGCGCCATCCACAAACAGCGGAATCTCGCGCTTCTGGCACACCGCGTGAATCGCCGCGAGCTCGGCCTTGGAGTACAGCGTGCCGTACTCGGTCGATAGGCTCACGTACACGGCACCCGGGAACACCGTGTGCTCGTAGCTCTCGTTTTCGTAGAACACCTGGATATAGTTCTCGAGGTCCTCGGCGTGCATCTTGCCCTCGTAGCCGGGGATGGTGAGCACCTTGTGGCCGCCAAACTCGATGGCGCCCGCCTCGTGACAGGCGACGTGGCCGGTCTCGGCGGCAACAACGCCCTCGTAGGGCGCAAGCAGCATGTCAATCACCGTCGCGTTGGCCTGCGTGCCGCCCACCAGAAAAAACACGTCGGCATCGGGGGCCTGACAGGCCTCGCGGATAAGCTGCTTGGCACGCTCGGTGTGCGCATCGGTACCGTAGCCGGGCTGCGGCTCCATATTGGTGTCGACGAGCGCCTGCAGCACTGCCGGATGTGCGCCGTGGGAATAATCGTTGTTAAACGCGAGCATGGCAATCCTCTCTTACCGGGTATCGGCCAGATGATTCAAACGGAGCTATTGTACGCCGTTGGGATAGGCAATGCGCGCGGCAAGGCACTCAAGCGCCAGCACCAGGGCAAAGCCGCAGCTCACATCGCTCAAAAAATGCGCTCCGATCACGATGCGGCCAAAGGCGACGAACGCTGCAACAACAACCGCCGCCCAAAAGATTACACGGCGACGCGAAGGTTTTTCCGTAAAGGCTGCCGCGGGAAGCCCGGCGAGCATAAGGCCGATCGCCGCATGCGCCGTGTGTCCGCTCGCAAACGACTTGAAGCCGTCCTTGATCACGCCGGCGGCGATATAAGTCCATTTGTCGGGATTGCCGATCACCCACCACGGCTGAAAATCGAGTCCCTGCGTCACCTCGATCACGCGCATGCGCGGGCGCGACCACAGCGGCTTGACGATCACGTTGAGGATAATGGCCTGAGCGACCCACACGGCAAGTACCATCAACGCCCAGCGCGTGAGCTCATCGGGGTCGGTGTCGCGCGTGAGGCGATAGACGATGAGGTTGGCCGCAATGACCAATGCAAACGTCAGAACCAGCTGAACCGCGATGAGTTTGCCGCCAACCCGCAGGGACGAAACGATCTCGTAGCCGGCCAGGCCGATGTTGACGAGGATGCCAAGCACGGCGAGCCATTTGCTCCCCCTGGAGTCGGGACGTGCCGAGCGCACGAGCATAACGCCCGCGACGCTCGCCGTCAGCTCGAACGGCAGCTCGCCGGCGGCCTCGATAAAGCGGCCGTACATGCTGCCGATGTTGAACAGCGCGCTCGAGATCTGATAATCGAAGAAGCTGCCCACGCCCAGACAAAGGCACAGGGCAACCGCGATAATGGCGACATCTTTCTTATAGATATATCCGAACATGCTTTTCTTTCGATGAAACCAGAGCGCCCAAATGGAGCGTTTACGGCGTCGACCCGTTAATCATCGTCGGACGCACCCAGCTGCTGCAGCAGCATGAGCGCCGCGGCCACGGGGCCGGTGCCGTCGTTGGCGTCGAGACCGCGACCCAGGCCGCTGCCCGCACCGGCGCCCGCCTTGTAGGGCACCGACAGCTTGCGGCTCTTGGGGAAGTTCACCGCACCGTAACGGGTCTTGAGCTCAAAGGCCGCCTTCTTGGGCACGTCGACACCCAAAAAAGTGATGCGTCCGCCGCTGAGCGTGACGCTCTCGAGCCCCAGGCGCTCGCCGCGAATGCGGATGCGCGCGCGGTTGAACAGGTTGAGCCCCGCCAACGGCAGCTCACCGTGCGCGGCCTCGGTCTCTTCCTGTACCTCGTCGATGCTCTCCAGGTCCTCGGCCGCCGCGAGCTTGCGGTACACGAGCACGCGCTGGTCCACCGCCGGCAGGTACTCCTCGGACAAGAAGTAATCGGCCGGCAGGTTAATGCCCACGCTCGCCGCCTCCACGCCGGCGTCGTCATCGCCGCGTGCCTCGGCCACTGCCTGGCCCAACATCTGCGTAAACAGGTCAAAGCCCACGCTCGACAGGTTGCCGTGCTGCTCGGCGCCCATAAGCGAGCCGGCACCACGGATCTCCAGGTCGCGCATGGCGATGCACATGCCGCTGCCCAGATCCTGAAACTCGGAAAGTGCGGTCAGGCGCGCCGTCGCCTCCTCGGTGAGCGGCAGCTCGCCCGGGAACATAAAGTATGCGTAGGCCTGTGTGGCAGAACGGCCCACACGGCCCTTGAGCTGGTAGAGCTGTGCCAGGCCCAGGCGCTGCGAGTCCTCGATGATGAGCGTGTTGGCGCACGCGTTGTCGATGCCGCTCTCCACGATGGTCGTGGCGATGAGCACGTCGATCTTTTTGGTCGCAAACTCGATCATCACGTCCTCGACCTCGCGCGGGCTCATCTTGCCGTGCGCCACGCCCACGCGCGCCTCGGGCGCGGCCTCGTGCACGCGCGCCACGGCGTCGTCGATGGTCTTGACGCGGTTGGACACGTAGTACACCTGGCCGCCGCGACCCACCTCCAGGCGAATCGCCGCGCTCACCACATCGGGGTCGTACTCCCCCACGTGCACGATCACGGGACGACGCCCGGTCGGTGGCGTGGTAATCAGGCTCATGTCGCGCACGCCGCTCGTGGCCATCTGCATGGTTCGCGGAATCGGCGTTGCCGAAAGCGTGAGCACGTCAATCTGCTCACGCAGGTTCTTGAGCTGCTCCTTGTGCTGCACACCAAAGCGCTGCTCTTCGTCGATGATCACCATGCCCAGGTTCTTGGGGTTCACGTCGGCAGAAAGCAAGCGGTGCGTGCCGATGAGCACATCAATCGTGCCCTCGGCAAACGCCTTAAGCGCGCGCTTTTGCTGCGCCGGGGTGCGGAAGCGGCTGAGCACTTCGACCTCGAGGCCAAACGGGGCAAAGCGCTCAAAGAACGTCTCGTAGTGCTGCTGGGCCAGAATGGTCGTGGGGCAGAGCACCATGACTTGGCGGCCGGAGTCCACGCACTTAAACGCCGCGCGCAGTGCGACCTCGGTCTTGCCAAAGCCCACATCGCCGCACAGCAGGCGGTCCATGGGCTTGGGCGCCTCCATGTCGGCCTTGATGTCGGCAATGGCCTCCAGCTGGTCGCGCGTCTCGTTGTAGGGGAAGCTCTCCTCCATCTCGATCTGCTCGGGCGTATCGGGCGGACAGGCGATACCGGTAATCGACGAGCGGCGCGTATACAGGTCGACCAGGTCAAACGCCAGCTTTTTGGCGTTCTTGCGTGCCTTGTTGGTGGCACGCGTCCAGTCGGCGGTATTGAGCCTGGTCAGGCGCGGCTTGTCGCCGTCGGGGCCAACATAGCGCGTGATGCGGTCGACCTGCTCGAGCGGCACGTAGAGCTTGTCGCCGTCGGCATATTCCAGCAAAAAGTAGTCGCGTTCCTTGCCGCCCACTTCCTGGCGCGCGATCTCGCTAAAGAGCGCGATGCCATGCGTTGCGTGCACCACGTAATCGCCCGGCTTAAACGGGAAGGTAATCTGCGTAATGTCAACCTTGCGGCGGCTGCGCGCGCGGTTGGCATCCATGCGGGCGTTGAGGTCGGCGATCGAGAACACTGCCAAATTGGCGTCGGGTACCACCACGCCCTGCGGCAGAGCGGCATCGACAAAGGTCACGCGCCCGCGCGAGATGGTGGGCACGGCGGCACCGGCGGCAGCCTGGGCGGCACCCGCCTCGAGCGAGCGGGCGTTGAGCGCATCGGCCTTGCGCTCGCGAATTGCAGCATGGGCATCCTGGCGGGCAGCACGGTCGGCAGAATCCGCCGCCGCCACGCGCACGCGCTCACCAATGACACCGGCATTTTCGGGCGCGGCCGTCAGCGACTCCTCAAAGGTAATGCCCTCGTCGCCAAAGGTGAGCTCCATCGACTCGCGCGCACCGCGGTCGGGAATGGCAAACACGCAGGCGTAGCGCTTGCCCACGACCTCCTGAATGCGCGTCATAAAACGGTTGTCCGAGCCTGCGATGGCCGGCTGCTCAATCTTGAGCTCTGCCGTCACCGCACCGCCGGCACGAATCAAGCTCACGTAGTTCAGGCGCTGCTGGGCACCAAAATCGAGCTGTTGGGCACGCACGTACAGACCATCCAGGCGGTCAATCCCTGCCTCGCCGGCACTGGTCTCAATATCCTCGTAGGCGCGCAGGCAGTCGTCGAACAGCGAGCGCGGCTCGGACAGAACCACGAGTGCCTTGCCGCTCACGTGCGCCAACGGGCTTACGGTCTGGCCGTACATCACCGGCAAAAAGCAGTCGAGCTCGGGCGTGACGATACGCGCATCCACCATCTCGAGCAGCGCCGCCAGTTTGCTGTCGTCCTGGCTGGCGCGATAGAGCGCCACATGCATGTTGTGGACCGCCTCGTCGGTAAGCGCCAGCTCGCGGCACGGGAAGATCTCGATACTGTCCTCGTTGCCGATGGTCTGCCCCGTTGAGCTCACCATGCGGCGGATGCGGTCAATCTCGTCGCCAAAGAACTCAATGCGCACGGGCGCTTTCTCCTGCGCGGGAAACACCTCGACGTTGTCGCCGTGAACGCGGAACAGACCGGGCGCGTCGGCGGCGCCGGCATTGGTGTAGCCCATGCCCACCAGGCGCTGCGGCACCTCGTCAAAAGGAATCTCCTCGCCCACCGCAAAGGTCGTGGACTCCCAGTAGTGGCTCTCGACCGGCGGCACGCAGCGCAGCAGCGCGCGGGCCGAGGCAACCATGATGCAGTTGTCCCCGCGCACGATGCGCCCCAGAGCCTCGCAGCGCTGCGCCACCACGGCATCGTTGGGTGCCTGCTCGCGCCACGGATAGTCCTTGCGCTCGGGAAAACGGCACACGCGCGCCAGCCCCACATAGGCGGCAAGGCTGCGCGCAGCGCGATCGGCCGCATCCTCGCCGCTCACGATGTAGACCGTCGGGCGCGGACGGCGCGCAAACTGGGCGGCCGCCATAAGCGTACGGCCCGACTGCGACACGGCCAGCGTCACGTCCTCGCCGGCATCGAGTCCGGCCTCGACGGTCTGCAAGGCCTCGGCAGTGTAGAGCTGCGCGGCTATACGGTGAATGAGCATGCTGTTCCTCCGGCATCGCAACGCCAAAAGCCCGCCGGGGCAAGCTCGGCGGGTCGTACGTCAAAGATCATTGTTTGTCATGGTAGCGCATGGAGAGGACTCCTGCTCAAGGGCAAACCCGGCCCTGCAAAAAACGCCAGACGAAGATGCATTCCGCCTTACCCCGCTACGCGCACGCTGGGGCACAAATCTGCCAGCGGACACTCGTCGCACTTGGGTTTGCGGGCATCGCAGATCTCGCGACCGAAGGTGATCCACTGATGGTTGACCGACTCCCAATACTCGTGCGGCAAAATCTTGAGCAGATCCTGCTCGGTCTTGAGCGGCTCCTTGGCATGCGTCTTGGGACTCAGCATCAGGCGGTGCGCAATGCGGTTGACGTGCGTATCCACTGCGATGCCTTCCACGATGCCGTACCCCACGTTGAGTACGATGTTCGCCGTCTTGCGCCCCACGCCCGGCAGCTTTACAAGCTCCTTCATGTCGGCCGGTACCTCGCCGCCGTAGTCAGCAACGATCATCTGGGCGGCCTCCACGGCATGCTTGGCCTTACTCTTATAAAAGCCGAGTGACTTAATGGTGTCCGCCACGTCAGCCACGCTCGCCCCGGCCATGGCCTCGGGCGTGGGCCACTGGGCAAACAGCCGCGGCGTCACCTTGTTGACCTGCGCGTCGGTCGTTTGCGCCGAGAGTAGCACCGCGATCAGCAGGCGGAAGGGATTCTCGTGGTCCAAAAAGCACTCGACCGTGCCATAGCGACGGTTGAGGCGCTCACACACCTCGATGGCGCGCTCGCGCTTGGCGGCATTGGTCTCGCGTGGCATAACGACTCCTCGGCTCAACGGCACAATAAACTTATGGACACAATTGTCCCACGTCCGAGACGCTTACGCCTCCAAGAATGCGCCGGTCTGACGGCTCCACAGGCTCGCGTACTCGCCACCTGCCTCGACAAGCTGCGCATGCGTGCCGTCCTCGACGATCTCGCCATCGGCCAGCACCACAATACGGTCGAGCGCCGCCACGGTGGACAGGCGGTGCGCCACCACAATGGAGGTACGTCCACGCATCAGGTTTTCGAGCGCCTCCTGCACCAGCGCCTCGGACTCGCTGTCCAGGGCAGAGGTCGCCTCGTCGAGCACCAGAATCGGCGCGTCGGTGAGAATCGCGCGGGCGATAGCCACGCGCTGACGCTGGCCGCCCGAGAGCTTGACGCCGCGCTCGCCCACCATGGTGTCAAAGCCATGGGGCAGGCGGTCGATAAACTCCAGGGCGTTGGCCAGGCGCGCGGCCTCGCGAATCTGCTCATCAGTGGCGTTGGGACGACCGTAGGCAATGTTTTCGCGAATGGAGCGGTGGAACAGCAGCGCCTCCTGCGGCACGTAGGCCACCTGACGGCGAAGGCTCTGCTGCGTACAGCGCGAGACGTCCTGGCCGTCCACGAGCACGCGGCCGCCCTGCACATCGTCCAAGCGCAACAGCAGCTTGGTGAGCGTCGACTTGCCCGAGCCCGATTTGCCCACCAGGCCCACGCGCTGGCCCGCCGCCACATGAAGTGTCAGGTCATCGAACACGTTCTCGCCCGCCGCAGCGTCACGGTACGCAAAGCTCAAGTGTTCAAAATCAATCGCGCCCTCGGTCACTTTGAGCTCAGGGGCGTCCGGGTCGTCTGCCACCAAACGTGGCTCGTCCAGCACGCGCGTCATCTCGGCCGCATCGCCCAAAGCACGGTTGATGCGCTGCATCATGGAACTCACGTAGTTCAGACGCATGGTGAGGTTATAGGTGTAGGTAAAGATCATGACGAGCGAGCCGGCCGAGATGCCAAACCACGCGTTGCCGCCCGCCACGAACACACTCACCACGGCCATGGTGATGACGATAAGGCCCGAGGTCGTAAAGTTGCGCTGCATCATGGCGTGCATCGAGACCGTCTCGGCGTCGCGCGCGGCACGATCGGCGGCGTCGAACAGATCGCGTTCAAAGTCCTCGCGCCCGCAGGTCTTGACGGCCAAGATGTTCGTGACCGCGTCGGAGAGCACGCCCGAGAGCTTGTTCTGCGCGGCGGACGTCGCAGCCGAAAGCGGCATGATGTGCTTGTACATAAGCCAGACAAACGCGATGTAGACGACCATGATGCACACCAGGATCACGGTAAACGTCGGCACCACCGGGGCGAGTGCGGCCACGGTGCAGATGACCGAGGTGATGGTGGGGATGAGCGAATACACCGTCACGTCGACCAGACCCGTGTAGCCGCTCATAAAACGGCTCGTCTGGCTAACGAGCGATCCGCCAAAACGGCTGGTGTGAAATGTCATGGATTGGTTGGAGAGCGTGTCGAAGCACAGACGCGCCAGGTGATAGTTGCCTGCGATTTCGAGCTTGTAGACGGTGTAGTCCTGTAGCTTGGAGAGGATCTGACCCACCAGGTTAACGAGTACGAGCGCCAGGATATAGGGGGCGAAGACCTCAAGCACCTGGTCACCCGCCACGGGACCGGCTTGAACGCGGTCGACAATGAGGGCCATCACGTAGGTGTTGGCAAACGTGAGCAAAAAGATGTAGCCCGCCGACGAGAACACCGAGAGAAAGACGATCAGCGGCTGCGTGCGCGTGACGTCCCAAAAACGCTGTAGCGTGCGGCGCACGGTGGAGCGTTTGAGCGGGCTGGTGCTTCTCTGAGACATGGGCTTCCTTTCGCATCTGATAGGGCGAAACGCCATTGTTGCACATTGAAGCGCACTTCAGGCAAGCACGATGCGAAAAGCAGCGGGGCATCCGCGTTTGCGCCGGCGCCCCGCCGCCAGGCGCAGTTAGCCCTCGTCTTCTTGGTCTGTGAGATGGTCCGCGGGCGTGAGTCCCAAGATCTCATCGGCTTGGTCGGCGTCTTCCAGCGCGTCGATGTCCTTGAGCTTGCGCTCCATGACGTTGGTGCGCGTGGTAATGATGCCCTCGACCGTTTTGCCCGCGGTCTCGATCTGCTGCTGGGCGCGACGCAGCGCCGCCTGATAGCGCGGCAGCTCGGCCTTGACAGCGGAGAGCACGCGCAGTACATCGTCGGTGCGTTTTTGCAGCTTAAACGTTTGGTAACTCATCTGCAGACTGTTGAGAATGGCCGCCATGGTGCTGGGGCCGGCAACGTTGACGTGATAGTCGCGGCCCAGGGTCTCGATAAGCCCGGGGCGGCTGACGACCTCGGCGTACAGGCCCTCAAACGGCACGAACATAATGCCAAAATTGGTGGTCGCGGGCACGCTCAGGTACTTTTCGCAGATGTCCTTTGCCTCGCGTTTCACCATAGCGTCGAGTGTCTTGCGCGCGGTGGCCACAGCTTCGGCATCACCCGACTCTTGCGCGTCGAGCAGATGCCCGTACGCGTCGCCCGGGAATTTGGAGTCGATCGGCAGCAGCACGGGATCGCCCTCGTCCACCGGCAGCTTGACGGCAAACTCAACGCGCTCCGAGGCGCCGGGCTTGGTGGCGACGTTTTCCAGATACTGGTCGGGCGTAAGGATGTCCGCTAGGATTGCACCCAGCTGTACCTCGCCCAAAATGCCGCGCGCTTTTACATTACCCAGCACGCGCTTAAGGTCGCCCACGCCAGTGGCGATAGATTGCATGTCGCCCAGGCCCTTGTACACGGCCTCGAGCTGGTCGCTCACCTGCTTAAACGATGCAGACAGACGGTCGTTGAGCGTGCGAGAGAGCTTCTCGTCCACCGTCGCGCGCATCTGATCGAGCTGCACGTTGTTGTCTTTGCGGATGGCGCCCAGCTGAGCATCGACCGTCTCGCGCACCTTGTCCAGGCGATGCTCGATGCCCTCGCGATTGGCGCCGAGCTGTTGGGCCGTCTCACGGCGCAGGTCATCCATCCGGTCACCAGCTTGCGAGAACTCGCGTGCGATGACCAGGTAACGTTGCTGCTCCACGGCCGCATCGGTCGTCTGCTGCTGCGCGATGGCATTTGCCGTGCGGCGTGTTTCGGCCAGCGCGACGTTCAGGGCATCGAGCGCGTTGTTGGCCTGCTCGAGTGCTGCCAGCGTTTCCGCGCTACTGTCGCCACGCTCCCGCAACTCGGCACGAAGGCCCTTGAGCTGCAGGGCACAGGCCGCAGCGACCCCCACCGCCACCAAAGCAATCACAATAAGTGCAATATCAATTGCAGACATAAACTCCGCCCAACAAACCCAATCGATCATCAATCAAAACCGCGATCAATCTTACCCCGCCACACACACGGATCACTCACTGCCTTGCAGACAAATTTCTCTTAGAGCCGCGGACGCTAAAACGCTAGCTCTCCCAGCCGGCGCGGATGGTTGTTATGACGTCACCCAGGCGCTGGCCCAGGGCCGCTAGATGTTGGAGCACCTCGTTGGGCGATGCACCGTTGAGGATGCACGTGAGGGCATACGACGCCAGAAAGATGGCCGCAAGCCCCAACGGGACGAGCACGATCATCGCCAAGGTGCGCAGGCGCTGGCCCACGCGGCGACGACGCGCACGACGCTTGTCGAACGCGAGCTCCTGCGCATATGAATCTTGCTGTACGGAATAGGCCTCTGGTGCCGATTCGCACCCGGGCACAGCTGCAGGTACAGCAGCGGGCACGACATTTTGCGCAAAGGGCTGGACTGCCGCCCCTTGCATTTGTATCTCCATGAGTCGTTGCTGCTGACGCAGCATGCGCTCAGCTTGTTGCTGCGGAGTCTCAAGAAACAGATCCATGCTGGCCTCCAAAATCGGAGCATTCGACGCTTACGACCAGCATCCCGCACCGCCATGACCGCGACAACGCAATCGCCGGCAATAGCCACAAAGTTTCTTTTGCTCAAAAGCTGTCGAAAAGCTCAACAACTCCCCTACCAGCACTTTCTCTGAGCTTTTTTCGCCAACAATCTTTTGGCCTTCCGCCCTTACGCCAACTGACCAAAATCTAACCAATAGCTTGACGAAAATTGTGGAGACCGGGACCCCACAAAAACGTGCCGTCCCAAAAAGGGGCGGCACACAAACTTCTTATCAGCTTTTCTGTAACGAGCACGCGACGACCCAAAGCGGGCCGGGAGGGCCGGATTACCTTCCCTCAACGCGACCCTGCGAAGCCGTGAGCGAGGAGGGAAGGTAGTCCGGCCCTCCCGGCCCAGCTCACGCTAGCGTCACGCGCTAGTAGTTCACCACCTGCTCCTCAAAGTACGCCTTGGGGTGGTTGCACACCGGGCACACCTCAGGCGCCTCGGTACCCACATGCAGGTGCCCGCAGTTCAGGCACTTCCACACCTTTACGCCCTCACGCTCAAACACCTCGCCCGACTCGATGCGCTCGACGAGCTTGTTGTAGCGCTCCTCGTGGGCCTTCTCGACGGCGGCAACACCACGGAACTTTGCGGCAATCTCGGCAAAGCCCTCTTCCTCGGCGGTCTTGGCAAACTCGTCGTACATCGTGGTCCACTCGTAGTTCTCACCCGCGGCGGCATCGCGCAGATTGTCCAGGGTATCGGGGACGGCGCCATCGTGCAGATACTTAAACCACAGTTTGGCGTGCTCGGACTCGTTGCCAGCCGTCTCGGCAAAGATGTTCGAGATCTGAACGTAGCCGTCCTTCTTTGCCTTGGAGGCATAGTAGCGATACTTGGTGTGTGCCTGGGACTCACCGGCAAAAGCGGTCTCGAGGTTCTTCTTGGTTTGGGAATTCTCAAAATCCATAGGTGTACTTCCCTTCAACGCATGCCGCCCGTAGGCTTCGAGCGGCCTCGTCTTTAGGATGCCCTCATGCCGGAAATCTAAACCTTACAATCCTGTTCTTCAGATTTGCACGGGCTAGATGCTCAGCCAGCGATCGCCCTCGGCTCGGCAAAAGCCCTCACGCTCCAGGTCGGCCAGAATGCCCGCGACAAGCTCGCGCTCGACCGGTCCACGCCCAGCCGCCGCTTCCATCTCGTTAACGCCCACCACGGCATCAGCAAGCGTAATCCCCGCCGGCTGGCCATCGCGCGCTGCCAGCAACATGCGCACGATATGCGCGCGCTTTTGGCGACGTGAGCCCTCAAACTTTGATTGACGGCTATAGCCCGCCGAGCGCCTGGACGGATTGGGCAACGTCTTTTTTAGATATGCGCCGTAATCTAGCAACGCGTAATACCACGCGCGCGGCGTATCGGCATCATCGAGCGGCACGGCAAAGGGAGCGATCTCGTCGGTCGCCGCACCGGGGGCCGCCGGACAGGCCGCCTGAATCAGCGGCACCAGCTCGCGATCGGGAACAGCCGGTACATCGGGAAAGAAGTGATGCAGAAAGACCGTGCGCACGTTGGTCTCCAGATACACGCCCGGAAGATCAAACGCAAACGACCGGATACCTTGCGCCGTTGCCGGGCCAATACCAGGCAGAGCGACCAAGTCACGCGTCTCGTGCGGAAACTCCCCGCCCCAATCCTCTACGACCCGTTGAGCGGCCCCGTGAAGCGCCAGAGCGCGTCGGTTGTAGCCCATGCCCTGCCAAGCGTCCAAAACATCGGAAGGCGCGGCCTGGGCAAGCGCCTGCACGGTCGGAAAGCGATCGAGCCACGCCGGCATACGCGTCTCCACGCGTGGTACCTGTGTTTGCTGCAGCATGACCTCAGAAAGCCAAATGATGTACGGATCGCGCGTGCGGCGCCACGGAAGGTCGCGATAACGCAGGACCCCTTCCGAACGAATCATCGAACGAAAGGGGTCCTGAATCATATCTATGCTCCTTATGCGGCGCTATTCCTCCCGGCAAGCGCACGCGCAGGTGGCGTGCTCGGGAAACGCTTCGCGGTCGGCGAATTTGGGATCGACGGCCGGGAACTGGCGGTGAGCGACGATGTCGCCGAGCGAAACGGAATCGAGGTAATCGCGCATCAACGCTTGAGCTCCGGCCCACAGGGGATGATAGCAGCACGTGCCCATGCGTGCACAGTCGCCATCGGGTGCGGTGCAATCATTCATAACCATAGGGCCCTGAACGGCCTCGACGACCTGGCGGATGGTGACGTCGTCCGGACTGACCTTGAGACGCATGCCACCGTGGACGCCACGCAGGCTCTCCACAATACCGGCCTGGACCAAACCGTGCTGAATCGAGCGGGCAAACGAATACGGAACATTGACCTCTTCGGCAGCGGTGCGAACAGAAAGCAAACGCTCCGGATCCTCGGCAAGCATCGCCAGCATACGAAGGGCGTAATCAGTCTTCCTCGATATGTCCATTTTTCCCCTTTCAAGGAATACGAACAGCTCGAACGAGCTCCGGGGCCGAGCTTGTGTCGAGACGCTAAATGACCGCAGGACATCCAAATGGTAAATCGGATATCCACTGAGTGCCGCGCTTGGAGCGAAATGCATCAGATGCGGCCTACAGTGCAATTTAGTATAACCTAACCCCCTGTCTCGTTGAACAGGTGTTGCGCAACAAAGCTGTTGTTCAGACAGATAGACTTATTAGATTTTACTTGCGTTCCCGAAGGCGCGGGGATTCTGGGCGAAGATGCGCCAGGGCGATCGTTCTATCGAAACAAAGTGCATCAAACGCAAAAAGCCACGTCCGAAGACGTGGCTTTAATTGCGTTGGCGGGAAGTACGGGGCTCGAACCCGCGACCTCCGACGTGACAGGCCGGCGCTCTAACCAAACTGAGCTAACTCCCCAGGCAGGCGTTCGCGTTTGTTTCCGCTCGCGTGCGCTGCGGGGATTAGTATACACAGAAGTCTGTCCGGCGCGCAACAACTTTTTTGAAAAAATTTTTCGGTCCCTCCGGGAGGGTCTCCGGGGCTGGGGGCGGGGGTTAAGTTTGCTGCTCTACAGTCCTGCGCAAGACGGAAAGCACATTAAGTGCTTTCCTTTGCGTGCGGAACTCGCGACAAACTTAACCCCCGCCCCCAGCCCCGGAGACCCTCCCTGCCGTCACTTTCTTCAACCAGTTCTTGTTGCTCGCCGCTTCGCGGCTCGGCGGCCCCGTTCTCCGTGGCGGGGTTGTCTTAGATTCTTGTTGGGACTCTGCCTTTGGCTGAAAGAAAACGGGGGATGCATCCCCCGTTTTTGTTGCGGTTAGTCCAAGTCAATAAACTTGGTGCTTAGGATCTTGCCGTCTTTAACGAGCATTCTGGCCATGGTGGGGCCTCGGGTGCCTCTGGGGTAGCTGGCGCTGCCCGGGTTGAGGACTAAGCAGCGGCCCACTTGGGCTTCTTTGGTTACGTGGGTGTGACCGTTGATGGCTACGTCTACGGATCCCACCGGAAGGTCTTCGCGGTAATGGGCTACGGCGAATTTGAGGCCTTCGTAGGTAAAGAGCGCAAGACGGTCTACATCGGGGCCGTAGTCGCGGTAGTAATCGTTGTTGCCCAGTACGGCCCGCACGGGGGCGATGGTGCATAGGTGCTCGTAGTCCATCTCTGACGTGAGGTCGCCGGCGTGGATAATCAGGTCTGCGCCTTCAAGCTCATCCAGGAGCGCAGGCGAAAGATAGCCGTGGGTGTCCGAGATGATGTCAATACGCTTGGCGCTTGCACTGTTCATGGGATCCCTTCCGCAAAAAACGATTCGGCAGATACATACAAAAAAGGCCCCACGGCTCCGCAGACGATGGGTCTACAGGGCTGCGGGGCCAGTGTGCTAGAGACTCAGAGCCTTCTTGAGCGGCACGACGCGGCGGCGCGAAACCGGCACGCGTTCGTCGACGCCCGTAATGCCCAGCTGGATGGCGCCCGAGGGCACCGTCTCGACGTCCGTAACGCACGCCAAGTTGACGATATAGCGGCGGTGAACACGGAAGAAGCCAAAGTCGCAGAGCTTGGCCTCAAACTGCGCCAGCGAGGTCGTCGACAAAAAGCGATCATCGACGGTATAGATGCAGGAGTAATCGTCCTTGGCCATGATAAAGCGAATGTCGTCCACGGGAATGAGCACCTTGCGGCCACCCTTTTCCACCGGGATACGCTCGATGGTCACCTTGCTGTCCGTAACCGGCTTGGCGCGTTGCATGACCTTCTCGATCGCGCGATCCAAGCGAGCTTCCTCGACCGGCTTCATCAGATAATCGACGGCATCCACGTCGAATGCCTCGACCGCATGGTCGCTATACGCAGTCACAAACACGATCGCCGGCGGATTTTTGAGCTTATGCAGCGCCTCGGCAAGTTGCAGGCCCGAGGCACCGGGCATCGAGATATCGAGAAACACGACATCCACGCGACTTTCCATAAGCATCTCGATGGCGGAGCGGACGCTCGACGCCTCCGTGATCGTGCCGATCTTGCCCGTTTGCTCGAGCAGGAAGCGAAGCTCCGAGCGAGCCGGCGCCTCATCATCCACAATCATCGCACGCAGCATAGGGATAAAACCTTTCGTCAACTAACTACGCCGGGCATCCGTCGCATGACGTTGAGCCCGTAGCCTTTTATTTTACTCTTGAATGTCAAAGATGCTCTCTGACAAATCAAGATGAAGGAGCACTTTGGTGCCCTTGCCCGGCGCCGATTCGACACGCGTATAGGAGTGCGGCCCATAAAAGCGATGGATGCGCTCCGAAATATTGTGCATGGCCACACCGGCGCCGCCACCCTGGGGAGAGCTGGCGTCGGGACGGGCAGAGCGCTCGTCAAACAGTCTGGCGGCGGTACCCTCATCCATGCCCACGCCATTATCGGCCACGGCAATCAAGATTGCATCCTCGCCGTCTTGGTGAACGGTCACGTCGATCCTCAGGGCGTCGTCATCGCCCATACCATGACGTACGGCGTTCTCGACAATCGGCTGGATCACGAACGCCGGCACCAGCGTATCTTCCACGTCCTCGGACACATCGAACGTCGCAAGCACGCGGTCCTCGCCAAAGCGGGCCTTCTCAAAGGTAAGGTAGCGCTTGGTCTGTGCGACCTCGCGCGAGACCGGAATAAGCGATCCCGAGTTGTCGAGCGTGGCACGATAGAACGATGAGAACTCACGAAGCAGTTCGCGAGCCCGCAGCGGGTCGGTGCGCGTAAACGATGCAATGGTGTTCAGCGTGTTGAACAGGAAGTGCGGGTTAATCTGCGCCTGCAGCGCACGCACCTCGGCGCGCGCCGTGAGCTCCTTTTGCACCTCGAGCTCGTGGATGGCGAGCTGTGTGGACAAGATCTCGGCAAAGCCCGAGGCAAGCGCGTACTGGGTACGGTCGACGGCGCGCGGGGTCTTGTAGTAGAACTTGAGCGTACCGACGGTACGATCGCCCACCTTGATGGGGGCGATAATGCCGGCGGGGACTTGGTTGTGCGAGCCGTCCGAGCCCACGACATCCACCATACGGTTGAACGACTGCACGATGCCATGTTCGATAACGTAGCGTGTGGCAAGCGTGTGGATGGGAGTATCGGGCAGCAGTTTTTCCTCAAACTCGCCCGCGCAGGCAAGCACGTTGCCCTCGTCGGTGATGGCCACCGTCATGGCGCGCGTCTCGGGCAAAATGCGCCGGCACACCAAACGCGCCGACTCCTGCGTCAGACCGCCCTTAATGTCCTCGAGCATGGCCGAGGCCACCGAGAGCGTCTCCTCGGTGTACTGGGAGCGCACCGAATCGGGATTGAGCGTCAAAAAGATAAAGATGCACAGAAAGATGCACAGCAGCGCGCAGGCAATCACCGTGGCGATCGGCTCGATACCGGTCACCAAGGCAAAAATAAAGTACACCAGCACGCAAATGGCGCAGGCAACGGCAATGATGCGAAAGATTGATATTGAACTATCGCGCTGGGCGCGGCGGTCGATCATTCGGCCCCCTCCAGGATACTGATCAGTTGTGCGTCACGCCAAAGCCCGTCCATGATCTTGGGCCAAAAGCTCTGGAAACGCAGGTAGCTTGCAGCGTTTTGGCGCGCATAGGCCTTTGCCTCGCCGATACCATGGCGCCAAATGCGCAGGTAGCCCTCATGCTCGCGGGTAAACACGCTGCGGACCATAGCGGTCTTGTGCACGCGGTCGTCGAGCTCGCGCGAAATCCACGGGCCCGGGTAGGGCATGAGTGATGCCGCCGTAACGGGAATGAGCTCCTTTTGATGCGCGGCGAACGTCAACTTGGCCCGTTCGTAGTACCAACGGTATACATCCTGCATAAAGCGCGGTGAGCGCTTTTCGGACTCCGGAGGCAGATGGCGCACGGTCCACTCGTTATCGAACCACACATCGTAGCCAAACATACGCATGTTAAAGAGGTAATCCAAGTCCTCGCCGCGGGTGATAAACGGGTCAAAGGCCACACGCGTAAAGGCGCGGGCGTGCAGGGCCATCAGGCCGCCGCACACGTAGTTGGAGCGCGAGATGCGGGTGCCCGAGAGCGCCTTTTTCATCCAACGGTTGAACTCGATGCGCTTGGTCCACCAACGATGGCAGATGCCCGCCTTGTCCGTGGGAGCAAGCGGCGATCCGTCGCGATCGTAGAAATAGCCGCTCTTGACCAAGATCGGCAAGCCCTGACGCGTCTGCTGCCCCAACGCATAGGTCGCGCGCTTCATAAAGTCGGCGTCGATGACAGTCTCATCGTCATCCAAAAAGATAACCGCGTCATGCCCCAGCACAGCGGCACAAGCTAGCCCCATGTTGCGGATGGCACCGTAGCCTCGCAGGCTCACGCACTCGCCCGAACCCTTAGGCGCGATCTGAGCAACCCGGTCTGCGATGCGCGAGGCCTGGGTGTTGGTGACAACGGTGACCTTGAGCGTGGGATGCGCGTCGACAATCTCGTGCACGCGCAGCGACACATCGGCTGTAGCAGAAACGGGACAGACCACCAAAAGGATGATGCGCGGGATGTCGCGCACCTGTTCAAGCGAGGCCAGGCAGCGGTCGAGTTCGGGATTATCGGCGTTGAGTCGTGTCGAATGGTCATAGGTGCCAGGGGCGTTTGCGCGAGCGTCATCGCCCGCCCAATACGTTGGAATCACGACCGTGGCGTTCATGCCTTACCCTCCCTGCAACACAAAAACGGGACGCCGCCAAACACAGGCGACGCCCCGCGACCTAGCTGATTCCATCATACCCACTTGGGCAAATCATTGCTCGCAAGTCGCAATGTTTATTGCGGATAACCCCAAAAGAGTACCGTGGACAGGCACAATAGCCGCTCGCTCCTATGCGGCATGCTCTGCCGCCCGAGTCATGCGGGACAAGCGGACCAGCAGCATAAAGCCCACCACCAGCAGCACGCCGATAGACAGGACGCCCAGCGAGGGGTTGCCGGTCAGCGAGGTGACAACCGACACCAGGAAGGTGCCCATAACGCTTGCATAACGACCAAAGATGTCAAAGAAGCCGTAGTACTCGTTGGACTTTTCCTTGGGAATAATGCGGCCAAAGTAGCTACGGCTGAGCGCCTGCACGCCGCCCTGGAACAGGCCGACCAAAATGGCAAGCACCCAAAACTCAAAGGCGGTCTTTAGGAAGAACGCGGCAAAGAGCACGATGCCCATATAGGCGGCGACTGCCACCAAGATCATGTTGAGCGTGCCCACGCGTCCGGCGAGCTTGCCGTAGATGATGGCGGACGGGAAAGCCACAAACTGCGTGACGAGCAGCGCCAGCACCAGCTGCGTCGAATCGATGCCCAAGGCCGATCCGTAACTGGTGGCCATGGAAATGACCGTGTGCACACCGTCGATATAGAAGAAGAACGCGATCATGTAGACCAGCACGGTCTTGTTGTGAGCGATCTCGCGCATGGTGTGTCCGACCTCGGAGAACACACCGCCCACGATGTGGCCGATGGTGTCTTCGGGCTTGCGCTCGCGACCGTACTTTTGCTTATAGGTGCGAATGAGCGGCAGGGTAAAGATGAGCCACCAGGCACCAGTGATGATAAACGACAGACGCGTTGCCAGCATGGTGGGGACGCCAAGAGCGGGGCCACCCATGATGAGCGCCAGGCAGATGACGAACGGCACGGTGGAACCGATGTAGCCCCAGGCATAGCCCGAGCTGGACACGGCGTCCATGCGCTCGTCGGTGGTAATGTCGGGCAGCATGGCGTCGTAGAACGTCATAGAAGAGTTAAGGCCGATGGTGCACAGCACGTACACGGTCAAAAATGCCATGGCGGACATTGGGATAGCCTGCGCCAGGCAAAGCACCAGGCCCGTGAGGAAGAAGCCCAAGAAGAACTTGATCTTGTTGCCGGCGTAGTCGGCAAGTGCGCCCAGAATGGGCATGAGCATGGCGATGACCAGCGAGGCGATCGTCTGCGCATTGCCCCAGGCGACCACCAGGTCGGCCGAGGAAGCGCCGGTATTGATGGCGTTAAAGTAAATGGGCACCACCGAGGTATTGAGCAGCACGAGGGCCGAATTGCCCACATCATACATAACCCAGTTACGCTCGAGCTTGGTGTATTTCATGGACAGGGACCCTTCGTATTCGCCCGATATGCAGTTAGTTCATCGTACCCCAATTGTCCAGAACCGCCGGTAAGGATTCGGCAAAGGGGCACTCACGGGCCCTATTCCTCGCGGTCGAACTCCTCATCGGCTTCGAGCACGCGACCGCTGTAGTTGATGTGGCCGGTCACGGCGTCCATGTCGCCGGTCTCGATAAAACGTGCGACCGTGCACTCGTAATCGACCAGCGCGCGATCAAAGACCTCGGGGAAACTCTCGTTCGAGACCTCGTCGGTAAAGGGATTCTTCCATGTCAGATGGCCCAGGTTACCGGTGCGCTCGGGCAGCTCCGTCGTCACGCGATGGGCAAGGCCGTCGAGCAGCGAGTAGTCGTGCACCAAGCCCTCAACCAGCGAGATCGCGCGCGTCTTTGCGGAGCCGGCCGGCTCAATCGCGCGGTAAAGTCGCTGCATATTGGCAACGGCAGCACCGTACTCCCCCGCCGGAATGTCAATGCCGTACACGCGTCCGGCAACATAGCTCATCAGCACGCCGGCCACGCGATTGATGCGATCGGTGGTGACGATCTCGCCCGCCGGCGGGTAATCGTCAACCGTAGCGCCATCGCGTTTAAGCTGCAGCATCAGTACATCCAGGTCGCTCTCGATCACGGCATGGACCTGACTGCTCGAATCCTCAAGCTCTGAATCGGACTCCACGATGCCAAACTGCTGCTCATAGACAAAGGGGTGGGCGTTGCGGTCGAGCACGTAATGAGACAGCAGGCCCAGCGCAAAGGCACGACCCAAGCTGGCGTCGCGCGGCAGCAGATGCGACACGCCGTCGCGCAGGCACGCGAACTGGCGAGACATGCGCGACCGATGCATGACCTGCGCCAGCAGCGTGCAGTCGGAAACACGCGGTGTCAGAATGTGAAAGAAAAACGGGTCGGGGCCTTGGTTGCCCAAGATAAAGGCAATGCGCTCTTCATCGGACGTGATGACGCCCTGCGGAAGACGGTCGATGCTTTCCTCGCCAAACAGATGATGGGTGATAAGCGCGGGCATAATGATCCTTTCGATTTCATTCGATGCCACCCATTATGCCCACCGCGCGCCCATGCCAAACCTGCGATGGTAAACGACGACACGCAAGCCTCTTACGCAAGCCCCAAGTGTGCTTTAACCTCGGCAGCGCGACGGCGGGACACGGGCACCGTCGAGCTCACGCGGTCGAGCCTGAGCTCCATCAACCCCGTGGAGCCAATCTCAACATTGTGCACGTCTTCCAAATTGACCAGGTAGCTGCGATGAACGCGAATAAAGCCCTCGGAATCCAAGCGACGCTCGAGCGAAGAGATCGACTCATTGATCAGGTACGTTCCCTCGGCGCAGATGGCGTTGCAAAAATCGGCGCGCGCCTCAAAGTAGCAGACGTCTGCGGCGGGAATGAACACCTTTTTGCCCCCGCGGTCCACCGTCAGACGCAAAGGCTGGCGCGGAGCGTGGATAACACGACGGACACCCAAGGCCGCCTCGATCTTGTCGAGTGCCTTTGACAGGCGTGCGTCCTCAACCGGCTTGACGACATAATCGACGGCATCGAGGTTATAGGCATCAGCCGCATACTCGGCAAACGCCGTCACAAACACCACGACCGGCGGCGTCTTTAGGTTCTGCAGCGTCTCGGCAAGCTCAATTCCCGAGCGACCGGGCATGGTAATGTCTAAAAACAACACGTCGGGCTTGTTCGACAGAATCGACTCTACGGCTTCGGTGACATTGCCCGCCTCGGCAATCTGGCCCACACGCGTATCCTTTTCCAACAGATAGCGTAGTTCAGCCCTAATTGGGGGCTCGTCATCAACCACCAAGATGTTCCAGCCTTCGGACATATGTGCTTCCCCTCTTTTTCTCTCAATCCAACCGCGTGCTACGCCGTCAACGGCGCCGGCTCATGCGGCTCGCCGTTCAGCTCGACGATGACCTGCGTTCCCACGCCCTCCTGGGACTTCACGCGCATGCCGGAATCTTCTCCGTAAAAGAAATGGATGCGCTGAAGCACGTTGAAGAGCGCCAGGCCGCAACCTCGCTTGACGGAGCCGTCGGCGGTAATGCTCTCGGGCTCCTCTCGGCGATGTTGCTCAAACAGATGCGCGCAGACCTCTTCGCTCATACCGATGCCGTCATCCTCGACGATGATCTCCAAACCGTCATCGGTCTCGAAAGCCCTAACATGAATAGAAAGCGGCTCGGTCTCGCGCTGCGCGTGCTTGATGCAGTTTTCGAGCAACGGCTGCAAGATAAACGGCGGCACCATGCAATCGCGCACCTCAAAGTCGATATCGACCGAGACGCGCAGACGGCCGTCGCCATAACGAGCCTGCATAAGATTGATATAGCGAGTGCCCTGTTCCACCTCGTGCTCGAGCGTTGTGAGGGTATCGGAATCAGAAAGCGTCTGACGGTAGTAATTGGAAAAGTCGATGAGCAGCGACCTGGCCTTGTCCGGCTCGGTACGTACGAGCGACACAATGGTGCTGATGGTGTTAAACAGAAAATGAGGATCGACCTGCGATTGCAAGGCGCGCAGCTCCACGCGGGCCGTAAGCTCGTCCTGGCGCTCGAGCTCAAAGCTCGCAAGCTGCGTGGAAATGAGGTCGGCAAAGCCCGAGGCAAGCGCCGTCTGGCGCATATCGATGCTGCTCAGACGGGGATAATACAGCTCGAGCGTGCCCACGCAATGCCCGCGCACAGTAAGCGGTGCGACAATACCGGCGCGCAGGCGCGGAAAGTAGCCACCTGTCTCGGTCGAGGCATCGCGCGAGAAAACGCTTTGCTCACCGCTGTTGATCACGTTGAGCGTAGTCCGCAGTACCACCGGGGTGCCCGCGGGGCATTTTGCCGAGTCCTCACCCCAGCTTGCCAACACCTGCTTGCCGTCGGTAAAGCAGATGGCAGAGGCGATAGTTTCGGACAGGATGATCTTAGAGGCACCCAGGGCAGCTTCGGGCGTAAGGCCGCGCGACGTGTAGGCGAATATTTTCGACGCGATGGCGAGCGTGCGGTCGGTTGCGCTCGATGTGAGGTCGTCGGGAACGACAAAGACGTACGAGAAGAAGAAGCACAGCATGACCAAGCCGGCAATGACGACAACGGCCGGAACAGGATTGGGATTATCGGTTAGATCCCAGATGAGCAGCAGGATAAGCAGCGGAACGACAATACCGAGCAAGATGGCTTGAACCACATGCTGAGCGGTACGAAAGACCTTGGTAGAGTTGTAGCTCTTGCCCAGAATCACCCTATTGAGATCCACCGTCATCTCCTTCTTACTGACGCACCCCATAGCAATAAAGAGGGCCGCAAGCGACCCTCTCCATTGCATTATGCAATCAAATACTGTGTTTTACATCAAGCCATCGATGAACGGTAGCTTAGGCGCTGTACTTGTTTGCCTCGCCGAAGGTGCCAGCCTCGACAATCCAGCCGTCCTTCATGATGACGTCCATGTTGTCGGTGTTGAGCACGTGGATGTCGGCGGCGACGTCACCGTTGACGACCAGCAGGTCGGCGCACTTGCCGGCCTCGATGGAACCGGTCTCGTCCTCGATGTGGCACATCTTGGCACCGTTGAGGGTGGCGCAGGTGATGGTCTCGACCGGGGTGAAGCCGATCTTGTCGACGAACTCGTACATCTCCTCGATAGAGCAGGTGCCGTACGGGGTGACGAAGGAGAAGGAGTCGGAGCCGATCGTCATGACGACGCCGCGCTTCTTGGCCTCGCGCAGGCAGTCGTAGTTGCGCTGCAGCTCCTTCTCGACCAGGGTGCCCTCGTACTTGTCGTGCAGCTCGGGGACGTAGACGGGCGGATAGGTGGCGTACCAAGTGGGCAGGAAGGCGATCGTCGGGGTGAAGAAGGTGCCCTGCTCGGCCATGAGGTCCATGGTGCGCTCATCGATATCGAAGCCGTGAATCAACTGCTCGCAGCCAAAGCGAACGGAATCGTAGGCAGCGGCGTGGTTGTTGTAGCAGTGGCTCCACACGGGGATGCCGACCATCTTTGCCTCTTCGACCACGGCCTGGATCTCCTCGGAGCAGTAGTGCTGGTCGCGGCCGGAGTCCCAGCGCCAGATGCCGCCACCGGTAGCCCAGATCTTGATGGCATCGGGGTTCTCGCGCAGGCGACGACGGACGGCCTTACGCAGATCCCAAGGACCGTCGACCTGATCGCCCCAGGGGTGCGATTCCTTGTTGAGCTCCTGGCTGCAGTGGTGGGAGTCGCCGTGGCCGGCAACGCGGCAGAAGCCAAGGCCGGTTGCCAGAACGCGCGGGCCCTTGAAGACGCCCTTGTCGATGCAGTCGCGGATCTGGATACCAAAGCGACCGATCTCGCAGACGGTGGTGAGACCGTGGGTGAGGCAGTCGTAGGCCTGCTTGACGGCGACGGCCTGCTTCTCGAGGAGCGGCTGCATGACCCAGTCGGTGTCATCGTCGGTCAGGTTGCCCGAGAAGTGCAGGTGGGTGTCGATCAGGCCGGGAAGGACGGTCTTGCCGGCGGCGTCGATAACCTCAACGCCCTCGGGAAGGTCCTGCATGACACCGGCGTACTCGATCTTGCCATTGTCGTCGACGAGAACGAGGGAGTTCTCGACCGGCTCGGCACCGGTACCGTCGATGAGCTTGCCGCCAACGATTGCATACTTAGTGGACATGGTTCCTCCTTATGGATCCATATAGTGGGCGAGGCCGCGTTGGGTTAAGGCCTCACAAAACTACCCAAGTGGTGCCGGGTTCGGTGCGCGGGAGAGAGGGCCCCGCGCACCCGATCCGCCCCGGCTAGGCGTTATTTTTTGCGGGAATTGGTGAAGGCCATGAGGGCCAGGCCAACAGCCAGCCAGCCGATCACGATGCTCCACTCCACCATGTTGAGGGAGGCGGGAGAGAACGGGATCACGAGCAGGCCAATGATGGTGCCGCAGGCAACGATAGCGAGGCTGATGCCAAACTTGCCGCCGGGCACCTCGTAGGGACGAGGCAGGTCGGGCTCGGTGAAGCGCATACGCAGGCAAGCGAGGGCGACCATGCCGCAGGAGAAGATGAAGGCGAGGGCCGACACGTTGGTCAGAGGGATGAGCATGTTCTTGCCCAGGAACGGACCGACGACGGTGATGACGCCCAGAACGACGCAGGCGAGCTTGGGAGCGCCGGACTTGGGATCGACCTCGGCGAACTTCTCGGGCAGCTGACCCTTGCGGCCCATGGCGAGCATGATGCGGCTCGTGGCGCCGTAGAAGGAGTTCATCGGGCCCATGGGTCCAAGCGTGGCGATGACGAGCATGGCCAGGTACAGGAGCATGTTGATGCCCTTGAGGCAGGCAAGCGCGGGAACCGGGCTCTTAACAAACTCATGCCAGTCGAGGATGGTGCCGAACGAGTAGATGCAGACCATGTAGAAGCCGCCGGCGGCCAGCAGAGCCAAGGAGATGATCTTACCGAACTTGTTCCAGTTGAGGCCCTCGGCTGCTTCCTCAGCCTGCTGAGGAATGGTGTCGAAGCCGGCGTAGAAGAACGGGGTCAGAACCAGGACCGAAACGATGCCTGCGAACAGGCTGGTGCCCTCGGTAGCGGGCTTGCCGCCGCCAGCACCGGTGACCTGGGAGAACACGGGCATGGCGTTGTCCGGCGAGCCGGTGAACAGCGAGACGCCCATGGCGAGCAGCATGCCGCAGAGCAGGGCCTTGGTCAGGAAGGCCTGCAGCTTGGCGGCCGAGCTGGCACCGCGGAAGTTGAGGAAGATGACGTAGGTTGCAAAGCCGAGCGCGATTAGCGTCGGGAACAGGTAAACGTCGGCGCCCAGGATGGTGTAGAGCTTGACGGCGCGCAGCCACTCAAGGCCGGGCAGGCTGCCGAACATCTCGGACACGAGGGTCGAGATGGCGATGGCCTCCCACGGGCACAGGATGCCGTTGCCCAGGGCCAGGAGCCAGCCGGTGATGTAGCTCATCGTACGGCCAAAGCTACGATCGACATACTCGACGATGCCGCCCGAGATGGGGATAGCAGCCGTGAGCTCACCGAAAACAGCTCCGACGGGCACGAGGAAGATTGCACCCAAGAGGAATGCGATCATAGCGGGAACGGGACCGCCGCCCACGACCATCCAGTCGCCGACCTGCAGAACCCAACCGGTACCGATGATGGCACCGAAACCGATGGTGAAGAAGTTCCAGAGCGAAAGCGTTTTCTTCATGCCGCCGTTGTCCTCGACTGCAACTTCTGCGTTCTTGTCCGCCATTGTTCCCCTCCTTTCCTTTTTGACGCCCCCTGGCGTCACCCCTTGCGCGGTCCGTTTTGCCGCGCGCTTTTATTCCATGGCTTTAAGATACGGCCTTGGCGCAGCAGCGCCGCTCGCAGCTCGACCGAAGGCAGAACTGCAAAACGAGCGGCACCGTTTTTGGGACGAACGGCACGGTTTGCCGCTCATTGTTGCCGCCCGCCCAACGGGCGTACGCTCATCGGGCGCATAGAGAGATGTTTTTGAGGCTGTGCGTTTTGCGCCTTTCGTACCGTTTACCGAGCTTTTGACGCGCAGACCCATTTGTTGCACATCTTTTTTGTAGGATAGACAGGTTATACATGAGACAAGGCGGTACGAATGGCATACGGATACAACGACGGTGATCAACGGCGACAAAGCGTTCGCCTTGCTGGCCGTACCACGCCGACGCCCAGAAGTGCCACGAGCAGCAATCCGCAACGCCCTCAAGAGCAACCCAGGCCTTCGTCTCGGCAGCAGACAAGCAGAACACGGCAGAGTGGCCGTCCTAGCACGGGCCCAAGCGCACAGCAAGACAGCCGCTTGGGCGCGCGCACTCGACAGCGCCAGGCCGAGGTTCCGCAACTGCGCCGCAACGGCGCACGTCAGCCCGGCATCCATATCAACCGCTTCTTTTCGCTTCCCCAAGGCGGACGCGACGGCAAGCCTTACCGCTCGACATCGCACGCGAATGCCCCCGCCCTGCCGGCTCGTCGGCTTCGCCTCGCGCTGTGCTCTATCCTCACCTGTCTGGTCTTTGTGCTTATGAGCTCCTGTATGTCCCACGGCTCGGCCGGTCTCGAGCCCACCGCCGAGGACAAACTGCTCAAGGCCCCCGTCGCGCCCGGTTATTCTTTCGCCTTTTCGACCCCGCGCTCGCAATGGCAAGCCGGCACGATGCCCCATATCTATCAGATCGACCCTGCGTGGTCGGAGCTGCCTTACGCCGGCGGCACCATCCGCCAAAATGCCTGCGGGCCTACGTGCCTCACCATGGTCTATATCTTTAAGACGGGACGCACCGATATGACCCCCGTCGATATGTGCGCGCTTTCTGAGGCGGGCAATTACGCCCCCACCGGTGCAACCGAATGGTCGTTTATGACGAGCGGGGCGTGGCAGTTGGGACTTAACGGAACGGAACTCCATAACGATCGCGACTCGATGACTCAGGCGCTGCGTTCGGGAGCGCCCGTCATCGCCGCCGTTCGGCCGGGCACGTTTACTAACGTAGGCCACTACATTGTACTTTACGGTATTGACGACGCCGACCAGATTGAAGTCTTCGATCCCAACTCGGCCAGCCGCAGCGCCCGCCGCTGGGGCGTTGTAGAGGTCCTCAACGAAGTCGAAGCCATGTGGGCCTACTACTAGTCATTGGGCACTCATTGGGGACAGACTTAAATGAGTGGTCCCAGGCTGCCCGGAACTGCCGACACGGAAAGCGCATCCCATTTTGGAGCTCAATAGCGGGATGCACTTTCCGTTAGCGGCCCGTTTGGGAAACTACGTTCCACTTTCCGGCAACATTCCGGGATGCATTTTCCGGTTGAGGCCCTCAAGGGAAACTATGTCCCATGTTGGACGCTCATTCTGGGATGCGCTTTCCGCAGTTGATTGATGCGGGCTTTAAGGACTGTTCCAAGCTGCCAGCAGAAAAGGAACGTCCCCAAGTGCCGGGTTTCCGCAGTCATTGGGGACAGACTTAAATGACTAGTCTTTTAAGAACGTCCCCAATGACTACCCACAGAATGAGGGTCTCATCGGGGACTAGGTAAATAGCAAAAGCCCCCGCGGCCGAAACGGGCCACGGGGGCAGCAGGCTTGCAAGGGTTAACTCAAGTCCTCGCCATTTGATGCAATGACCTTTTGATACCAGCAGAAGCTGTCCTTTCGGTAGCGATCGAACGTGCCTTTGCCCGTATCATCGGCATCGACATAAACAAAGCCATAGCGCTTCTTCATCTGCCCCGTCGAGGCCGACACCAAATCGATACAGCCCCACGGCGTGTATCCCATCAGGTCAACACCGTCCTCGACAATTGCATCGCGCAGCGCAAGAATATGCCTTCGCAGGTAATCAATATGATACGCATCGTGGACTTTGCCGTCTTCCAGCGCATCGAGTCCGCCCACACCGTTCTCGGCGATAAAGAGCGGAAGATGGTAACGATCGTGGTAGCCGGCAAGCGTCACGCGCAAACCCAGCGCATCGATCTGCCACTTCCAGGCAGTCTCTTTATCCTTGAGGTACGGATTGCGCAACGTCGGGAACACGTTGCCCTCCGCCTTCTCGGCGATCACCTGATCATCGGCGCACACCAAGCGCGAGCAATAGTACGAGAACGAGATGAAGTCGACCGTATGCTCTGCCAGATACTCCGTATCGCCCGGCTCAAAGGGCACGTGAACACCCTCTTTCTCGAGTGTACGCAGCTTCCAAGCAGGATAGGCGCCCGCAGCCATCACGTCTGTGTAGAAGTAGCGGCCGCGGTCCTCCTCATACGCAAGCCATACGTCCTCGGGCGCACAACGGTACGGATAGGTCGCACCGGCAGCGACCATGCAACCCACCTTGTTTGCGGGATCGATCTTGTGCAGAATCTCGACAGCGCGAGCGCTCGCCATAAACATATGGTGCGAGAACGCCGCGGTCACGGCTGCACGGTCACGCTCACCCTCGAGCGTGACACCCGCGTTGAGATAGGACAGCGCCACGCTGTTGATCTCGTTGAACGTAAGCCAATAACGCACGAGGCCCTGGTACGCGCGTCCGACGGTCTCGACGTAGTGCGCATACCGCTCGATCATCTCTCGGCTTTGCCAGCCACCATAGCGCTCGACCAGAGCCAACGGATAGTCGTAGTGCGACAGCGTCACAAGCGGCTCGATTCCATGCTCGCGCAGCGCCTCGAATACCTGACGGTAAAACTCCAAGCCCTCGCCGTTGGGCTCGGTCTCCATCCCTGTGGGAAAAATACGGCTCCAGCAAATTGAAAGACGCAGGCACTTAAAGCCCATCTCGGCAAAGAGCTCGACATCCTCGTGCCAATGATGGAAGAAGTCGTTGCCCCAGCGGCATGGATACTGCCTGTCCGGATCGTCCACGGGCTTTTGCCTGCCAAACATTACATCCCAGCGGTCGGAACCCTGTGGGATCAGGTCGGAGTGCGACATGCCGCGGCCGCCCTCGTTCCAGCCCCCTTCGGCCTGGTTGGCGGCGAGGGCACCACCCCACAAAAAGCCCTCGGGCATACCGGCGGCAGACGTTCTGTCAAAGTAACTCATGCTACTCAGCATCCTCGGCAGAAGCTGCCGCGGCGTTCTCCTGCTCCTGAGCCAGGAGCTGGTTATCGTACACCTTAAAGAACGGGTACCAGACCACAGCCATGACCACGATCAAAACGATCGTAAACACCCAGATGCGCGGGTCGAGGCACTGGACAAAGCCCTGAACGAAGATGGGGAACGTGCCGCTCACCAAGATGTAGAAGTTAGAGACAAGACCCAGTGAGACCGCACCCCAATACAGCAGGGCCGAGATCATGCCGCCTAGCACAAACGGAATCATGAGGATCGGGTTGAAGATGATGGGCGCGCCGAAGATCGCGGGCTCGGAGATACGGAAGAAGCTCGGCACGATCGATGCCCTGCCAAATGCCTTGAGCTGCTGCGACTTTGCCCTAAACGCGCAGAGCGCCACAAAAGAGAACGTATTACCCGTGCCGCCGATGAGGTTGATGGCCAACGACATGAGCACCGGGTGGAACTCAAGCGGCTGCCCGGCAGCATAGAGCGAGGCGTTGGCGGCAAAGGCGGCAAGCGAGACCGGGGCGGTGATGGGCATTACGATCATGTTGCCGTGGACGCCAAAGCACCAAAACAGCAGCGTCATGAAGCAGATAAGCAGTGCGCCGGGCACAGAGTCAACTGCGACGGAAAGCGGGGCAGCGAGCAGCTTCTCGATAACCGAGGGGATGGACAGCGCGGGATCGATCATCTGGATCAGCAGGTTGCCGCCAAAGAAGATGAGGATGTTGGCGAGCATAGGTACGATGGCGCCAAAGGTTTCGGACAAAAACGGCGGCACGCCATCGGGCATCTTGATGGTGATGCCCTTGGTCTGGCAGAAGCGCGTGACCTCGACGGAGACCAAGGCAACGATGATGGCGGTAAACAGGCCCTGCGCACCCAGATAGGTGCAGGGGACCGCCTGGAGCACGGACTCGTCAGCAAGCTGGTAGTAGGACGACGGCGCCGCGGCGATCAGGAACATCACCAGCGAGGTCATGCCGGCGTTAAGCTTGGGCATCTTGTAGGTGCCCGCCAGGTTATAGGCGATTGCGAACGTCACGATCACCGACAGTATGCCCATCGTCATATTGAAGGGGATGAGCAGCGTGAGCTTATTGGCCGTCGCAAAATCGAGCCAAGGGCCAAAGACGGACCAGAACCCGCCCTGCGCCACCAGGTCGGCCGTGACCGGCGGGTTGGCGAGGATCATAAAGACGGCAGATACCAAGATGAAGCTGATCGCGCTCATAAAGCCCTTTTGCATGGAGGCAAAGTGGCGCTCGGTGCCGCAGAAATTGGCGATAGGGGTCAGTTTTTCCTGAAGCAGGGTCATGAACTTCTCCATGGTTGCCTCCTAACCCAACAGCGACTGGGCGAGTGCCAGCACGTTGGCGGCGTTGCCCATGCCGTAGTCCTGTGCGGGGATGACCGCGGTCGGCTTACCGCTCCCCTGCTTGACGGTGTTGAGCTGGTAGGACACCTGCGGCCCCAAGAGCAGCACGTCATAATTGGCGCACGTCTCCTGATACTCGCCGATACCCACCGCATCGATATCGAGCTCGATGCCGTTTTGCTCCGCATATTTCTCGAGTTTCTTCATCAGAATGCTTGTAGACGACCCGCTGCGCAAACAAGAAGGATCTTCATAAGGGATTCCCTTCGCATTGATTGGTTGGATAGTCACCGCACGCCGCTAGGCGTTCTTGGTTGCAGTGCACTCATACAGGCAGATCAGCTCCTGCACGAGCTCCTGAGCAAGCATGGAGCACATGAGGTGGTCCTGAGCATGGACCAGCAACACATCCACCGACAGATGCTCGCCCGCTGCCTCAGTCGAAAGCAGCTGCGTTTGGATGTGGTGAGCCTTGATTCCCGCATCCTTTGACTGCTTCATGAGTTTGGCGGCGGCGTCAAAATCCCCCGCTTTTGCCTTTTCAAGGGCTTCGAAGGCAAGGCTGCGTGCCTCTCCCGCTGCAGCGACCAGCTGAAACGAAACCATCTCGGTTCCCTGATCGTCCATAACGGTCTCCTCTCCCGTGATTTTTGGTTTGTACTTGAATATTCGAAACGCCTATCTCCCGCCCGCAATCCTCGAGGTTTATTGCAGGTAGACAGACAGGGTTATCGACAAAAGAAGTCTTAAGCCGTATGCGCTTGCACAAGCGCCATCAGCTCATGCCAGGACCGGCGCTCGCGTAGGCGCTCGACCCCCTGGCGGTCCATAAAGATCTCGGCGAGCAGTGAGCTCAAGATCCGCGCCTCATCGCCGCCCGACCGAGCAAACGACACCATAAAGACGATATCGACCTCATGGCCGTATTCGTCCCAAAGAATGGGATGTTCGAGCAGGCCCACGGTAACAAAGGCCTCGGCGCTCAAGGGATGCATCCCATGGGGCATGGCTACCCCATTGCCAAACGAGGTGGCACTCGCGCTCTCGCGCTCGGCGACCTCTTGGGCAAACTGGGCATCGACACGGCCGCTCTCGACGGCGCGCTCGGAGAGATATCGGAGAACGGCCTGCTTCGACGGCGCCTCAACGCGGTTGAAGAACAGGGCACGGCTAAAGAAAGAGCTTACGGAGTCCGATTGCGCAGTGTCGTCGCTCAGCACCTTGCGGATAGCGTTGACATCGCTCGTCTCCAAGAAGAAATCGGCCTCGCGGACGGGCACGGGCAACTTGACGTTGAGCGGCACCGTTGTGAACACGTAGTCGATGTGCGAAAAATCGAACGTTCCCACGCGGGCGACATCGCATGTCTCAATCGAATCGATATACATGCCAAACTGCTTGCGGTACTGGTGCTCGAGCATACGGGCGCTTCCCGCTCCCGAGGCGCACACGATCAGGATGCGCTTGCGACGCGGCTGGTCGGCTTGCTGCTCGAGGGCCAGGGCAAATGCCATGGCGATGTAGCCGAGCTCTTCATCAGAGGGCTGGCTGCCAAAATGACGCTCGAGTACCTGCGAGGTGCCAGCTGCCATCGAATAGGCCAACGGAAACCTCGTCTTGATATCGGGCAGCATGGGGTTATCCATATGCATGTGATATTCAAGGCGATAGCCCAGAGGGCCGATATGCCGAGCAAGGTTCATGCGAAGTTCAAGATCGCCGCTAAAGTCAAACCTAAACTCATCGTTGACCGCACGTACCATCTCGGAAGCAATCTCCCACATCTCGTCCGAGATAACGGCAGAGCCCTTCTCGGGCACGCCCGTGCCCCTGCCGAGCAAATGGATTGCGATAAAGGCAACCTCTTCTCGGGGCATGCTCACGCCCAGGGCATCCTTGATGTTTGCGGCAATCTGGAAAGCCGCGGCGTATTCGCGCGTTCCCTCCAGTTTTTGAACGTCCGATTCTGCAGCTGGGACATAGCAGCCCTGCTCGATGCGGCCAAGAGCAATGTAAAGATGCATGATGAGATTGCGGGATGCCAGCGAGCTCACCGTGACGGGCGAGGCCGTCAGGGCATCGTCCACACATGCGGCGATGGCCCGCAGGCGCTCGGCGAGCTTTGCATCGTCGGTGTCGGGCAACACGGGCCTCACCAGCGAGGCCAGGCACAGGCGCCGTTGTGACTCCCCGCCCGCAACGCGGATTCCGTAGCGTGGGCGCTTTTCGAGCGTTAAGTCAAATTGGGCGAGTTTCTGCTCTACCAGACGCATGTCATTGGACAGAGTTCGCGCCGAAACGTAGAGTAAATCCGCATACTCCTCAATCGTCACCCACTGGGACCGCATGAGGAGGTCGTTAAGAAGGAAGGACACACGGCCGTCGCGCGTATCAGGAATGCCCGGATGGGCCAGAGCCGCACCGTCTAGCAAGCGAGCAAGCTCATCTGCACGTGCAACATCGATACGATACTGCCCCTTGCTGCCAACGATGCGTGCAACCCCTGCAAGGTTGTCGTTTGCGCGATGGATATAGTTTCTCACGGCGCGCTCGCTTACCTCGAGACGCTTGGCAAGTACCGCGACAGCGACAGGCTGAGCGTCCTCGATCATATTTACAAGCTGCTTGACGCGAGCATCCATGTCCTCCTCCTTTCCCTGCGTCTAGTCTAACGCGGTAAAGAATGACACTCCACGTCGCGCTCGTTCCGCCAACTCGGAACAGGTTGCGGGGAGTCCAGCTGAGCTATGGAGAGCCTGGGGAGAGGGCCCGAAGGCAATGCGTCGGTGTGGGATGCGCCTTCCCAGCCATTGGGCAGTCATTGGGGACAGACTTAAATGAGTAGTCGTTGTGAACGTTGTTGTTTGACTAGTCGTTTAAGAACGTCCCCAATGGCTATTAAGGACTGTCCCAAGCTGCCGGCAGGAAAGGACCGTCCCCAAGTGCCGGGTTTGTCCCCAATGACTAGGTGAATAGCAAAAGCCCCGCAGCCGGAGCGGACTGCGGGGCTCATGAAGAGAGGCTAGTTTGTGGGCGTCTTGCCTGGCGCCCACGGGAGAGGCAACAGAGTAGAGGCTACTCGTGGATGCGGGTACCGGAGAGGCCGGCCATGGTCTCGGCGGCCTTGTCCAGGGCGCCGATGATGCAGGTGCGGCCCTTGCGGGAGCGGGCGAACTTGATGGCGGCGCGGACTTTGGGCTCCATGGAACCCTTGCCGAACTGGCCCTCGTCGGCCAGGCGCTCGGCCTCGTCGGCGGTGAGGTCCTCGAGCTCCTCCTGGTTGGGCTTGCCGAAGTTGATGGCGACATGCTCGACGGCGGTCAGCAGGAACAGGACGTCGGCATCGCAGTCCTCGGCCAGCAGCTCGCCGCCCAGGTCCTTGTCGATAACGGCGGGAACGCCCTTGTAGCAGCCCTTGTTCTCGTAGTCGCGGACGACGGGGATGCCGCCGCCACCGCAGGCGATGACGATGAACTCGTTGTCGAGCAGGTTGAGGATGGAGTCAGCCTCGACGATCTTCTTGGGATCAGGGGAAGCGACAACGCGACGCCAGCCGCGGCCGGAATCCTCGACGAAGACCTTGGAAGGATCCTCGGCCATGAACTCCTTGGCCTGCTCCTCGGTGTAGAAGGGGCCGATCGGCTTGGTCGGGTTCTTGAACGCGGGATCATCCGGGTCGCACTCAATCTGGGTGACGACGGTGGCGGCGTGCCAACGCTTGTAGCGCTTGTGCATCTCGCGGCCGATGCCCTGCTGCAGGTGATAGCCAATGTAGCCCTGGGACATGGCGCCGCACTCGGGCAGCGGCATCTCGGGGGTGCCGATGGCGTCGTGGGCAGCGGCGAAGGCGTTCTGGATCATGCCGACCTGCGGGCCGTTGCCGTGGGTGATGATGATCTCGTTACCCTGCTCGATAAGACCAAGGAGAGCGTGGGCGGTGTTGCTCACGGCCTGGATCTGCTCGACGGGGTTGTTGCCGAGGGCGTTGCCGCCGAGGGCGACGACAATACGATCGGGCTTGCCAAGAGGCTTAGACATTGCTGGAATCCTTTCTGTAAAAGGCCTACAACCCATTAATAACCCGCGTCCGTGCAATACGCGAGTTTATTAAGGTTTATATTCTCTTTATCGCTCATTTTATTCATTTTGAAAATAGTTTAACGGTGAACGGTCGTTTTTACCCGCTCAGCGTAAAGAAGCCCAGCTCACACATGTTTACGTCATCTACGTGCGACTTTATTTAATTAGAGCAGAGATTAGGCTGGATTATGCAAACTATATCTTTGCTAAACACATAACGGACACTGCAACTATTTACTCGCACTATACGAGATTCTATGCACTTGCAAGACAAGTATGCACCCCTGCAATAACACGGGGCTTTTCATCCAACAAAAGGGATAGCCAATCGCGCTTCACTTTGCGGCAAGCGACTGTGAGTTTGCAGTATAGAACTTTACCGTCGGGTATTGCATGAACGCCGCTGACGCACTTTCGCTCCTGCCCACCCAAGCAGCCGAGAACGCTAACGGCGTCCCCAGCGTTTTCGCAAAATACCGTGCTGGCTCGCTGGCTTTGAGGCCTAAGTGAGCTTTGCTATTTGCCAATTTTTGTATGATTTGGGCCAAATCTATCTGCCAATTTTTGTATGATTAGGGCAAATCTATTTGCCAATTTTTGTCATTTGGGGGTTTTAATGCTACGCCGTAAGGTCACTAATAGGCTTTTGAACTGGAAAAATAACTCTCATAAGGCTTTGCTTGTTACCGGTGCGCGTCAGATTGGCAAGAGCTATGCAATTCGCGCGTTTGGTAAAGACAACTACGCGTCGTATTTTGAGGCCAATTTGCTGCTCGATACCGAGGCAAGAGATGTGCTCATTGGCGCTAAGAACGCCGTTGACTTTATCAACCGCGTGGCCCTTCTTGCGGATGCACCGCTTGTTGAGGGAGATACGCTTATCTTTGTCGATGAAATACAGGAGTATCCGCAGATCGTCACGCTCATGAAGGCGCTGGTCGAGGACGGGCGCTTTAGCTATGTCTTCTCGGGGTCTATGCTTGGGACTGAGTTTAAGGGGATCTCTTCTTTCCCGGTGGGGTATGTCGAGCACATTGTTATGCGGCCAATGGATTTTGAAGAGTTTTGTTGGGCAAACAGCATCAGCGAGAATGTGCTTGCAGACATCCGCAGCTGCCTTGTCGAGAGGCGTCCCGTCGAAAACTATATTCATGAGGCGATGCTCAAAAACTTTAGAGCTTATATCGTTTGCGGCGGCATGCCGGAGGTCGTACAGAACTATATCGATTCGGGTTATTCACTCGTGAGGACGCGTGAGCTTCAAATTCAGCTGGTCGATCAGTACAAAAGCGATATCTCTAAATATGCATCGACTCGAGCGTTTAACGTTCGCGCGATTTTCGAACAAATTCCCGTTCAGCTTGAGGCGGAGTCCCATCGCTTTGTTGTTTCATCCCTGGGCGAGGGGGCTCGCCTTCAAAAATACGAGCAGGATTTCCTATGGCTGGTGAACGCGGGCGTCGGTTTGATGGTCGCCCAGGTGACGGAGGCCCGGAGTCCTCTTAAGAGGACAGAGAAGGCGACCGCCTTTAAACTATACGAGTCTGATACAGGCATGCTCGCATCACGGTATCCCGGCAGCACGGCACGCGCTGTCTACCTTGATATGAAAACCCCCAACCTCGGCGGTCTCTATGAGAACGTGGTCGCGCAGGAGCTTGTCGCCCTTGGAACTGATGCATGGTACTACCAGACACGCGAGGTCGGCGAAGTTGACTTTGTGATCGAAGGCACTCGCGGGCACGTTGTCCCAATCGAGGTCAAATCGGGCAAGAAGGTTCGAGCCCATGCGGCCCTCGACCGTCTGATGAGCGTGAGCGAGTACAAAATCCCCGAGGCCGTTGTGCTAAGCCACGAGAACCTCAGCAAAGAGGGCAAGGTTCTGTACGTTCCAATCTATATGACATTCTGCCTCGATGAGTTTATGGAAAAGGACGACCCCAACAACGATTTCTCGTTTGCACCCATATCCCTCTAGGCCATCTGGGTCCGCAACTAGGTCCCCCTCTATGCCCAAAGCAGCGCGTGGTTTCGCGGCAAAGCCGCGAAACAGCGACCGGGACAAGGCACCCCACCAACCACGTCCTTCATCAGCCCACACAATCTGAGGACGTAGTCGTAGCAGGATCTGAGGGCTGACCTTCGCGGACACTCCGCAGGACGAAAGAACCCCCGCCGCACGTAGTGCGCAGCGGGGGTTCTTTCATGTCCGAGGACGTCCGCGAAGGTCAGCCCTCAGATCCTGCGGTGGGAGACTTAAGCCTCGTTGTACACCGTCTTGAGCTTCAGCAGGTGCTGATAGCGGTCCATAGCGGCCTGCTCGTTCTCCTTGAAGAGCTCCTCGGCGCGCTCGGGGAAGGAACGCGTCAGCGAAGCGTAACGGGCCTCGTTCATCAGGAACTCCTGATAACCGCCCGCGGGCTCCTTGGAATCGAGCGAGAACTTCTTGCCGGCAGCAGCCTCGGGGTTGAAGCGGAAGAGGTTCCAGTAACCGCACTCGACAGCCTTCTTCATCTCGGCCTGGCAGTTCTGCATGCCGCCCTTCTTGATGGAGTGCATCTCGCAGGGGCTGTAGCCGATGATGAGGGACGGGCCGTCGTAGGCCTCGGCCTCGTGGATGGCCTTGAGGGTCTGAGCCGGGTTGGCGCCCATGGCGACCTGCGCCACGTAGACGTAGCCGTAGCTCATGGCAATCTCGGCCAGGGACTTCTTCTTGGTCACCTTACCGGCAGCGGCGAACTGAGCAACCTGGCCCAGGTTCGAGGCCTTGGAGGCCTGACCGCCGGTGTTGGAGTAAACCTCGGTGTCGAAGACAAAGACGTTGACATTGTGGCCGGAAGCCAGGACGTGATCCAGGCCACCGAAGCCGATGTCGTAGGCCCAACCGTCGCCGCCGAAGATCCAGAAGGACTTCTTGGTGAGGTAAGCCTTGTCGGCGAGGATTGCCTTGGAAGCCTCGCAGCCGCACTTCTCGAGCTCGGCAACGTAGGCAGCGGCAGCGGTCTTGGAGGCCTCGGCGTCGTTGACAGAGTCAATCCAAGCCTGGCCGGCAGCCTTGAGCTCGTCGGACGGACCATCGGCGGCGATGATGTCCTGGGTAGCGGCAATCAGCTTGTGCTGAACAGCCTCATAGCCCACGGCCATGCCCAGACCGTGCTCGGCATTGTCCTCGAACAGGGAGTTGTTCCACGCCGGGCCGTGACCGTCCTTGTCCTTGCAGTAAGGAGCGGTGGCAGCGGGGTTGCCCCAAATGGAGGAGCAGCCGGTGGCGTTGGAGATGAACATGCGGTCGCCGGCGACCTGGGTCACCAGACGTGCATAGGCGGTCTCGGCGCAGCCGGCGCAGGAGCCAGAGAACTCCAGGTAGGGCTGCTTAAACTGGCTGCCCTTAACGTTGGCCGCGATGAGCTCCTTCTTCTCGGAGACGTTCTCGACCATGTAGTCCCAAACGGGCTGCTGGTCCATCTCCTGCTCGGTGGGAACCATCTCGAGGGCGCCCTTGGGGCAGACCTTGACGCAGTTGGTGCAGCCCATGCAGTCGAGCGGGCTGACGGCCATGGTGAACTTCATGCCCTTGGCCTTGGGGCCCATAGCGTCGAGCGTGCGGGTAGCCTCGGGCGCGGCGGCAGCCTCGTCCTCGGTCATCGCGAACGGACGAATGGTGGCATGCGGGCACACATAGGCGCACTGGTTGCACTGGATGCACTTGGTCTCGTCCCAGTGAGGAACGACCACGGCGACGCCGCGCTTCTCGTATGCGGAGGCGCCCAGCTCAAACTGGCCGTCGGCGCAATCGACAAAGGCGGAAACGGGCAGGCTGTCGCCATCCATGCGATCGATGGGCTCGAGCAGATTCTTGACCTGCTGGGCGATGGCAGACTTGGTCTCCTCGGAGAGCTCGACGGGAGCGGCATCCTCAGCGGTAGCCCAGTCGGCCGGAACCTCGAACTTACGGAAGGCGGTAGCGCCGGCATCGATGGCCTTGTGGTTGGCATCGACGATGGCCTGGCCCTTCTTCATGTAGGACTTGGTAGCCGCGTCCTTCATGTACTGCAGGGCGTCCTCGGCGGGCAGGACCTTGGCCAGCGCGAAGAAGGCGGACTGGAGCACCGTATTGGTGCGCTTGCCCATGCCGACCTTGGCGGCCAGGTCGATAGCGTCGATCAGGTAGACGTTGACGTTGTTGTTCGCGATGTAGCGCTTGGCCACGGCGGGCATGTGCTCGGCGAACTCCTCGTCGCTCCACTGGCAGTTGACCAGGAAGGTGCCGCCCGGCTTGACGTCGCGGACCATCTTGAAGCCCTTGACGATATAGCTGGGGTTGTGGCAAGCGACAAAGTCGGCCTTGGTCACGTAGTACGGCGAACGGATCGGGGAATCACCAAAGCGCAGGTGCGAGACGGTGACGCCGCCGGTCTTCTTGGAGTCGTACTGGAAGTAGGCCTGGACGTACTTGTCGGTGTGGTCGCCGATGATCTTGATCGAGTTCTTGTTGGCGCCGACGGTACCGTCGCCACCCAGACCCCAGAACTTGCACTCGATGGTGCCGGGGGCTGCGGTGTTGGGCGCATCCTCGGCCTCGGGCAGGCTCAGGTTGGTCACGTCATCGACGATGCCGATGGTGAACTCGCGCTTGGGCTCGTCCTTCTTGAGCTCCTCGAAGACAGCGAACGCGGACGCGGGAGGCGTGTCCTTGCTGCCCAGGCCGTAACGGCCGCCGACGACCTTGATACCCGTCTTGCCGGCCTCGTAGAGAGCGGAGACGACGTCCTGGTAGAGCGGCTCGCCGATGGAACCCGGCTCCTTGGTGCGGTCCATGACGGCAATCTTTTTGACGGTCTCGGGGAGAACGTCGACAAAGTGCTTGATGGAGAACGGACGGAACAGGCGAACCTTGACCAGGCCGACCTTCTCGCCGTGAGCGTTGAGGTAGTCGATGACTTCCTCGAGCACGTCGCAGAAGGAGCCCATGCACACGACGACGCGATCGGCATCGGGAGCGCCGTAGTAGTTGAACAGGCCGTAATCGGTGCCGAGCTTCTCGTTGATCTTCTTCATGTAGCCCTCGACGACGGCGGGAAGCTCGTCGTAGACCTTGTTGCAGGCCTCGCGGTTCTGGAAGAAGATGTCGCCGTTCTCGTGGCTGCCGCGGGTATGCGGGTGCTCAGGGTTGAGCGCGTGATCGCGGAAAGCCTGGACGGCGTCCATGTCGCACATCTCGGCAAGATCCTTGTAGTCCCACATGGCGACCTTCTGGATCTCGTGGCTGGTGCGGAAGCCATCGAAGAAGTTAAGGAACGGGGTCTTGCCCTCGATGGCGGCAAGGTGAGCCACCGGCGAGAGGTCCATGACCTCCTGGACGTTGCCCTCGGCGAGCATGGCGAAGCCGGTCTGACGGCAGGCCATGACGTCGGAGTGATCGCCAAAGATGTTCAGGGCGTGCGAAGCGACGCAACGCGCGGAGACGTGGAAAACGCCCGGGAGCTGCTCGCCCGCGATCTTGTACATGTTCGGGATCATCAGGAGCAGACCCTGAGAAGCCGTGTAGGTGGTGGTCAGAGCACCGGCGCCCAGCGAACCGTGAACGGTACCGGCTGCACCTGCCTCGGACTCCATCTCGACGACCTTGACCGGGGTGCCGAAGATGTTCTTGCGACCCTGGGCCGCCCACTGGTCGACATGGTCGGCCATCGGGCTGGACGGCGTAATGGGATAAATTCCCGCTACCTCGGTGTACGCATACGAAACATATGCGGCCGCCTCGTTGCCGTCCATAGACTTAAACTTACGCGCCATATACCCCTCTCCTCTCATATAGGTATACAGGCCCCGGCGATCGCCGGGATGTTGGCGTGATGGGATTTTCGCTGTTGCTTCCAATCATCTGGCAGGCGGACTTGGCAGCAGGTGCATGGCGTGGAGAGAAGGCATGCCAAGGCGAGGGGCGCTTGCGCACCGCAGGCCCAGCTACCTGTCTTGCACATGACCGAGCGCCGCAAAGGCCGCATGCCGGATGCTCCCGGGCACGCCCCGGCGATGGGAGGCGCCCGCAACGGAAATCCGCATGCGGGTTTATTGTACCCCGCCGTCAAGTGTAATTTCGGCAAATATAGGCGGGCGGTAAAGGTTTACCTTGGGTGACCGCCAAGGGCCAAAATGGCCCCTCCATCCCCGGGCGACTGGCTCTGACGCGCCAAGGAGTGTCCCCAAGTGCCGGCAGAAAAGGAGCGTCCCTATCTGCCGGCTAGAGGGCACCAAGGAGGATGGCGTAGGTGGTGGATTCGCCGAGTTTGAGCTCGTCGCCGGGGTTGAGCTGGGCGGAGCGACCGGGCTCTACTTGAATACACACGCTCGTGGCCCCGTTTACCACCACGGTGCCGTTCGTGGATGACAGGTCCTCGACAAACCATGTGCCAGAATCGTCGCACCAGATATGGGCATGGCGGGCCGAGACATCGTCGCCGACATCGGTGATGTCGCCCTCCCCCGTTGCCAGCGCGCCGACCTCGACGCCTTCCTCACTCGGCTGGATCCAGCGCGGGGCGCTCACCACGTAGCCGTTTTGCACGCGCAACAGTCCCAACGGATGCGCCGGCGCGGCCTCGTGCTCGCCCGCGACCGAAGATGTGCTCAGCGAGCGCGGCGTCGACGTGGCGCCGCCACAGGTCGCATGAGCGTAGTCGATGGCATAGGTCACCGACGAGCGGACATCTGCCGAGCAACCCACGGCGACAAACAGCACCAGGATGGCCTCGGCGCGCTCGGCGGGCATGAGCTCAGCCGCCTGCGACAGGCGCTCGAGCGCATTGCGATAGAGATTCGTGTCCTGATGGCATTCCTCGAGTGCCCGCACCATGGGCTCGCCAGCGGGGCCGCACACCATATTGGTCACGGCCGCGGCGTCCATGGGATTGCGCCGCCGCAAGGCCAGCTGCGACATAATGCGCGCGGCCGAGGTGCCGTAATCGGCAAAATAACGTTCCTGCAGCGTGCCGACCGGCGCGCGCACGATAAAGCGCGAAACCCAGGAGCGATCGGCGGCACGGCTCTGCGGACTACGGCCGTCGGCGAGCGGGCGGCTCGAGAGCACCAGGCCGCACAGTTCGATATGGCTCAGGTGCGCTGCGCGCTTAAAGATGTCAAACATTGCCCCGCACGGGGTGAGCTCGGCTTGAGAAGCCATGGCTTAGCCCTCCTTGGTCGCAGAGATAGTGTCGGATACTTCGGCCGGCCCGCCAAAGGCGCGGGCAGCCGCGGCTCCGCCGGCAAGCGGCGTCGCCATGGGAATTTTCACACGTCGCGCTGACACGACGGGAAGCTCAAAGGCAAACCCCATCGCCAGCAAAAACCACGTGAGCGCATAGGTTGCAATTATGGCGGCCACCAGGCCATCCGCCACGGCATGCTGGGAAAACACGGTACATGCGAGTGCAGCCAGAGCCGGGACCTCGCAGGCGGAAAGGGCCAACACGCCCTGCAGGAACCCCGCGCGGCGATTGCGCGCCAAGGCTCCGGCGGCAATGCCCACCATGCCCGGCAGCGCCAACGCCAGCGCGGCGATAATGGCTGGCAGCTTCCCGGACCACATAAGCGGTCCCACGATGAGCGTTACATGAGCGCCCGACGCCAACAGCGCCGCTGATACCACGACCACAGCCCAAAGCACGCCGCATACCGCCGTCGCACCAACCATCGCCGCGCGCCGGGCCGTGTGCCCCGATACCTCCATCGGGCACGGCATGAGCGGCTCGGCGCGAAGCGAGCGGGCGACATTTTGCGCATAGTGGTCACAAAACGCCGAAAGCGCCGCCTCCACCGCAGCCGGCTCGGGACGATCTTCCTGATGGCAGGACAGGCAGGCCATCACCACATCGAACAGCTGAGCATCGACAAACGCCAGCGCATCGCGCAGATCCTCGGAATTTGGATCGAGCCCCAGCTGCTGAGCCTGTTCGGCCGCGGCAAGTGCCACATCGGGCTCGCGTCGCAACAGTTGCGTCAAGTCGCAGCCGGGCGCGTGGGCGCCGACGGGATAATCGGGCAGCGTATCCATCTTGAGGCGATAAGGGCTGGCAATATCGCGCGTCTTTTTGCGCGAGCCCGAAGTACCCGACGCACCCGGCGCTACTTCGTACGGCGCGACACCGGCGATGAGCTCGTAGACCGTACTCGCCGCCGCATAGACATCGATTGCCGGCGACATGCGAAGCATGCGCAGGTCGGGGATATCGTCGGTGAGCATCTCGGGCGGGGCGTAGGCCACCGTCGCGCGGCGCAACGTGGCATAGCACTCGGTAAACGATGCCTTGCCGCCGGTGCCGGCCACCGCAGAGGCGGGCTCGAGCGCCAGCGACGAGCCAAAGTCGATCAAGCACAGGTCGAAAGTGCCTTCGGCAAGCTGTCGGTCGAGCGGCAGGCGCGCCGTGCGCACCATAATATTAGCGGGCGAGATATCGCGATGGACGAACCCCTCGCCTACCAAGCTCATGCGGCAGAGCAGATCGAACAGGTCGCGACCCAGGCGCGCCGCCACGAGCGGCGACAGACGCCCGGCATCGTCCACGGCAAGGCGCGAGCGCAGGCGAGCGAGCGTCTCGCCCTCGACCCACTCCATGACAATCGCGGGCACGCCGTCGACCTCGCCCCACCCGTATAGGCGGGGAAAGCCCTTAAGGCCCGAAAGGGCACGATGGCATTCATATTCCTCGCGAAACGCCGCCTTGAACTTGGTGACCAGCGCCTCGTGGGCGACATCGTCATCAAATTCGTCGCGCGCCGGCAAGATGAGCTGCTTGAGCGCCACGGCCTCGCCCTGCGCGTTGACGGCACGCGTCACGCGGCCGATGCCGCCGCGGCGCATGGTGGCGTCGTCGGCAAACAGCATCGTAAAACGGCGCAGGTAGGCGGGAAGCTCGTCCGTGCCCAGGGCGACGGCCGGCTCAAACCCGTCGACGCGCGCCAGGCGCAGGCCCACCATGGGATCGTGGGCAAGCGATTGGGTTGTGGCGGAAACGAGATTGGTCATCATAGAGCGATCGCCGCCACATTGTTATTGAAGTTGTTGAGCGCGACGTTATCGTCGCCGTGATGTCCGACCCATTGACACAGGTTTGTGTAGCAGCCCCAAAGGTTGGCGAATTGTCGATACCACTTTGACTGGGGAGGAAACGTCTGCCGGCCAAACTCGGCACGGATAACAAACATGTCATTGACCAGGCTGTCGCACGGTCCGGTGTCGCCCGTGGCGTTATAGGTCGACACCACGCTATTGGCGCGGGCGACATAGCCATCGAGCATGTTGTATTTGGTCACGAGCCAACTGTGGATACTCTCCTCCTCGGCAGCTGAGAGGCTACCCGAGCCCGTGTCGCCGCCGGCGCCGCCGTCCATCGAGCCACCACTCGAAGATCCGCCGCCAGAAGCGGAGCCCGAACCGGAACCGCCGTCCGAGCCCGACGAACCGGTGCCAGAACCGGACCCATCCGAGCCGCCGGGTTTACCCGCCTGCTGCGTACCCTGTTCCTTCTGCTGCTCCGCCTTGTTAACGATAGATGCCACGCTGTTGTTGGAAAGCTTCGTAATGACCTTGGTGTTGGTGAGCACGATGGTCTTGCCGTTTGCCAGCGTGATCTCGTTGTCCGATGTTTCGGGACTGTCCGCATCGTCGCCACCGAACACAACGTGCGAGACCACGCTCGCCCACGCATATCCAGTTGTCGTTCCCAAGTCGCTTTTGGCCTTGCGCCCAATATGCAGATCGCGCGCAGCATGCGCCTGCACCATGGACGGCACCGTCATGCCATAAGCCGAAACACTGGCTATGGCCAGCACGAGCGAGCAAGACAGCAGCACACACGCCCGAGGCGCCAGGCCCAGCCGGCGTCGCATGCGCACCGCGGCGCCATGCTTTGTCTGAGTGCCCCCGGGCCGCATGCGTTCTCCTCCAACAAAAACACGCCGCTCAGGAGCGGCGCATTCTTTCATATCCACAGTTGAGTGTATCAGCGAACCCAAAAGGTTGCGCAACGAATGGGCAAATACGAGGTGCGAGCGGACCCATCCACGCGATAAGCGGATGAAAAGCAGGTTTGTTGCACAACAAATAAATGAACGCGCACCCAATTATGAGTGCCCCGTGCGGCAGGCCGACGGGACATGCCGCGAAGCTGACGCCGCTTAGATCGCGCGGCGGGCCTCGATAGCGCGGCCAAGCGTAAGCTCGTCGGCATACTCCAAGTCGCCGCCCACGGGAAGGCCGCTCGCAAGACGCGATACCTCAACGCCCAATGGCTTGATGGTGCGAGCAAGGTAGCTCGCCGTGGTCTCGCCCTCAATGTTGGGATTGGTGGCGATAATGACCTCGTGGATGTCCTCGCGGCCCAGACGCGCCAGCAGCTCGCGGATATGCAGCTGCTCGGGACCGATCTTGTCCATGGGGCTGATCACGCCGCCCAGCACATGGTACAGGCCATGGTAGCTGCCCGTACGCTCAATCGCCTGGACGTCGCGCGGCTCGCCCACCACGCAAATGCGAGTGGTATCGCGCATCGGGTCCTGGCAGATGGAGCACTCGTCGGCCGTGGCGTAGTTAAAGCAACGGCTACAAAAGTGAACCTCCTGCTTGACCTCCAGGATGGCCTCGGCCAGGCGGCGGGCCTCCTCGGCATCGGCCTCGAGCAGGTAATAGGCGATGCGCTGGGCCGACTTGGGACCAATGCCCGGCAGGCGGCCCAGCTCATCGAGGAGTTTTTGCAGACTATGGTTGGCACTCATATATATGCGCGTCTTAGAACGGCATGCCCGGGATGTTGAGGCCGCCGGTGATGGCGCCCATCTGCTTGTTGGCGAGCTCGTTGACGCCGCGAACGGCCTCGTTGACAGCAGCCATAATCATGTCCTGCAGCATATCGACGTCCTCGGGATCGAGCGCATCGGGATCGATGGTGAGGTTGACGAGCTCCATCTCGCCGTTGACGGTCACCTTGACCATGCCACCGCCGGCAGAGGCGTCGACGGTCTGGGACTTGAGGTTCTCCTGCGCGGCGGCAAGCTGCTCCTGCATCTTGCGGGCCTGCTTCATCATCTGCTGCATGTTCATACCGGCCATGATGGCTCCTTTACGTGCGGCCGCACGCCGAGCTGCAAGGGCAGCCGGAGCGCGGCGGGACTTTCAAACTCAAAAATCGTACCACGGCGCGGGGCAGGCGAGCGGGGCGGAAACACTACCTCAGTCGATATACATGTCCTGGAGCGTGACGATTTGCCAATCTTCGCGTCCGGCGAGCTTCTTCTTTGTCGCGGCGCTCACATCATGCTTGCAAAACAACATGAAATGAGAGGCTGCGAACCCTTTTACCAAGCCTCGCTTGCTTTCGAGGTCGTCAATCTCTGCCGACTCGTCAAACGATTCCCTGTATTTGCACTCCCCGATCACCAGACGCTTTGACACCCGATCGGCAGCTAAAACATCGATATCATCCTGAGCCCGTTTGTCGGGATTCGTTCCCCACCACGACGACACTGCCGTTGCCGGAATTGGCAACTTGCCCTGTTTCGCCTGCTCAACCAGCCACTCGGCACACAACGCCTCAAACCGATGACCCAGGTATTCGTTCAGTTGCTCTTCTGGAAGCGCGTTGACAACTGCCTGGCCCAAACCGCCCTCGATATCGGACGAATACGGCATGACGAACCGGAACCAAAATGCATAGCACGGCTCGGAAAGCCGATAGATTCCGCGCTTGCTGGTTTCGACACTCTCGCCAAACGGAACGACCTTTTCGATAATTCCCACCGATTCCAGTGCCTTGAGATAGCGGGGCAACGTTGTCTGGGCAACACCCACGCGATCTGCGATCTGCTTTGCGCGGTTTGCACCGGCAGCCACAGCCCGCAAAATCGAGTTATACATTGCCGGCTCCTGAAACTCCTGACGAATCAGGCCCTCAGGCTCGCCATAGAGAAACCCCATGGGATCGAAGTAAAGCCGGGCCAGATTCTCCTTGAGTCCTATGCTCGAATCCAGCTGCTGCAGATAGTACGGGACACCGCCAAAGCAGCCGTAAAATTTAAAAGCCTCATGAGCGCTCAGACCCGGAAGCATCTTGGCTGCATCCCTAAATCCAAGGTCGCGCACCTTGATTTGAGCCGTGCGCCGGCCAAACAGGGGGCTTTTGCGTCCCAGCACATTGCTTTCCATAAAACCCTGATTGCTGCCGCAAAGAATGAGAAATGCGTTCGTTTCCCTGAAGGCCCGGTCGATGGCGACCTGGAAAATCGAGGGCAGCGCCTCGTTGCGCATCGCCGCATAGGGAAACTCGTCGAAAACAAAGACAAACCGCTCGGTGCGCGCTCGGTCGGCGATGAAGGAAAGCGCGTCAGTCCAGGATGAGAACCCGCCAATCGATGTGGGGAGATTGAAAAAGCTGGCGATAGCGCGATTAAAATCCGCAAGGTTGTCGGCATCGCTTTGCTCGAGAGCGGTAAACGAGAGCGTCCTTTTGCCGCGGCAGAACTCGTTAATCAGCGTCGTCTTTCCCACGCGCCGACGACCGTACACGACGGCCATCTGAAATGAACGCCGCTCATAAAGGGATTCAAGTTTTGCAAGCTCTGCTTCGCGTCCGACAAACATTATGCACTCCCGAATTATGCAATGTTGAATAATTCACACTTGCATAATATCTCAAGCTAAATCTAGTTGAGCAGGAATCAGACAATTTATCCGCACGGCTAAATGCCAAGCCGCTGCTCGAGGCGGTGCGCATGGCGGCGGGGTATAATTTGATTGTCATAGATGACAATTTGGAGGTGCCCTCGTGAATGTCCCAGCCGTACTCCAAAACATCCGCTCAAAACACCCCGTTGCATATTTGGCTCTCTATCTCTTTGCCGGCTGGGTATTACTGGTTATCATCACCCATGCCATAGCCTTTGGAGCAGAACTGCTGGTAGCCGGCTCGGACCAGCCCGTCGTCAAATGGGAGACGACCGATGAGTGCGCCGACGGAACCCGAACCATTTACTACAACAGCCCGTCCCTCTACCAAGAGTTCAAGGTCAAGATAAAGGACTCCAAGATTGTCGATGCCGAACTGGGCGACTATTCGGCAATCGGAGCAAGCGTCAGCTCCGAACAAGTCGAGCACACGGACAGCCATGCGACGTATCGTATCGACCTCAGCATCCTAGGCCGACCGTCACGCGCCTGTCTGCTCGAATGCGATATACGCGGCACCACACTACACATGTCCGAAATACAGATGCGCCCGGGCAAGGGGTTCTCTTCCTGAGCAGTATACCCGCCCGTACAGCTACTCCACCGGTTTGAAGATGGTGGACTGGCCGAAGACGCTACGGATGAGGGCTTTGGCCTCGTCCTCGGTCTGCGGGATGCTTGGGGCTGCGCCTTGATGGCCGAAGGGGCTGCCCGCGCCGGGGTTGGACTCCCAGGGAGCCGCAGGAGCGTCCTCCTCTTTGGGGGCAGCTGCAGCGGGCTTGGGCGCGGACGCCGCACCCGGCACGTCGAACGGGGGCAGATCGTCCCCGCCGGCATCGGCAGCAAAACCGCCGACCATGACATCGTCGTAGGGAACCTGCTCGGATTCCCACGGCGCAGACGGCGCGGCGGGCTGAGCCTTGGGAGCGGACGCGCGCTCGGGCGCTCGGGGTGCGGGCTCGGTCGGGAGCTTGCCCGTGGCAGGAGCGCCGGCGGGGTTGTCGGAGCGCAGCCAGGGGGCCTTAGCCAGGTCGGATGACTTGGGCGCAGGCGCGGCGGCGGGCTTAGGCCCGGGGACCGGGGCAGCCGGTTTGGGCGCAACGGGTTCAGGCGCCGACGGGGTCGGTGCCATCACCGGCGTCGCTTGCTGCTGCGGAGCGCTGGCGCTCGAGGATACAGGGGCCGCCGAGGACACGGGTTGCGGGTCCGCAGATACCGCAGCCCGTGCAGATGGAGAATGCTCCTCATGTTGAGGAGCCGGCGTGCCACCCCCATCCAGGACATAGTCGACGGTACGACGACCGAAGACCGCACTGACTGTCGGCAGGACCACCGACTGCGTGTCGGCGCGTCCGAGCATCTTGATGGCAAAGGTCGAGCCCGCGGGGAACGAGACCGTGAGCTTGGAGCCGTCGTCGGCCGTGGCGCGGGCGTTGAGCAAAAGTCCCGCGTAGGAGGCCTGACGAGCCTTGACGCGCTCGACAACCTCGGCCCATTTGCGCTGGAGCTCGCCGGCATCCTCAACCGCAGGGGTCTCGGCGGCGCCGGCGGCAGCAACCTGAGCGGCAGTGTTGGGCTTGGACACCGGCACGGTCGATGCCGCAGGCGCGGGAGCCGCAACGGGTTGAGGTGCAGGCGTTACAGGTTTGGGCGCCGACGCAGGAGCCGCGGACTTGGGCGCAGACTGAGCCGCCGGAGCGGCAGCACCACGGTCCCAAGGCATACCGCCCTGATGCGCGGACGTAGCAGCGGGGGCGGCAGTCGCCGCGGGAGTAGCGGCTCGGGCACCCGAGATCAGCGTCGGCTGCTGAGCAGCAACGGGTACGGACGCCGCAGGCACGGCGGCCTGAGCAGCAGCCACGCTCGCCGGAACGGCAGCGTTGGCAACCATGGCCTCCAAGCGAGCCACGCGCTCAGCCAAAGCTTCGATCGTTAAATCGGCCTCGGGACGCGTCAGGCGGGTGCAGGCGATCTCGAGCACCAGGCGCACGTCGCTCGCGCCCCTCATCTCCAAGGCGGCATCGTCGAGCACCGTCAGCACGCGGGCCAAACGATCGGCAGGATGCTCGCCAAAGGCAGCGGCCTCGGCAGCAAGCGCCTCGGCCTGCTCGGAGCCGCCCTCAAACAGCTCGGCACGGGCACCGGCAACGCAGGCAACGTACACGTCACGCACATGCGCCACCAGGTCGCGCGTCAGTTCCAGCAGGTCGTTTCCTTCCTCGACCTGCGCACGAATCAGTCCATAGAGCTCGGCAACATCGCGATCGGCAATGGCGCGGGAAAACTCGCCCAGAATCTGGTCCGAAACCTCGCCTAAAAGCGAGCGGGCGTCGTCCGCATGCACAGAACCGTTGCCAAAGACGCTCAGCTGCTCCAGCGTGGACAACGCGTCGCGCATGCCGCCCTTGGCATGACGCGCCACGATAGCCAGCGCCTCGTCGTCGTAATCGAAACCCTCCTGCTCGCACACGTATGCCAGGCGATGCTCAATATCCTCGTTGCCGATGCGATGGAAATCGAAACGCTGGCAGCGCGAGAGGATGGTCTCCAGAATCTTTTGCGGGTCGGTGGTGCACAACACAAAGATCACGTGCGCCGGCGGCTCCTCGAGCGTCTTGAGCAGCGCGTTGAACGCCGCCGTCGTGAGCATGTGGACCTCGTCGATGATATAGATCTTGTACTTGCCACGCACCGGGGCAAAGTTGACGGAGTTGATGATTTCCTCGCGCACATTGTCCACACCCGTGCGGGAGGCGGCATCGAGCTCGTAGACATCGGGGTGGTTACCCTCGGCAATGAGCTCGCACTCCTCGCAAGTACCGTCGGGCATGCAGCCGCTTGCACCCTCGGCGCGCGCCGCCTCGGCATTGCGGCACAGCAGCGCCTTGGCCAGAATGCGCGCCATAGTGGTCTTGCCCGTGCCGCGCGGTCCGCAGAACAGGTAGGCGTGGGACAGGCGCCCCTCGGTGATGGCGTGCTCGAGCGTCGAGACGATATGTTGCTGGCCCACCACGGAGTCGAAGGTGAGCGGGCGATACTTTCGATACAACGATTCCATGGGTGCTCCCCCGGGTATACTGAGTCTTGTTGCCGCGACGGCCATGCGGTCGCACGGCATACTGCATTCATAATAACCCGTACGGCGAGCCCGCCGCGATAGGAGTCCAAAGAGCATGGCAGACGCAGAGAGCAACCTCGTTCCCTCCGAAGCAGCCGACCAGGTCGAGGTCGCGCTTGAGGCGCAGGCAGCAGCCGATGACGGCATCCTGTACCTCAACGAGTATCAGTACGAAAACGACCTGGTCACCGATTTCGCCCGCCTGGTCGCCTCGCCCAGACGCCGCGGCTCCCTGTATGTCGCCGCTGCAATTGCCGCGCTGCTGGGTGTTGGCATGCTGGTGGCCGGCGGCAACTGGATCAAGTTCGGCGTCGTCCTCATCGTGTTCGGTGCTTTTTTGGCCTGGTGGAGCAAAAACCTGCACCACACGCTCGCCCGCGATTTTATCGATGCCGTCGAGGCCGACGAGTCCATGGGTGGCCGCTATCGCCGCGTCGCCGCCAACGAGGACGGCCTGATGGTCTGGGGCAAGAGCGGCAAGTCGCAGTTCTTCCCGTTTGAGAAGCTCGACCACGTACTCGATGGCGAGCGCATCTTTGTGGCCATGTTCGCCGACCAGGGCGTGGCGATCCCTAAGGACACCTTTGTGCGTGGCGATGCCGAGCAGTTTGGCTCCTTCCTTAAGGCGCGCATCAACAAAAAACTCCGCATCGAGACCAAACGCAAGAAGATGAAGGCCGAGAAGGCCGCCGCCGAGGCCAAGCAGGGCGACAAGCCCCAGGAGACCAAAGGCAAGCAGCGCAAGCAGAAGAAGAACAAGAAGAAGCGCTAAGACCAAACCAGACAGACAGCCTCGCATCCCGCCATCCTCCCCATGCACCCGAGCGTGCTACACTAGCAGCATCTATGCCACCGCGAATGGCTCGGCCCCACGCCCGCCGCTCGCAAACGAACTTTAAACGCACGAGGGTTGGCCATGCCGCTTTTCTCGCAACATACCGCCCGGTTCTCGCCGGACGTTCCTTTGGAGGGCACCAGCTCTCGCGAGCTGCTCAAGCGGTACCAGCCGCTCGAGACACTTGCGACCGGCGGTTTTGGCTCCATCGAGATTTGCCGCGACACGCACCTGCGCCGCCGCGTCGCCATTAAGCGCATCCCCCTTATCAACGGCGCCGGCATGCCCGCCAGCGACATCATGGATGTCCTGCGCGAGGCGCACACTGCCGCCATGCTTCAACATCCCAATATCGTGCAGGTCATCGACTTTACGCATGACACCGCCTATGCCTACCTGGTCATGGAGTATGTCGACGGTATGTCGCTGGCCGAGTTTTTGCATCGCGTGGACGGCCACTCGCTCACCTTTGACGAGGCCGCGGCCATTGCCGATGCCCTGGGCCAGGCGCTCACCTTCGCCCATAGCAATGGCGTACTCCACCTGGACATTAAGCCCGCCAACGTGCTCATCGACCACTCGGGCAATGTAAAGCTCACCGACTTTGGCATGGCGCGACTGTCGTCCGCCGGTGGCTTTGGCGGCTCGCGCGGCGGCACCATCGGCTACATGCCGCCCGAGCAGCTCGATATCGAGACCGGCACGGTCGACGAACGCGCCGATGTCTTTGCCCTTGCCTGCGTTATCTATGAGGGCTTGTGCGGCAGCGCTCCCTTTATGGCGGCCACGCCCGCCGACTCGCTCGACCGCATCATCGGCGGCGCCACCTATCCCAGCGAGCTGATACCACACTTTCCCCCGGGAGCCGAGGCCGCGCTCATGAGCGCGCTCTCCCCCATGCCGCAGGACCGCCCCAACAGCATCGAGGCATTTTGCGACCAACTCCTTGCCGGTCTGGGCAGCGTGCGCGAGGGCCGTCGCAGTCTGGAGCAAATGGTTGGCGAGCTTTCGGATGACGAGCAGGAGCTCGACGATATCGAGCCGTCGTACTACGAGGACGACGCCATCGAGGTCGACCCCGCGCTCGGCTGGGCGGGCACGCGCTGGAGCCATGCGCGCGACTACACCATGCACGCTATCTCGGCGCTAACGTGCGGCGCCTTTAGCTTTTTGCTGATGCAAACGGCCGGGGTCGCGGCGCTTCCCGGCCTAGTCATTGCGGCTATCGCGATCGGAGCGGCGGCTGGCCTGGCCCCCCAGATCGGCTCGGCCATCTCGGCTGTGGGCTTTTTGGTGCTCATGGCCAACGCCACCATGCAGGCGCAGGGCATCCTGTCGATGTTGCCCGTCGCGGTGATCTTTGCCGCTGCCATGTCCGGTTGGTGGATCGCCTGGGGTCGCACCGAGGCTGCCGCGAGCGCCGCGCTCACCTGTGCACTCGCGCTTGGCTGTCTGACTGGCAATACCTTCCTGGCAGCTGGGGTCGCCGCCGGCGTCGCGTCATTTTGGCTCGGCCCGGCAAGCGCCGCCGCGGCAACGGGCATGGGCGTGCTTTTTGCCCGTCTGGCGACGGTCGCGCTTTCAGCCGGAGGCGTGCTGGGGCTCGGTAACGTTGCCGCAGCGCTGGAAGACCCGCTCCTTTGGGCTGCCTTTGTGCTGGTCGCGACAACTGCCGCAGCGTCATCTGCACTGCTCAATGCCCATGCCAAGCGTGCCGACCAGGGCTCAAACCTTGCCGCAATCGCCGCCATCGCCGTCACCGGCATCGGCTGCGCAGCGGCATCCTGTCTTGCACACCATATGGAAATTGCCAGCCTTGCAGCCGCGGTCGCCGCCAAGGCGGCAGTTGCGGGAACCCTATCCTCTATAATCGTTGGGATATGCCTATATTTGCTCGGATACCAAAGAACCTATACGGAGAGTGATCTTTCGTGAACTTCCTGAACATCTTCGAGGACCACGTGGCCGGCATCTTCGGTGCCACCCGTGCCCCGTTCTCCTTTAAGAAGCTTGCCAAGCAGGCCGCTCGCGACATGGAGGATCAGACTCTGGTGATTAACGGCGTCAACACGGCGCCGGCACTCTATACCATCCTGATCGCCGCCGACGACGATCCCATGCTCGCCCCGTTCTACCCCGAGCTTTCGCGCGAGGTCCGCGAGTTTGTGAAAGCGCAGGCCGAAAAGCGCCGCTATGTCTTTGTCGGCGAGCCCCTCGTGCGCTTTATGATCGATCCGCAGCTGCGCGCCGGCAAGTTCTCGGTCTTTGCCGAGAACGTCGATGCCCCCACGCTCGGCCGCCTGTACGAAGAAGAGCGCGCCTATCAAAACGGCCTGGGCCAGAACAACTCCGCGGCAAGCCGTGCCGCCAGCGCCCCGCGCGCCGGCCAGCAGCAGTTTGCTGCCCCGCAGCAGCAGCGCCCCGCCGCCATGCCCCAGCAGCAGCCGACGCCTCGCGCCGCCGCTCCCGACCCGCTTGCCGTGGCAGACCCCTTCGCGCCTAGCGTCCCCGACCCCGCCGCCGCACCCATCCCGGTGCCGCAGACCGTCTCGCGCGACGCGCTTGCCGGCATGGGCGGAGCCGCCGCGACCGGTGCCGCCGTGGGCCTAGGCGCCGCAGCCGGCATCGCCTCCAACATGGCGAGCACTCGCGCCCCACAGCGCCCGCTCGCCCAGCTCGTCGACGTCGTGAGCGGCGAGAGCCATAGCATCACCTCCGCACAGGTGACTATCGGTCGCGAGCGCTCAGTTTCCGATATTGCCCTGCGCGACCCCAACGTGTCGCGCCGCCACGCCCAGCTCACCTTTACGGGCTCGGATTGGTCGATCGAGGACCTCAATTCCACCAACGGCACGCTCGTCAACAACCGCCGCATTACGCGCTGCCCGCTGCGCAACGGCGATCTGCTGACGTTTGGCCTGAGCACCTTTGAATTTAGGGGATAGTCTCTTATGAACATCGATATCGTCCTTTTTGCAGGCCGCATCGTCCTGGTCGCCCTGCTCTATATCTTCCTGTTCGCCGTCATGAAGACCGGCGTGGGGCTTGTGCGCGGACAGCGCCGCGACTCGGCTATCTGGACGATCGATGTGGACAAGGGTCCGCGCGGTATCCGCGGCATCCACGTAGACATGCTCGGCCCCGTCATCGTCGGTCGCTCGCCGTCTTCGGACATCTGCATCAACGAACCATTCGTCTCGGCCTCGCATGCGCGCTTTTCGCTGCAGGGCCCGGCGCTCATCATCGAGGACCTCAACTCGCTTAACGGCACGCTCGTCAACGGCCGCCAGCTTGTGGAGCCCGCAACGCTGCGCGAGGGCGACGAAGTCCAGATTGGCGATGTGGTCATGAAGGTGAACCGTCGATGAACGACGAGGAGAACAAGTCCGCGACTATGACCGAGGCACCGGCTGCCGCTACAGCTGCGCCGGCCCACGCCGCTCCGGCGGGCTCCGCACCCGTGGAACCCGAGGACACCGTGTTCTCCCTGCCTCTTTCGCATGTAACGCATGATATTTCGGATCTCGCCGATAACGAGGACGAAGAGGATGCCGTAGCGGCGCCCATCGGCGCACATGCTGCGGACCAGCCCACAGCGCCCGAAGCAACCTCGGCGCCGGCTCACTTTGCAGAGCCCGTCGCCGCGGCAATCAACGAGAGCGCTGCGGTGTTTGCGGCACCCGAGCCCGCCGCGCCGGCGTTTCCCATAGCCCCGGCATCCGAGGTTGCGCCCGCGTCTACGCCGGCGCCCGAGGCGGGGCCATCCCCCGAGGACGGCCCTGCACCCACGGCCCCGCAGCCTGCGCCCGCAAGCGAGTCCGATGCCGTGGCCGAGCCCGCCGCCCAGTCGCAAAGCACACCCGCGCCGTCGCACTTTGCGACGCCCGAGCCCATAGACGCCAGCCCGCAAGACGACGAGTCGACCGCCTGCGCGTCCGAAGAGCCCGGCTCCCCGGACACCGGCGATTCCGAATCAAACGCCGAGACCGACACTGTCTCTCCCGGTGACACAGCCGAGATCGACGTTGCCGCCGTTGAGGCCAAGCTCAAAGACCCCGGCTCGACCATGAGCTTTGAGCCCCTGACCGAGGAGCGCATCGAGACCGACTCGACCTATGATGCCGGCACCACCACGCAACTCATGTGGGGCGCCCGCTCTGACGTTGGCTGCGTACGCCCGCACAATGAGGATTCCTACCTGGTGCAGTCGCCGCTCTTTTGCGTATGCGACGGCATGGGCGGTCACGCCGCCGGCGAGGTAGCCTCTTCCATCGCCGTCGAGACTATTGCCAAGACGGCCCCGCAGTCCGCCGACGCAGCACGCCTGGCCGCAGCCGTCGAGGCAGCCAACGCCGCCGTAATCGAGGCCGCCTTGAATGGCCTGGGCAAGCCCGGCATGGGCTGCACAGCCACTTGCGCCTATATCGAAAACGACACGCTCGCCATCGCCCACGTGGGTGACTCTCGCGCCTACCTGCTCCACGAGGGCACGCTCATCCGCGTGACCCGCGACCACTCCTACGTGGAGGAGCTCGTGGACGCCGGCGAGATTACGGCAGACGAGGCTCGCGTCCACCCCAACCGCTCGGTCATCACCCGTGCGCTGGGCTCGGACCCCGCCATGTATGCCGACCACTTCACTCTGCATATCGAGGAAGGCGACCGCCTGATCCTTTGCTCTGACGGCCTTTCGAGCATGATTCCCGATAGCGATATCGAGAACATCGCCACGCAGTCCTCAACCGCGCAAATCTGCGTCGACAACCTAGTGGACGCGGCGCTTGCCGCCGGCGGCCACGACAACGTGACCGTAGTAGTCGTTGACCTGGTTGACGATGGCGTTATGCGCGAGGCGCAACGCGTGCGTCGCCGCAACATTACTATCGCCGCCATCCTGGCCCTCGTCTTTGTGCTGGCAGCTGGCATCTGGGCCTACACGGGTGTCACCGGCTCGTACTACCTGGGTACCCACCAGGGCAATGTCGCCGTCTGGCGCGGCCTGCCCGGCAAGCCGCTCGGACTCAAGCTTCACTGGCTCGAAAGCGAAACCAGTATTAAGCTGTCCGACCTGCCCGAAGACACGCAAAACCGCCTCAAGGCGGGCATTCCGCAAACAAGTGTCGACGATGCGCAGGACACGATATCCAAGTACCGCCACCAGATCGACGAGGAGCAGACCCGCCAGGTGATCGACGCGCAAACGATTCGCGACAACACCAATCAGGGATCGACCTCCGAATCAGATTCCGAGAAAACCGCCGAACAGTCCGCCGAGGCCGAAGCCTCCGAAAAGAACTAGAAAGGGAGTGCCGCTTATGAGTCGCCGCAACACCGAGCTGCTCTTGCTCATCGCCTCGGCGTTCCCCGTCATCCTACTGTATGCGATGTACGTCCTCACCGCGGGCGCTGCCATCTCCTTTGAGACGCTCGCCGTACCGATCGGCCTCTTTGCCGCCTTTGCCGCGGCCCACATTGCCGTGCGCATCTTGGCGCCCGGTGCCGACCCCGCTATCCTGCCCATTGTCTTTGTGCTTTCGGGCATCGGCATCACGTTCGTGACGCGTCTCGCCCCCGCTCTCGCCATCTCACAGCTCATCATCCTGTTTGTCTCGGTGGCGCTCATGGTGGGAACGCTCGCGTTGGTTAAGAACCTCGACGTAGTCATGCGCTACAAGTACACCTTTGGCATTATCGGCATCATTCTGCTGATGCTGCCTATCTTTATCGGCACCACGATCTCGGGCTCCAAGCTGTGGATTCGCATCGCGGGCTTTACCATCCAGCCCGGCGAGTTCGCCAAAGTCTTTATCGTGCTGTTCCTGGCCGGGTACCTGGCCGAGAACCGCGAGCTGCTCTCCATCTCCAACCGCAAGATCCTAGGCTTTAAGATCCCTCGCCTGCGACTGCTGCTGCCGCTGTTTGCCGTGTGGGGCGTGTGCCTACTCGTTGTCGTCTTCGAACGCGACCTGGGTTCGGCCGTGCTGTTCTACACCATCTTCTTGCTGATGCTCTACGTTGCCACGGGGCGCTTTTCGTATGTCGTTATCGGCCTTGCGCTCTTAGCCGTCGGAGCCGTGGGCGCCTACAAGTTCCTGTCTCACGTTCAGGTGCGTTTCCAGGTTTGGGTCGATCCGTTTAAGGACGCCCAGGGCCAGGGCTACCAGATCGTCCAGTCACTCTTCTCGCTTGCCGATGGCGGTCTGGTCGGCGTTGGCATCGGCAACGGCATGGCCAACAACATCCCTGTCGTCGAGTCCGACTTTATCTTCTCGGCTATCGGCGAGGAGATGGGCCTCTTGGGCGGCGGCGCCGTGCTCATCCTGTTTATGCTCTTTGCCGTTCGCGGCCTGACCACAGCTGCCCGCGCTAAATCCGACCTCGCCGCCTTTAGCGCCACGGGCCTTACGGCCGCCATCAGCTTCCAGGCCTTCTTGATCGTGGGCGGCGTTACCCGCCTGATCCCGCTAACCGGCGTCACCCTGCCCTTTATGAGCCAGGGCGGTTCCTCGCTGCTGGCAAGCTTTATCATCGTCGCGCTCCTGCTGCGCGCCGGTGACGAAGCGACCGGACGCGAGGCCGAGCTTACCGGCACCGGCACCATGGCCGCCATCACCGATGATCAGGTCGCATCTGCCGCCGCCCCGACGGGCACGCGCTTTGCCACCTCGTCTTCCTACGGTAGCGGCAGTCATTCCGTCGGCTCGCGCATGCGCCGTCGCCTGCTCGACACGCCTGAATCCGGCGTGCTCGGCCGCGTTGCGCTCGCCAACCGTCTAACCCGTGCGGTGCTCGCCTTTACGGCGCTGTTCGCCATCCTTATCGGCAACCTCACCTATGTCCAGGTCATTAAGGCCAAGGACTATCAGGACATGCCGACCAACAACCACACCATCGCCCGCTCCAAGTACATCCAGCGCGGTTCCATCATCACGTCCGACGGCGTGACGCTGGCCGAGTCGCTGCAGCAGGAGGACGGCACCTACGTACGCTCCTACCCCAACGGCAACCTGGCAGCGCACGTGGTTGGCTACGTGAGCCAGCAGTATGGCACCACCGCCATCGAGAGCGTCATGAACGACACGCTCACCGGCTCCAAGGATTACTCCAGCTGGAACAACGCCATCGCGTCGCTCGCGGGCCAGACCCAGCCGGGCAACACCGCCAAGCTCACCATTGACTCGCGTATCCAGACGGCGGCCGAGCAGGCGCTCAAGGGCTTTAAGGGCGCTGTAGTGGTCATCGACCCGCGTACCGGCGCGGTGCTCGCATGTGCCAGCTCGCCCACCTACGACAACACCAACATCGACGCCCTGCTGCAGGCGGGCGGCGGCGAGGACGGCTCTATGTACAATCGCGCCATGGACGCGCTGTACACGCCGGGCTCCACGTTTAAGGTCGTTACGCTTTCCGCGGCACTCGAGACCGGCACCGCCAGCCTTACCAGCACCTACCAGGCGCCCGGCTCCATGGACATCGGCAACGCGCCGGTCACCAACTATGCCAACGAGAGCTACGGCACCATCAGCCTGCAGCAGGCCTTTGCCGTGTCTTCCAACGTCGTCTTTGGCCAGGTGGCAAACGAAGTTGGCGCAAACACGCTCGTGCAGTTTGCCAACGCCTTTGGCTACGGCCAAAAGCTCGGCCAGGACCTGACCTCCGCGGCCTCCATCATGGCCGACCCGTCGCTCATGACCGAGTGGGAGACCGCCTGGGCCGGCGCCGGCCAGCCTGTCGGCATGGACCACACGCCCGGGCCGCAGACCACCGTCATGCAAAACGCCGTGATTGCCGCCGCCATCGCTAACAGTGGCGTGGTCATGGACCCGTACTTTGTAGCCCAGGTACTCGCCCCGGACGGAACTGTGGTCAAGACCACGCAGTCCCGCTCGCTGGGTCAGGCCGTCAGCTCCGCCACGGCCGACCAGGTCAAGCAGGCCATGCTCGCCGTCGTCCAGTCCGGTACCGGCACCGATGCCCAGGTCCCCGGCGTCAAGGTCGCCGGCAAGACCGGCTCGGCCGAGACCGGCGGCACCAACGTCAACTCGATGTTCGTTGGCTTTGCGCCTTACGATTCACCCACGGTCGCCATCTCGGTGGCCTTGGAGGATTACGACAAGCATGACGTCAAGGCCGCCAAGATCGCCGGTATCGTCCTGACCGCGGCGCTTGCCGCACAGGGAGCGTGATGTCCATGATCGAATCGGACACCCGAGGCGCGCCGCGGCCGAAGAGTTAGCGGCAACGCGCCACACGGCCCCAGCGGCCACATCGTAGGTACTACACACATCGTTGAGCGAATAGTTATGTTAGGAGCAGGAATGGAACAGAGGGTCCTCGGGGGAAGATACCTCCTCAAGGATAAGGTGGGGACAGGCGGCATGGCGACCGTCTTCCGTGCGCAGGACCAGGTCCTCGACCGCACGGTAGCCGTCAAGATCATGCTGCCGCAGTATGCTGGCGACGCAACCTTCGCCGCACGCTTTAAGCAGGAGGCCCAGGCAGCAGCCGGTCTCTCCTCCCCCTATATCGTGGGCGTCTACGATTGGGGCAAGGACGGCGACACCTATTACATCGTCATGGAGTACCTGCGCGGCACCGACCTTAAGAGCGGCATCAAGAGCCACGGCGCCCTCGACCCCAAGAAGGTCGCCCAGATCGGCTCGCAGATCAGCTCCGCGCTTTCGGTCGCCCACAAGCACGAGATCATCCACCGCGACATCAAGCCGCAGAACATCATGGTGCTGCCCGACGGCAACATCAAGGTGATGGACTTTGGCATCGCGCGCGCCAAGAACAGCCACCTCACGCAAGACAACAACGTGCTGGGAACCGCCCACTACGTCAGTCCCGAGCAGACCCGTGGTCAGGACCTCGGCCCCACCTCGGATATCTACTCGCTGGGCGTCGTGATGTACGAGTGCGCCACCGGCCGCGTGCCCTTTGACGGTGATGACGCCATCTCGGTCGCACTCAAGCAGGTCAACGAGCTGCCTATTCCGCCGAGCCAGATCAACTCCGGTGTCGACGCCGACCTTGAGCGCATCATCCTCAAGTGCATGGAGAAGGACCCGGCAAACCGCTTCCAGACCGCCGACGAGCTGCGTCAGGTGCTCAACAGCTACCTGTCGGGCCGTGCCGTCAACATCTCGGAGCCCACGCGCATCATCGGTGCACCCGGTGAGCTGGGCGCCACCAAGACTCGCGAGCTTTCCGATCAGACGCGCGCCATGGTACGTCCCGTCTCGGGCGTGAGCGGCCAGAATACCGCCCGTAGCTCGGTTTCGGGCTCCACCGGCTCCTACGAGGTCGAAAAGCCCAAATCCAACAAGAACAAGATCATCGCCGCCGTGGTGGCAGCCGTTGCCGTCATCGGTATCGTGGTGGCCTTTGCCACAGGACTCTTTGGCGGCGAGCAGGTCACCGTGCCCGATGTGCTGGGCAAGGACCAGCAGACTGCCGTCGAGCAGATCAAGGAAGCCGGCCTCGAGGTCGGCACCATCGACCAAAGCTACAACGACGATATCGACGAGGGCAAGGTCGCCGAGCAGACGCCCAACGGCAAAACCAAGAAGGCCAAGGGCACCAAGGTGAACCTGGTAATCTCCAAGGGCCCCAAGCCCTCCGAGAAGGTTGAGGTTCCCCGGCTTGTCGGCCTGACCAAGGACCAGGCAGAAGCCGCGCTGGCAAGCGTTGGCCTGAAGGGCAACGCCTCCGAGGAGGCCAACGAGGCCGATGAGGGCCAGGTCTTTGAGCAGGGCACCGAACCCGGTAAGGAAGTCGAGAAGGGCACGACCATCTCGTACAAGGTCTCCAGCGGTCCTGACACCACCTCCGTCCCCGATCTGACCGACATGACCGAGGCCCAGGCGCGCAACGCCCTCGATATGGCAGGCTTTGGCGTCGACGTGAGCTACCAGGAGAACGATTCGGTTACCGAGGGCACCGTGATTAGCTGGAACCCCAGCGGCAAGCAGAAGCCTGGCGCCACGATTACCGTCGTCATTGCCAAGAAGTCCGGCAAGGCCAGCGTTCCGGGCAACCTGTACGGCAAGAGCATCTCCGCCGCCGTCACCGCGCTCAACAACGCCGGGTTCTACAACATCGCATTCTGCGATCAGAACGGCAACCCCGTGAGCGGCAACGAAAACGCCACCGTTACGGGCGTCTCCCCCACCGGCAAGCAGTCTACCGACAGCACGATTACGCTGACGGTCGCACTTTCTGGCTCGGGTTCGGGTTCGGGCTCGGGCACGGGCGACGATTCCGGTACGGCCAACTAGTCGCCACCCCACCGCCCATTACGGCTCTCGCCGCAAACATATTCACTCACAGGCGCCCGCTTGCTCCCCCAGCAAGCGGGCGCTTCGTTTTTGACATGGCATGAACCAGAAGAGCCCGGCACCGTGGCGGTGTACCGGGCTCGATCAATCTCTGGTGCCCCCGGGCGAATTCAACCCCCCCCCGCGGGAAATTGGTGACGCGGGTGTCGACGGCTCGAACCCTGCCCTTAGACCAGAAGAGCCCGGCACCGTGGTGGTACCGGGCTCGACAAATCTCTGGTGCCCCCGGGCGGATTCGAAAACTCCCCCCGCGGGGAAATTGGTGACGCGGGTGTCGACGGTCCGAATCCTGCCCTTAGACCAGAAGAGCCCGGCACCATAGCGGTACCGGGCTCGATATTCCTCTGGTGCCCCCGGGCGGATTCGAACCGTCGACACCCGCTTTAGGAGAGCGGTGCTCTATCCCCTGAGCTACGGAGGCATGTTGTATTAGTGTAGCAGATTTACGCCGCTGTAATGCAGCGTATACCCACTCTTCGAAGTTGCGGTGGAACAGCCCTCCGGAAAGTGCGTCCCACTATCCAGGCAAATTCTGGGTCAGACTTTCCCCATGGGACCTCGCTGGGAAACTGTGTCCCAGAATTTCGACTCGAAACGGGACACGGTTTCCCAAACGGGCCCGTTCCGGAAACTACATCCCGCAATCGGCACTCGAACCGGGATGCACTTTCCCGATCGAGCCTCATGGGAAACCGCGTCCCACTTTAGGGGGGCGCTCTTTAATGGCTAGTTGCCTTTGTGGAAGAGGTTTTTGATAACGGAGGGGATGCTCTTGGCGCCCTTAGCCGTCACATCGATAAAGTCAGGCGAACGCACGAGCTTATCCTCGTCGACGTACTTGCGGACCGCGCGCAACGTCTCTTTGTCGTCGCGCGTCGAAAACGTAAAGTGACCGTTGTCCTTGGTGAAGATGGCAAAACGCGTAATCTTCTTGGTGCCGCGCAAAACCTCGGCGGCAATATAGTCGACCTCGTCCCACGGGATTTGGATATAATCCTCGGGATTACGCTCGTTATAGTACTCAAACGCCTTATTGCCCACCATCACGTTACCGTGACTGGTAAGCCCCATCAGGCAGGTTGCCGGCGTTGCCAGATCGACCGTGCTGTTCTGAGATTGCGCCATACGCGCCTCGCCCTCCAATAAAAACAATCGGACCGCATCCAGTGTACCCACCGGGTGCGGTCCGTTTCAATGGCTCAAAAGCCCTTGCCTAGCAACTCTCGGTCTTAAGCCGAAGCGTGCTTACATGAAGCCGCAGACGCGACCGATGATGCCGACGGCGAAGAGAGCCAGGATGATGACGATCGGGCTGACCTTCTTCTTGAGGAGCTTGCAGACCAGAAGGGTCAGGCACACGGCGGCAAGGCCGGGGATGAGCTGATCGAGGTTGGCCTGAAGCGTGGTGACCTTCACCGGGTCGAGTGCGTTGGCACCGACAGAGCTGTACATCGTCAATGCCTGCTTGATGCCCTCAGAACCGGCGGGCAGGTTGGCCCAGTCGATATAGGCGCCAGCGGACTGCGTGACCTTGGAGACGACCGGGGTGAAGGAGATGGACACCCAGCGCTCGACCAGGGCGCCGATGATGAACATACCCAGGATGGAAGCACCCTCGGTGACCTTGCCCATCAGACCGCCGGAGAGGTCCTTGGCGATGGAGGAGCCGACCTTGTAGCCAAACTCCTGCGTGTACCACAGGAAGGCGTAACGGATGATGTTCCACGCGAAGAAGAACAGCAGCGGACCGGCGATGCTGCCGGACAGGGCCAGGGAAGCGCCCAGTGCACCCAGAATCGGGCGAAGGGTGAACCAGAAGGCGGGGTCGCCGACGCCGGCGAGCGGGCCCATCATACCGACCTTGACGCCCTGAATGGCGACGTCGTCAATCGGAGCACCGTTGGCGCGCTCCTCCTCGAGGGCGAGGGTAACGCCAATGACGGGGGCGGAAACATAGGGGTGGGTGTTATAGAACTCCAGGTGGCGCTTAAGAGCGGCAATCTGGTCATCCTTGCTGGTGTAGAGCTTCTTGATCGCAGGGATCATTGCGAAGCACCAGCCGCCGTTCTGCATACGCTCGTAGTTCCACGAGCCCTGAAGGAACTGATGACGGAAGCAAACCTTCTTACGGTCAGCCTTGGTGAGCTGAATCTTGTTCTCTGCCATATGTATCACTCCCCTCCTACTCGTAATCGTTCAGAATGTCGCCGAGCGGGTCACCGGAGCCACCGCCCATGCCGCCACCCTGCTTGGCCAGATCCTTAAGGCCAAGGTAGATGAGGGCAAGGGAGATGCCGATGAGGCCAAGGGCGATCAGCGTGAGCTGAGGGATGGCAGCAAGGACAAAGCCGAGGATGAAGAACGGCCAGGTCTCCTTGGTGGCCATCATGTTGATGACCATGGCGTAACCGACGGAAGCGACCATGCCGCCGCCGACAGCCATGCCGCCGGACAGCCAATCGGGCATAGCGTTAAGCGCGTTGGTAACAGCCTCGGCCGGGATGATGCACAGAAGTACTGCCGGGATGGCGATACGAACACCCTGCATGAGGATGCCGGCGTACTGCCAACGCTCGATGCCGGCGAAGTCGCCCTTCTCGGCGCAGGCGTCCATGCCGTGAACCATAGCGGTAGCCAGGGTACGGCAGATCATGGTCAGGAACAGACCAGCGACCGACAGCGGGACGGCGACGGCGATGGCGGCGGTAACGGCCTTGGCCGAATCGGTGGCGCCACCGTTGAGGGCGAGCACCATGATGATCGAAGAAGCGACCGAGGCCAGAGCGGCGTCAGGCGCGACGGCGGCGCCGACGTTAGCCCAGCCAAGGGCCATCATCTGGAGCGAACCGCCCAGGAGGATGCCCTCCTGAAGGTGACCGGTTACGAGACCGATAAGCGTGCATGCCACGAGCGGCTGATGGAACTGGAACTCATCCAGAATGCCTTCCATACCGGCAAGCAACGCGACAATCGCAACAAGCAGAATAGTGATTGCAGACATGTATCGGACCCTCCTTTACTATGCTTGAGCGGCCAGTTCGGCCTTTGCTTTCTTCAACATGGCGTCGAGATCCTCGGAGGAATCCGAAGGAACCTTGCGGACCTCGAACTTGACGCCCTTGGCCTTGAGAGCCTCGATGGTCTTGACATCGTCATCGCCCATAGCGACAGCGTTGGTGACGACGACCTTGCCCTTGGAGTGGGCCATGGAACCGATGTTGGCTTCCTTGATGTCGACGCCGGCCTCGATGGCCCTGAGCAGATCCTGCGGGTTCTCGAAAAGCAGCATGGCCTTGGTGTCACCAAAGCGCGTGTCCTTGACGACCTCGGCCATCTTCTTGATGGGCACGACGTTGGCATGAACTCCCGGAGGGGCAGCCTGCTCGATCATGGTCTTGCGGAGCTCGTCGTGAGCAACGCCGTCGGAAACCACGATGATGCGGTTGGGGTTGATCTGCTTGGTCCACGTGGTGGCCACCTGACCATGAAGCAGACGGGTGTCGATACGGACGTGGGCGATCTTGATGTGCCCGTCGCCGATGACCGTTCCCGGAGGGATGGCGCCTGCAGGAGCAGCGGCGGCCGCAGCCGGCTTCTTCTCCTCGGGCTCCAGAGACTCGGGCTTGACGCGCACGCCGGCCTTAGCCTCAGTCACGAGATGTTTTGCGATCGCATGTGCAGTGTTCTTTGCGTCAAAGCGCTGCGAATATGCCTCGATGAGCATAGGCAGGTTGACACCGGTGACGATAGCCCAGGAATCATGGCCCTCGATGAGACCGCTGATCTGGTTGAAGGGCGTGCCGCCCCACAGATCAACGAGGAAGAGCACCTGCTCCTGGTCCTCGAAGGAAGCGACTGCTTCCTCGACCTTGGCACGGAAGTCGTCGGGGCCCATGCTCGGCTCGAGCGAGACCACGGCTACAGACGGCTGATCGCCAAAGACCATCGAGCCCGTCTGCTTGATTCCAGCCGCCAAGTCACCATGGCTAGCAAGAACAATACTTACCATCACATAACCTCCTTTTTGTCTACGTATTTCCTACACGACAATAATGGAGTATACCTGTTCGCCTTGTGGATTTATAGCTAAATTCGCAAACGGTTGCATTATTTGTTTAAACGTCTAAGTTTGTTACAAATTGATTACGTTGCTGATTTACAGCTCATTGCCTACTAAAACGTGATTTCCCAATTACTTCCACAGATATATACAGACACGCTGTTCATTAACGCCGCTTTTAGGTTAATCCCAATGCGCCTGCGTGCCGCTATTTTGTTTAAACAGACATAACTTGACTAATTGTATAACTTATGCTCTAGCGCAAGTAGTCGTTGGGGACGTTCTTAAACGACTAGTCAAACAAGAACGTCCCCAACGACTAGGGGCTAGACGATGTGGAGAGGGTTAGCGGCGTCGACGGCGTCGGGGGCGTCAGAGGGGCCGTCGGGGGCAGCGTCTGCCGGGTCCTCGTCGGGGGTCTCGATCTGCTTGATCATGACCTCTTGGCCCTGGAGCAAATAGGTATCGCCACTGCCGCAATGGGGGCAGGTCTTGCCGTGCTCGACTGTCGCATAGTCGCGGCCGCACGCCTCGCAATGCGTCACGGCCTCGACGGGCTCCACGATAAGCTCCGCGCCCTGCGTGATGGACTTTTTATCTGCCGCCCAGCGCCAAGCGTCGAGCAGCAAGTCGGGAACGACGCCCGAGACCTCGCCCAGCAGCAGCGTGACGCTCGAAACGCGACGCACGCCATTGGCGCGCGCCACGTTCTCAACATCGCGAATAATGTGATAAACGATTCCCAATTCATGCAAGGTAGAAACCTTTCAACAACGGTTGATGCGATGCAAACTCAAAGCAAGGGGACGGCGAAATCTAGTCTGCGCCGTCCCCTTACCCGCCATGGTTACCTATTTACGACCGAACTTGATTTTGATTGCACGCTTTAAAGCATACTTGCCAAGGCTCGGGAGCTTTTGCTCGTATTTGACCATCGTGGAGCACTCGGGGCGATCGCGATCCAGATGGATGGCATCGAACGCGCACTTGGTGGTGCACAGGCCGCAGCCGATGCACTTGTTGGGGTCGACGATTGAGGCACCGCAGCCAAGGCAACGGGCGGTCTCGGCGCGCACCTGCTCTTCGGTAAAGGTCTCGACGTACTCGCTGAAGGGCGCGGCCTTCTCGCGCTCGTGGTCCACGTGGGCAACCTCACGGCTCGCGTTGTCATAGCTCTCGATCACGACATCGTCGCGGTCGAGCGCGGCGTAGCGGCGCTGGTTGCGGCCGATGGTGAGCGTGGAGCCCGGCTGCACAAAGCGGTGGATGGACACCGCAGCCTCGTGACCGGCGGCGATAGCGTCGATGGCGAAGCTGGGACCGGTGTAGACGTCACCACCCACAAAGATGTCGGGTTCGGCGGTCTGGTAGGTCTGGGGATCGGCAAGGGCACCCTGACCACGGCCAAGCTCCACCTTGGAGCCAGCCAGCAGGTCGCCCCACACGATGGACTGGCCGATGGACATGACGACACGGTCAGCATCGACACGGCGTAGATCGTTCTCGTCGTACTCGGGCGCAAAACGGCCTTCGTCGTCAAAGACACGCGTGCAGCGCTTGAAGGTGATACCGCACACACGACCGGCCTCGTCCAGGTGGACCTCCTTGGGACCCCAACCGCAGCTGATGTGCGCGCCGTCCTCGATGGCCTCGCGACGCTCTTCCTCGCTGGCGGGCATCTGTGCCTCGCTCTCCAGGCAGAACATCTCAACGTGCTCGGAACCCAGACGGCAGGCGTTGCGGGCAACGTCGATGGCCACGTTGCCGCCGCCCACCACGATGGTGCGGCCGGGCAGCGCGTCAATCTTGCCGCTGTTGACCTCGCGCAAAAAGTCGACGGCCACGGTCACACCCTCGGCGTCCTCGCCCGGAATGTCGGCAAGGCGGCCGCCCTGGCAGCCAATAGCCACGTAGAAGGCCTTAAAACCCTGCGTGCGCAGCTCATCGAGCGTCACGTCACGGCCGACTTCCACGCCATAGCGGAACTCGGCACCCATCAGGCGAATGATCTCGACCTCGGCCTCGATAACATCCTTCTGCAGCTTAAAGCTGGGAATGCCGTAGGTGAGCATGCCACCCGGGCGCTCGTTTTTCTCGAACACGACGGGCTTGTAGCCCTTCTCGGCAAGATAGAAAGCGCAGGACAGACCGGCCGGGCCGGCACCGATGATGGCAATCTTCTGGTCGAAGCCGCCAGCGCGCGTCGGCGTCACCACGGGCGGGACGTAGCGGGTCGCAGCGTCCAGATCGCGCTGGGCGATAAACTTCTTGACTTCGTCGATAGCCACGGCGGCGTCCACACGACCGCGGGTGCAGGCATCCTCACAGCGGCGGTTGCACACACGGCCGCAGATAGCGGGCAGCGGGTTCTCGCGCTTGATGAGTGCCAGTGCCTCGTCATAGCGGCCCTGCGCCGCGAGCTTCAGATAGCCCTGAACGGCAACGTGCGCGGGGCAGGCCGTCTTGCAGGGCGCCGTGCCGGACTCATGCGTCTCGATGCGGTTGTCGTTGCGGTAGTTGGGCGACCACTTGGTGTGGTCCCACTTGGTGGCATCGGGCAGCTCCTGGCGCGGATACTCGGGCACCTTGCCGCCGGCCTTTTTGCTGCAGAGCTTCTGGCCGAGCTTGGCGGCACCGGCCGGGCACACCTCAACGCAGCGACCGCAGGCCACGCACTTGTCCTTCTCGACCTTGGCGACATAGGCCGAGCGCGACAGGTTGGGCGTGTTGAACAGCTGCGAGGTGCGCAGGGCGTAGCACACGTTGACGTTGCAGTTGCAGATGGCGAAGATTTTGTTCTCACCGTCAATGTTGGTGATCTGGTGCACAAAGCCGTTGTCCTCGGCCTGGCGCAGGATGTCGTAAACCTCGTCGCGGGTCACGTAATGGCCACGATCGGTCTCGACCACGTAGTCGGCCATATCGCCCACGGCGATGCACCAATCGGCCGGGTCGTCGGCGCAGCCCTCACCCATCACGCGACGGCTCGCGCGGCAGCTGCAGGTGCTAGCGGCATACTTACCCTCGTATTTGTCGAGCCAATGCTCGATATGCTCAATAGGCACCGAGGTGCTTGCGGCGTCGATGGCCTTCTCGACCGGAATGACGTGCATGCCGATACCGGCGCCTCCGGGCGGCACCATCGGCGTGGCGCGGGACAGCGGCCCCTTGGACGCCTGCTCAAAGAACTTGGCATAGACCGGATGCTCCTCGAGCTGGCTCACGCGCATGTTGAGGAACTCGGCGGAACCCGGCACCAGCATGGGCAGTACCCACTGCTTGGCGCGCTCGGGGTTTTCCCAGTTGTACTCGAGCAGACCCGTGTAGCTCATGTCGTCGAGCATCTTCTCGATATCGGCCTCGGGCATGCCGGTGAGCTTGACCATCTCGGGCAGCGTATAGGGACGACGCATCTTCATCTTGCAGAGCACTTCGGCCTGCTCGTCGGTTGCGGCCTCGGCAAACGACCAGTACTCGTAGCCCAGCAGCTCGTCGCGATGCAGCAGACGGTTGGTGCAGTGCTCGCACAGCTTGACGATTGCCTCGCGCGGATGCTCCGGCAGCGGCGGCACAAACTCCACGCCGATATCGGGCTCGGTGTAACTAATCCCCGGTCCGTTGAGAATCATGGTTGTCCCTTCTCTTGCCGCAGCCCGACGAGGCCGCAGCACCCCTCTTTTTTTGCAGGCCGGGCATGCCCCCATGCCGTTCACCCGCCATTGTTGACATTGTGTCAAAAATAGTATTGACGAACCGTCAACAATATTCAAGACTGTTAGGCGAACGGTCAGGCAAAAGAGGATGAAAGGCGGCAAAACATGGGCAACAACGCAGCAGGTACCTCTGTGGTCGATGCCGTCCCCGCATCCGATAGCGCGGCGAAGCGCTTGACGGGCGACGAACGCCGTCGCGAGATTCTCGATGCCGTGCGCACCGTAAGCTCCGAGCTGGGCGTGTCCCACCTATCGGTATCGGCTGTGACCAAGCGAGCCGGCTGCACGCGTTCATTGTTCTACCATTACTTTGCCGATATGGACGCCGCCGTCACCGCTGTCATGGACGAGGCAATCGACGGCTTCATTGCCGAGCTCGAGCAGTGGAATGCCAGCCGCACGGTTGGCGACATCGAGGGCGCGCTCGACACCGTCGCCCCGCTCTTTAAGCGCCTGGTCGCCAGCGGCCACGAACTGCCGAGCACCCTGACCTCCAGCAGCGGCGCGCTCTACGGCGGCTTTTTGCACAACGTGGTCCAACGCGTGGCGCAGTATATCTGCGACACCACCGTGGTGGATTTTGTCGCCCATCATGAGCTACGCATCGACCATGTCTACGAGACGTTCTACACCCTCATCATGGGGTTGTTGATGTATATCCGCACGCACCCCGATGTGCCCGACGAGACGGTCAAGGAAATCATCGCCTCGACACTCCACATCGAGGGCTATACCGCCAAGTATCCGGAGCGCAAGCCCCAGAACTGACGACATTTGGCCAAACTGCCCGCGATCAGAAGAGGGGCCGCGGGCTTGTGAAAGGAGAGCAGCATGCTGTTCGATGTTTGGGGTAGCGATACCCTTATCCACTGGGCCGGCTGGGCCATGGTCTTTATCGGCCTGATCGTGCTCAACGAGGTCGGCCGCCGCACCAAGCTCGGCGCGGCAATCATCTTTGGCGTGGCTCCGCTGGCCATGACCATCTACTGCGTCGCCATCGCCATCGGCGTTTCGCAGGGTGCCGAGTGGGCGCTCACCAACCCCACCCATGTGTACCAGAACAGCTGGTTCCACTACGCCAAGGTATACGCGGCGCTGGCCGGTTGCTGGGGCTTCATTGCCATTAAGTACCAGTGGGGCAAGATCGGCAAGGCGCATTGGTTCCGCGCGTGGCCGTTTGTGATCGTCGCCATCAACATCATGATCGCCGTCGTATCCGACTTTGAGAGCGCCTATCACTTCTTTGTCCTGGGCGAGTCCACCTGGGTCACCTCCGAAGGTGCTACGCAGCTGGCCGGCTGGAACAACGTGTTCAACGGCATCGCCGGTATCATCAACATCTTCTGCATGACCGGTTGGTGGAGCGTCTACGCCTCCGAGGACAAGACCGACATGCTGTGGCCCGACATGACCTGGGTCTACATCATCGCCTACGACATCTGGAACTTCTGCTACACCTACAACTGCCTGCCCACCCACTCCTGGTTCTGCGGCTTTGCGCTGCTGCTGGCGCCCACCGTCGCCGCCTTTATCTGGAACAAGGGCGGCTGGATCCAGAACCGCGCCTTTACGCTGGCCATTTGGTGCATGTTTGCCCAGGTGTTCCCGTACTTCCAGGAGGAGTCCATCTTTGTGACCCACTCCACGCTCGACCCCGGCGCCGCTACCGCGGTCTCGATCGCCGCACTGGTCGCCAACGTCGCCGCGATCATCTACATCGCCTACCGCGCCAAGAAGCTCGGCCGCAATCCCTACAAGCAGGATGTCTTTGAGGGCACCAGCGATTGGGAGAAGGCCACCGCTCGCCGTGCCAAGGTTGATTACGCGCACGCCGAGTAACGTGTTTATTCCGCCCACATTTGGATGTAGGCAAACTTAGCCGACGCCGCAATCGCGCGTCATGTGCAGCCCCGGAAAGCGATTCGCCCGCTTTCCGGGGCTTTTTGTTGTTGCGCGCATTCACGCACATATGCAAAACCTCTCTCACAGATAAAATCAGATTTCCAACCGACTGACAGCCCTATGTGACCCCAATTTTGGGTACATTGTTGTCCCGATATTGAGCTTGGGGGATATATGAAAGATGAAACGATGGGCCAAGAGGATGCGAACCAAGATGCAGAAGCTTGCGCTGAGGCCTTGGAGAGCTTAGACCGGATTTCACTCGATGAGATTGCGTTTGACGATTCGGGCGTTGGTGTGCAGGATGAGCCGGAAGCCGAGGCGCAGTCCGATGATCAGGATGCAGACGACGTTGAGCCTGCCAAAGATGAGGCAGGTCACGAAGACACCGAAAGCGAGGCCGGCAATCAGCTCGAATCCGACACGGGCGAGGAAACCGTCTTGCTCGACAGCTTGCCGGCCGAGGATTCGCTGACCCGCGAGCTTCCTGGCCTGGGTTCCGCACCAGCCGTGGACGAGACCATCGCCATGGGCGATATTCCCCTTCCGTCCGTCCCCTCGGCACGCGAGGCCGAGGTTCGCCATCGCAAGATGTCGCCCAAGCGCCGCAATCTGATGGTCGCCGGTGTCGTGGCCGTCGCGCTCGTCGCCGGTGGTGCAGGCTATGCTGCCTGGAACGGATATCAGCAAGAGCAGGCTGCCGCTGTCGCCGCCAATGCCCACACGATGATGTCGGTGCAGATTGGCGTACATGCCGCGGGGCTCGACTGTTCCACCGGCTCCAAGATTCCCGTACAGGTAAGTGGCCAGGATTCTGACGGATCCTCCGTAAGCGAAACACTCTATGTTGACGAGCACGGCCGTGGCATCAAACTACTACCCGGTGACTACACGCTCTCCATCGCTGCCTCCCCCATCGCGGCCGACGGCACCATCTATACCGTCCCGACCACCAAGACGCAGGTCACCGTTAAGAGCGATGGACAGGATTTAAGTGCCCAGGTCACCTTTAAGCTCAAGGTGCCTTCGGCCGACACGGTAACCGACGACCAGATCGATGCCGCCGCCAAATATGCCGAGGAGGGAGGCGCGAGCTCCTCCGCCACCGCCAAGGTGCTCCAGCAGGCGGCAACCGCGCGGCGCGACGCCGCCGTCAATGCCGTGAGCGCGCAAAAGGCACAGGCGGCCCGTGATGCCGACGCCCGTCACAAGGCAACCGACCTCTACCAGCTCGATATCCCCGTCGAGTGGTACGGCAAGGTCGAGACTTGGCAAAATGGCAGCACGCTATGCATCTATCTTGCCGGCGACAGCGATACGCCGATTGTGACGCTCGTCGCGGTGCGCGAGGGCGAGAGCTTTACGCCCGATGAAGGCGATACGGTTTTGGGTGCGGCCAACCTAGGCAACGGTTATACCGTCTACGCCAGCGGCCCCGCCTATCCGTACGTGGTGCCCCAGACCATCAACGGACGGACGCAGAATCCCGTGTCGACCTACCCCATGGACACGGCCATTGAGCTTGTCGAGCTCACGACCGGCAACCGCTACACCTATAGCCAGATCAAGAACGTACTGGTCGGCAAAGACGGTAAAGCCGACGCCGCGACCAAACTCGAGACCGACTACCTCGCCCAGATCCTGATGCCGAGCATCAAGGCCCAGGACTAGCCGGGCGCATCATGGTGCTCCCCAACCGTGATGAAGGGGCCAGGAGGTCCTGGCCCCACAGATCCGTAGATGATTAGGCAAGGAGCCACTTCCATGCGGGAACAACGTGTACCACACCGTGCTCGCATGGAATATCGGCCTGCTCATCCATGGTAACGATTGTCGACTCACCAAGATCGAATTGGGCCATCGAGGCATCAAGCGCGGCAATTTCGCGCTCGCGCGTTTTCTCGCTTGCCATATCCGTACTCACCTGAATCAGGCCATAAGCCTGCATAAGAAGCGCATCCCCGGTCACAAAGTCCACCTCATGGCTTTTATTCTTCTCTTTGATCAGCAGGCGGCAGACCGAACCGGACCGCACGGCTGGAGTCCTTCTTCTGAGCGCATTGAACACCGCAGTCTCGAGCCTCTGGCCCTGATCAAATGCCGATGCGGGAGAGAATGCTCCGAACATCGCAGGATCGACAGCGTAGACTTTAGATGCGGACCGCGCATTATTTGCAAGTGAGCGCGTGAACTCCGGCACCGAAAACAACAGGTAGGCGTCCTCGTAATACTCAAGTAAGTCGCCGAGCGAATTGCGACTGACGGGTATCTGCCTACTTTTGAACTCGTTGTACACCTTGTTCACTGACAGCTCTCGTGCCGAAGATGCCATACACCGCGTCAGGAACAGTGAAGCCAAACGAGGGTTCTTGATGTCGTAGCGCTCAACGACGTCCATGGCGACCGTTCGCGACGCATATTCCTGTAGCAGCTGAATCGCATCCGCGGGCGTCTGCTCTAGCGTCGCGATGAATCCCCCTCGCTCAAGATATCCGATCAGATGATGTCGAAGCAGTGCTGCATCGCTCGATGAAAAGGGTGCATCCGGCTCAGGAACGCTCCCCGTCTTATATCGGACGTATTCCGAAAAACTCAACGGAAACAGCTCTCGCACAAGAGAGCGGCCCCTGAACTCGCTCTTAAGTTCCGAGGACAGCATCTTAGAAGAAGATCCCGTCACGTAGACGGTCGCTTTCTCCGTATCGACCACACGCCGCAGAAACGCACCCCATTCGGGAATTTCCTGGATTTCATCGAAGAAAATGTAGGCACCCTCGGTTCGAGCAGCAGGATATAGCGCATAGAATGTATCGAGCACGTCCGCTAGCAGCGACGGCTCATACGGACGCAAGCGCTCATCCTCACAATTGAAATAAAGCATCCGGTCAAGGTCGATACCTTGACCCTGAAGCCGCTGCATCTCCTGATACAGGCGATACGTCTTTCCACAACGACGGGCTCCCACAATCACATTTACGATGTTGTCGCGCTTGGGTTCCTGCGGGTTTCCCAGATCAAGGTCGCGCTCAAAGACCTGTGGAACTCCTTGTTGCTCAAAGTCCTTTATTTTCTGGGCCACCAAGTCGTTGAATGCCATGATTCTCCAATCTTGCTTATATGCTAATCAAGATTATATCGATTCTTGATTAGCAGGAGAGCAAGATTTATGCGTATCTTGATTAATTGGTAAGCAAATTTTTCTGTTACTGATCTCCCGGAGGATGTCGAACGGCTGAGGAGCCACCAAGCTCGAGAGAATGATTTTTCTGGGACGGGGATTTAATAATCATTTTGTACCGAATGATTATTAAATCCCCGTCCCAGAAAAATCATCAGGCAGGCGGGAGGGGGCAAAAGTAGCTAAAAAAGCCCCGTCCCAAATGAGCTACTTAGCGCCAGGGGTCGGCTTCGAAGAGGGGCTCGCGCTCGGGGCGGCGATCGCTGTAGGGATCGTAGCCGTCGTCGTCCTCGTTCTCGGCGCGAATATAGGGGTCGCGCGGCTTGGGTGCCGGCTTAGGCGCAGGCTTGGGTGCGGCGGGTGCGGCATCGGTCGCCGGCGTGTTCGTCTTGTTCTTGTCTGTCATCTGCGCATCTCCTTGCATCGCATCCGTTCAACATCATCGATTGTCGCACGAAAAAGGGCGGCGGATCCAATTGGATCCGCCGCCCTTGGCGTTTTGCGATGGGGGGCGGTTTTAAAGCCGGCCCCAAAATCTACTCGGCGTCTGGAACCTCGTAGGTGGCCGTCGGCGTGTTGTCGCACACGACGGTAAAGCCGCCGTCCTTGTCGGCATCGACCGTCACCTGATCGCCCTCGCGCACCGTACCGTCGATAATAGCGGCGGCAATGGCATCCACGACCTCGCGCTGCACGAGACGCTTGAGCGGACGGGCGCCAAAAACCGGGTCCAGGCCGCCCACGGCGAGCATCTGCTTGGCCGCCGGGGTGATGGCAAGCGTCATGCGCTCCTTGGCCAGACGTGCGCGGACGTCGGCGAGCTGAATATCGACGATCTTTTCGATCTGCGCCATGCCGAGCGGATGGAACACCACGATATCGTCGATACGGTTGAGGAACTCGGGGCGGAAGGTTTGAGCCATGGCCGCGTCGACCTGATGGCGCATCTCCTCCTCGTCCTTGCCGGACAGATCGGCGATAGCCTTGGAACCCACGTTGGACGTCATGATGATAATCGTGTTCTTGAAGGACACTTGGCGACCCTGGCCATCGGTCAGACGGCCGTCGTCGAGCACCTGCAATAGCACGTTAAAGACATCCGGATGAGCCTTCTCCATCTCGTCGAGCAAGATCACGGAGTACGGACGACGGCGCACGGCCTCGGTGAGCTGGCCGCCCTCGTCGTAGCCCACGTATCCCGGAGGCGCACCGATCAGACGCTGGACGCTGAACTTCTCCATGTACTCGGACATGTCGATACGCACGAGCGCGCGCTCGTCGTCGAACAGGCACTCGGCCAGTGCCTTGGCGAGCTCGGTCTTGCCCACGCCGGTGGGGCCCAGGAAGAAGAAGCTGCCGATGGGCTTGTCCGGATCGGAGAGGCCCGCACGGCTGCGGCGCACGGCCGCGGCCACGGCGGAGACCGCCTCGTCCTGGCCGATGACGCGCTTATGCAGCTCGTCCTCCAAGCCCTTCAGTTTGTCGAGCTCGCCCTGCATCATCTTGGACACGGGCACGCCGGTCCAGGCGCTCACGACCTCGGCGATCTCATCGGAGGTCACCTGCTCGTTGAGGCCCTCGCCGTCCTGCTGCTTTTGTGCCTCGAGCGCAGCCTCGGAATCCTGAATCTGCTGCTGCAGACCCGGGATCACGGAATAGCGCAGCTCGGACGCACGGCCCAAGTTTCCGTTGCGCGTCGCGCGCTCCTCTTCACTCTTGGCCTCGTCGAGCTGGCCTTTAAGCTCCTGCACGTGGTCGATGGCGTTCTTCTGGTTGAGCCAGCCGGCCTTTTGCACGTTGAGCTTTTCTTGGACCTCGGCAATCTCCTGGCGCAGGGCCTCCAGACGCTCCTTGGAGGCGTCGTCGGTCTCCTTCATGAGCGCCTGCTCCTCGATCTGCAGCTGGGTGAGCTGACGCGTGGTGGCGTCAATCTCGACCGGCATGCTGTCGAGCTCCATGCGCAGGCGGCTTGCGGCCTCATCGACCAAGTCGATGGCCTTGTCGGGCAGGAAGCGGTCGGCAATGTAGCGATCGGAGAGGTCGGCAGCTGCCACGAGCGCGCTATCGGTGATATGCACGCCGTGGAAGATCTCGTACTTCTCCTTGAGGCCACGCAGGATCGAGATGGTGTCCTCGACGGTAGGCTCGCTCACCATAACGGTCTGGAAACGACGGGCGAGTGCCGCGTCCTTCTCGATGTACTTGCGATACTCGTCGAGCGTAGTCGCGCCGATTGCGTGCAAGTCGCCACGGGCGAGCGCCGGCTTCAGGATGTTGCCGGCATCCATGGAGCCCTCGGTGGCACCCGCGCCCACGATGGTGTGGAGCTCATCGATGAACAGGATGACCTTGCCCTCGGACTTTTGCACTTCCTTGAGCACGGCCTTCAAGCGGTCCTCGAACTCGCCGCGATACTTGGCGCCGGCGACCAGCGCGCTCATGTCGAGCTCGATGAGGTCGCGGTCGCGCAGGGTGCTCGGCACGTCGCCGGCCACGATACGCTGGGCGATGCCCTCGACGATGGCCGTCTTGCCGACGCCCGGCTCGCCGATGAGCACGGGGTTGTTCTTGGTGCGGCGGGACAGAACCTGGATGGTACGGCGGATCTCGTCGGTACGGCCGATGACCGGGTCGAGCTTGCCGGCGCGGGCCAGATCGCAGATGTTGCGACCGTACTGCTCCAGCGCCTCAAACTGGGTCTTATCCTCGGCAGACGTCACGCGGTCATCGCCACGCAGCTCCTCGTAGACCTGCTCGATGCGCTCCTTGGTGACGCCGGCGTCACGCAGTACACGACCAGCCTCGCCCTTGTCCTCGGCAAGCGCCATCAGCAAATGCTCGGTCACCACAAAGCTGTCGCCCATCTTGGTGGCCTTCTTCTCGGCCTTCTCGATGACGCGGACGAGCTCATTGGACAGGCCCATCTGCTGGCCCTCGCCCGAAACCTTGGGCGCGCGGTCGATGGCATCTTGTGTGGAGCGTGCAAGCTGGGCCGGATCGGCGCCGATGCGCTCGATGATCACGGAGATATTGCGCTCGCCGGCACCAAGCAGGGCGGACAGCAGGTGAATCGGCTCCACCGCGCCGGCCTGCGCGTCGGCAGCCGTGCTCATGGCGGTCTGCAGCGCCTCGCGCGACGTCATTGCTAGCTTATCGATTCTCATGGAATCACCTCTCTTGGGGCGGCCGCCCTACGGGGCGGCTTCACGTTGTTCGAGAAGTATTGTTGCCAGCTTTGCGCGATCTTATACACAAATCTAAGTCTCTATATATAAGATTTTCTGAGTGAATTACGGATAGGGTACTGAGATGTCAGCCCGCCGCTGCCCAGGCGCGCTACCGTCTCGATCTGTAACATCTAGCAGCCATTTTTGATCCTAGATGTTACAGATCGAGACAGACCGAAAACCACCACAAAGAGGACAGGCACCTTTGTGGTGGTCGCGGTCTCTACTCCTTCGCCGAACCCGTACTTCCCGATTCGACGGTCCAGGGCATCTCATCCTCGAACAGCCATGTACGGGCAGACCCACTATCGCGTGCAGTCTGCGGGTCAGGCAAGCAGGTCTGTTTATAGGCATCTTGGATACACTGACCCATAAAATCGTTGAGCTCGGTCTGGTCGCCCTCCATGACATAGGCGACATCGCCGTCCATGATGTAGATGCCCGGACCCTCATTGCCCTCGTAGCCCGGATCGTACGAGACATCACATAACTTTGCGCCGTTTGCAGTGTCCAGCTCGATGGACGAGTGGCATCCGCCAACCATGTCGTTCGCTTTTGCCCGATAGGACGCATATCCGTACCAACGCTTAAATGTTTTGCCCTTGAGTAGCTCGGACGCCCTATCGATCAGGCTTGTATCCGTGGTATAGCGCATGGCCCCAAGCTGAATACGCGGATAATTGCTAATACCCAGCACAGCCGGCTGCTCATCAAAATCAACGGTAATGGTCTCGGGCTTGTCGTCGCCGGTCAGAAGTTCGACAGATTGAGTCACAGGCTTGACCACCGGCTCCGTCACCGCAGCAGGTAGAAATGCCATACCGACAGCGCCCGCGCCAACCACAGCGATCGCAAGCGCCAAGACAATCAATCCAATACGGGCAGAACGGCTCACGGCAAAACACCCCACAATGCAAACCTTCGCCACCTGCACTAATGATACCGCCAGCTAACACTATTACCAAAAGAAGCCGCGCGCTCCTCACCACCACAAAGGGGACAGGCACCTTTGTGGTGGTTTTCGACGCTAACGGTCGACCATCTCGCGCAATGAGATTAAACTTGAATTGCTCTCTGAACATATCCATTTCTGCCTATCCTCAACAGATCTTTGTCTCGAGGAGCGCATATGAAGCCGCCTCATTCCACCGGTCGCAACGTCATCGCCATTCTCGCCATACCCATCGTGATGCTCTTCCTTATCGTCATCACGCCCTTTTCCCTTGGTATCACCTCGCCCTTCGATTTATGCGGAATGGTCGACGCCGGCTCGCGTGCCACCTCGCTCTCCTTTATCTGTCGCGGCGTGTTTTACGAAGATGGAATTCCCACCGGAAGTTGGCAGTCAAAGTTGCCACTGCTCGGTCAGATCGACGGATGCTCCCCCTATTTCTGCCTTGGACCTCAGACGCTAAACTATCTAATCGACGACCAGCCACTCGACTTCATCACCCTCGCCTACGACTACGCACCAAACACCGATGAGCGCCACATGAACCAAGTCCTCGACAAGATGCTTGGACAGTGCGGGCTCACCGAGGAGGCCGGTCGAACCATCTATAGCAACCAGAAATTAAAGCGAACAGAACTCCGCCGTGTCGGAAAAATCAAAGGGCGAAACGGGGCCGCCTACTGGGATGCCTGGGCAACACGCGACAAGGGCGAATTCGGACACAGCACCTATATGGTCACTGTCTACACCAAAGACGGAATTAAGGACAATGTTGACGATTTCGCGTCATCCAAACTCGGCATCCCCAAAACAACCAAACCCGCCAGCCCAGATGAAATTCTGTAGAGCCGCCCATTAACATGCCGCTCAACGATCACAACAGCATCGAGCTCGTCCCCACCACCACAAAGGTGCCTGCCCCCTTTGTGGTGGTTTTCAACAAAAAGAAGCCGCCCCGATAACAGAGGCGGCATCAAGCAAGTCTATTTATTAGCGTCCCTCAAGACCCAACGAGAACGCAGAAATGTAGCCCGGGGCTTACCCTTTCCCGAACGCGGCCCTCGCGAAGCGCGTGAGCGGGCGGGAAAGGGTAAGCCCCGGGCGGACAATTAAGTGCGCTACTCGGCAGCGGCCTTGAACTTGTTGTAGTTGATCAGGCAGCCGGCCTTGACGATGGCACGCTCCTCTGCCGTCATGTCGGCAATGTAGAGCTCAATCTGCTCAACAGCACCGTCGGCGCGCACCACGTAGGCGGCGATGTCCTTTAGGTCGCCATCGAGCGCGGCACGGATGCCCGGCACAAAGACGTAGTCGCCCACCTCAAAGTTGGGCTCGGCCTCCATCTGGAAGGGCACCATGCCCCAGTTCATCACGTTGGAGCGATAGCGCTTGGTGGCGTACTCGTGGACGATATTGGCCAGGCCGCCAATTACGCGCTGGCAGCTCGCAGCCTGCTCGCGGGCAGAACCGTCGCCCGGCTTCTTGGCATAGAGCATGGAGCCGTACTCGGTCGCCTTGGCATCGGCCGCGACACCCGCGCCGGCCAGCGCCTCAAACACACCGGCAAGCTCGGCATCGAACGCCGCCAGGTCGCCTGCGGACTCGCCGGCAACGCGACGCTTCTCCACAGCGTCGACCTCCTTGGAGCGACCCACGTAGGCCGGGTCGCGGCGGCTCAGCGTAAACTCAGCCAGGCCCAGCGGGTTGGAGCGGAAGGAGCTCGTCTCGCCCGAGGGAATGAGCTCGTCGGTCGTGGTGACCGGGTCCATGATCTTGGAGCAAACCTTGAGCAGGATGTCGTCGCCGAGCGGCTCCATCGCGGGCCACGGCTTGATGTTGGGGCCTTCGACCAGCTCGTCGGCAGGCTCCGCCTTGCCAAAGCCCCAGTACACGCGCTTCTTGTACGGCGCGTCGTCAAAGGTGTACTCGCAGGCCTCGTCCCAAGTGTCCTCGGGCAGGTCGGTCGCCGGCGTCAGGACGCCGCCGTTGGCAGCCGTTGCCGCAATGGAGCGGGCGTCCATCAGGGCCACGGCGCTCAGCTGGCCATTACCCGGCTTGGAACCCTCGCGGTTGGGGAAGTTGCGCGTGGTGTGACGGATCGAAAGGCCGTTGTTGGCGGGCGTGTCGCCGGCGCCGAAGCACGGGCCGCAGAATGCCGTGCGCACGATTGCGCCGGCCTCCATGAGGTCGTAGATGTAGCCGCGGCGTATAAGTTCGAGCGCCACGGGCTGGCTCGTGGGATAGACCGACAGCGAGAACTCGCCGCAGCCGGTATTGGCGCCCTTGAGCACGCGGGCAGCCTGGACCACGGAGTCATAGTTGCCGCCCGAGCAGCCGGCGATAACGCCCTGCTGCACGTGCAGCTTGCCGTCGACGATCTTGTCGAGCAGGCTAAAGTGCGTCTTGCCCTCGCCGATCTTGGCGGCCTCGAGCTCCACCTCGTGCAGGATGTCCTCGAGGTTCTCGTTGAGCTCGTCGATCTCAAAGCCGTTGGAAGGATGGAACGGCAGTGCGATCATGGGCTTGATGCTCGACAGGTCGACCTCGACGCAACCGTCGTAGTAGGCGACATCGGCGGGCTTGAGCTCGCGATAGTCGTCGCCGCGGCCGTGCATGGTCAAAAACGCGTGCGTGTCCTCGTCGGTGGCCCAGATGCTCGACAGGCAGGTGGTCTCGGTGGTCATGACGTCAACGCCGTTGCGGTAGTCGGTCGTCATGCTCGCGATGCCCGGGCCCACAAACTCCATGACATTGTTCTTGACGTAGCCCTTGGCAAAGACGGCGCGAATGATGGCGAGCGCCACGTCGTGCGGGCCGACGCCGGGGCGCGGGGCGCCCGTGAGGTAGATGGCCACGACGCCGGGATAGGCGACATCGTAGGTGTCGCGCAGCAGCTGCTTTGCCAACTCGCCGCCGCCCTCGCCCACGGCTATGGTACCCAGGGCACCATAGCGGGTGTGCGAGTCGGAACCCAGGATCATCTTGCCGCAACCGGCGAAGTTCTCGCGCATAAAGGAGTGGATGACGGCGATGTGCGGCGGAACGAAGATGCCGCCGTACTTCTTGGCTGCGGAAAGGCCAAAGACGTGGTCGTCCTCATTGATGGTGCCGCCCACGGCGCACAGCGAGTTATGGCAGTTGGTGAGCACGTAAGGCAGCGGGAACTGCTCCATGCCCGAAGCGCGCGCCGTCTGGATGATGCCGACAAAGGTGATGTCGTGGCTCGCCATGGCATCGAAGCGAATCTTGAGTGCCTCGGGGTCGCCCGACGTATTGTGTGCCTGGAGGATCGAATACGCGATGGTGCCGCGCTTGGCATCCTCGGGTGTCTGCGTAATACCGCGCTCGGCAGCCTCGGCCGCAGGCACAACCTCGCTGCCGCCGCGCAGGTAGATGCCGTCCTCGTACAGCTTGACCATACTGTCTCCCACTCTGCCCAAAAGATTTGGGCGCATAGCATACATTCGTTCAATATCGTGCCATAGAACGGTTGCGAGTGGGTTACGAATCTCTGCGTTCACTTTATCTCAGTAAAGCAGAGGACGAGTTAGGTCCTGGGGAGGCAGACTTAGACGCTCAAATGACGAGAGTGGATAATCTCCCACTTTGAGCCTGCAAACAGGCAAAAAACGGGAGATTATCCACTCTCATTCTGCAGGTACTCATTTAAGTCTGTCCCCAATGAGTGCCTACAGGTCGCCGCCCGTGCCCAGCAGTTTGCGCATGACTTGCTCGGGGTTGACCGAGCCGTCGCGCGGGGCCAGGGCGGTGATCTTCTTCTGCATCTTGTACTCGTGCAGCTCGTCCTCGAGCTGGCGCACGCGTGCGCGGAGTTTTTCGTTCTCGCGCTCGCGCTCCTCGGCACGCTCCTTCATATCGAGGATGCGCACCACGCCGGCAAGGTTGATGCCCTCGTCAGTCAGCTGGTTGATGAGCTCCAGGCGCTCGATATCGGCACGCGAATACAGACGCGTGTTGCCGCCCGAGCGCTGGGGGTTCACCAGGCCCTTGGACTCGTAGACGCGCAGAGTCTGCGGATGCATGCCGGTCAACTCGGCCGCCACGCTGATCATGTACAGCGGTTTATTCCTATTGTCCTCGGCCATGCTACCTGACCCCTTTCCGTCTCGTTATCGTCCATCATAAGCCCGCGGGCGCGGGTGTGCGCCACGACCGCCCTAGTACGTCGCCTTGTAACGGTTGACCTTCTCGCGATAATCGCGCGTGTCGGCCTCGCGCAGCTTGGTCATGGCATCGCGCTCGTCATCGGATAGGTTCGTGGGGACCTGCACCTTGATCTCGACGAGCAGCGCGCCCGTACGGCCACGGTGCTTAACGTCGGGCGCTCCCATCTCCTTAAAGCGGAACTTCTTGCCCGTCTGGGTACCCGCGGGCACTTTCAAACGGACCGTCGCACCGCCGGGTGTGGGCACGTCCACCGTGCAGCCGAGCGCCGCCTCGTAGACCGAGACCGGTACCTCCATGGTCACGTCGGCGCCTTTGCGCTTGAACAGCGGGTGCTCCTCCACATGCGTGGTCACGACCAGGTCGCCGCGCTCGCCACCCGCAACGCCATACTCGCCGCGACGCTTGTAGCGTAGCTTGCCGCCATCGACCGCGCCCGCGGGCACCGAGACCGTGATGGTCTGCTGCTCGCCTGTCGAGGGAATGCGATAGGTGACCTTGTGCGTCACGCCGCGAAACGCGTCCTCGGCCGTCACATCGACGGTCAGCGATAGGTCGCCGCCCTTGCGAGCGCGGCTGCGACCCGCGCCGGCACCGGCAGCGCCCGCAGCCCCGGCAAAGCCCGAGCCCCAATCGCTACCCCAGGCGCCATTGCCGCTGAAGATGCTGTCGAAGATATCGCCCCAGCCGCTGGCGCCCGCGCCGGCACCGTAGCCGCCGCCATACGCGCCGCCCGCGCCCGGCATGCCGCCGAACATGAGCATCTGGTCGTACTCTTTGCGCTTCTTCTCGTCCGAAAGCGTCTCGTAGGCCTCGCTGATCTCCTTAAACTTGGCCTCGTCGCCGCCGGCATCGGGGTGATATTTTTGCGCGAGCTTGCGAAACGCGCTCTTGATCTCTTTGTCGGAGGCGCTCTTGGATACGCCCAGGATGTCATAGAAGGTTTTGCCTGCAGCCATCGTAGCTCCTCTCCTGTTACGTCCGCCGCCCATGCAGACGACGGCTCATGTTTTCATATGGCACTAGGCCAGAAAGGGCCCCGGGTGTTGCCCCGGGGCCCTTCTCAATTACTCCTCGGTGCTCTCGGCCGTATCGGCCGCAGCATCCTCGGGCGCCGCTTCGGGCTCCGGTGCGGGGCGCTTCTCGCCACCGTAGGTCACCGTCACCATCGCGGAACGCAGGATGCGGTCCGCCATGCGGTAGCCCTTCTGGTACACATCGTTGACGGTCTCGTCGTACTGCGATGCGTCCTCGACGCGACCCACAGCCTGATGCTCGAGCGGATCGAACGCCTCGCCCTTGGGATCGATGGGCTCAACGCCCTCGTGCGCAAACACATCGAGCAGCTTGGCATGCACCGCGTCGACGCCATCGACGAACTGCTTAAAGTCGTCGGAAAGCTCCTGGCTACGGGCATGGTCGATTGCACGCTCGATATCGTCAATCACCGGCAACAGCGCGGTGACAAGCTTCTCGGTCGCGCGCTCGCGCTCGGCGATACGCTCATTGGCGGTGCGGCGACGGAAGTTCTCCCAGTCGGCCTGTAGACGGGCGGTGCGCTCGGTGGCGTCCTTCGCCTTGTCCTCGGCGGCCTTCTGAGCCTCTGCCGCAGCATCGAGCTCGCTACGCACGTCGGCAAGCTCCTTCTGGGCCTGCTCGAACTTGAGCTTAAAGTCGTTGTCGGCGGCTTCCTCACCGGCGCGGATAGCGGCTTCCACCATCTCGTCCTCGGTCATCGTCGCCTCCTTGTTGCAATCCTCTACCTGGTTCTCGGCAGCCTCGGCGGCCGGGGCCTCACAGGCCTCGGTATCGTCTGCGGCCTCTACGGGAATCTTCACGTCCTTCTCCTCAGAGTCAACGGGGGCAGCGCCAGCGGCGGCCGCCTCCGTGCGAGCTTTACGGGCGGACATGATTACTTGTCCTCGTCGTCCACAACCTCGTAGTCGGCGTCGACAACGTCATCGTCGGCAGGCTGGGCACCGGCGGCGCCGTCGGTCTGCTGCTGAGCGTCGGCGTAGACAACCTGGGCCAGCTCGTAGGCCACAGACTGCAGGGACTCGCCGGCGGCCTTGATGGCCTCGACGTCAGAGCCCTCGAGCGCCTTCTTGGCGTCGGCGATAGCGGCCTCGGCCTTGGACTTCACGTCGGCGGAAACCTTGTCGCCCAGCTCGTTGAGGGTCTGCTCGGTGGAGTAGCACAGGCTGTCGGTCTGGTTGCGGACCTCGACCTCTTCCTTCTGCTTCTTGTCCTCCTCGGCATGAGCCTCGGCGTCCTTGACCATACGATCGACTTCGTCGTCGGAAAGCGCGGTGGAGCCGGAAATGGTGATCTGCTGCTCCTTGCCGGTGCCCTTATCCTTAGCGGAGACCTTGACGATGCCGTTGGCGTCGATGTCGAAGGTGACCTCGATCTGCGGCACGCCGCGGCGGGCAGCCGGGATACCGGTCAGCTGGAACTTACCGAGCGACTTGTTGTCGCGGGCAAGCTCGCGCTCGCCCTGGAGCACGTTGATCTCGACGCTGGTCTGGTTGTCGGCAGCGGTGGAGTAGACCTCGGTCTTGGAGGTCGGGATCGTGGTGTTGCGGTCGATCATCTTGGTCATGATGCCGCCCATGGTCTCGACACCCAGCGACAGCGGGGTAACGTCGAGCAGCAGGATGCCCTCGACGTCGCCGGTGAGCACGCCGCCCTGGACGGCAGCGCCGTCGGCAACGACCTCGTCGGGGTTCACGGACATGTTGGGCTGCTTGCCGGTCATGGTCTTGACGAGCTCCTGGACGGCGGGCATACGGGTGGAGCCGCCGACGAGGATGACCTCGGTCAGATCGGAGAGCTTAAGCTTAGCGTCGCGCAGGGCGTTGGTGACAGGCTGCTTGCAGCGCTCGAGCAGGTCGCGGGTGATCTTCTCGAACTCGGCGCGGGTCAGCGTGTAGTTGAGGTGCAGCGGGCCGGACTGGTTCATGGTGATGAACGGCAGGTTGATGGTGGACTGCTGGGCGGCGGAGAGCTCCTTCTTGGCGTTCTCGGCGGCCTCCTTCAGACGCTGCAGGGCCATGGGGTCCTGACGCAGGTCGACACCGTTCTCCTGCTGGAACTTGTCGGCCATCCAGTCGATGACGCGCTGATCCCAGTCGTCGCCGCCCAGGTGGTTGTCGCCCGAGGTGGACAGAACCTCAAACACGCCGTCGGCGAGGTCGAGGATGGAGACGTCGAAGGTGCCGCCGCCCAGGTCGAAGACCAGGATGCGCTGATCGGAGCCCTGCTTGTCCAGGCCATAGGCCAGAGCAGCAGCGGTCGGCTCGTTGACGATACGCTTGACGTTGAGACCGGCGATCTTACCGGCGTCCTTGGTGGCCTGACGCTGGGCGTCGTTGAAGTAGGCCGGGACGGTGATGACGGCGTCGGTGACGGTCTCGCCCAGATACTTCTCGGCGTCGGCCTTCATCTTTGCGAGCGTCATGGCGCTCACCTGCTCGGCGGTGTAATCCTTGCCCTCGATATCGACGACGGCACGGCCACCCTGGCCCTCCTTGACCTCATACGGCACGGTCTTGATCTCGGAGGTGCACTCGGAGTACTTGCGGCCCATGAAGCGCTTGATGGAGAACACGGTGTTCTTGGGGTTGGTGACCGCCTGGTTCTTAGCGGCCTTGCCCACGACGCGGTCGCCGTCGGCACGGAAGCCCACGACGGACGGGGTGGTGCGGTCGCCCTCGGCGTTCACGATAATGGTCGGAGAACCGCCCTCGAGGACGGCCATAGCGGAGTTAGTAGTACCAAGGTCGATACCAAGAATCTTACTCATTAGAAATTCCCTCTCTCTTTTGCGTTCGCGCCGCCTCGACGGTCTGTCGCGCGGCGCTTCGGCTTGTCTTTCAGGATGTAGTGTATCCCCTTATGGGCCGGAATATACAAAATCTAAGTCAATTCATATAAGATTTCTTATTGCTGAGAGTTTAGGTTCGTAAAAGCGCAGGTAGAAGCGCTATTTGAGTTCTCGGAAAATCTATTGAGATCTATGTAGAGATGGCTGAGGTTTGCGTCCGGGGGTGCCTGGGGGCCGTCTTGCGGCAAGCGCATCCCGGTTTGAGCGTGGATTCCGGGTCGCAGTTTCCGTCTGAAGGCTCAACCGGAAACCGTATCCCGTTTTGAGAGCTGATACCGGGTCGCAGTTTCCGCTAGCGGGCCCAACCGGAAACTGCGACCCGGTTTTCGGCCAAATAACGGGATGCCCTTTCCGCAGGCGCGCTCAATAGGTCAATATTACAAGTCACCTATAGCTAACATTTGCGCAGCTCAACGGCCCCACCTGCGCGTTTTTTAGTAAACCTTGGCATACTCGGCGAACGGTATGAAGATGCCGGCCAGAGGGTATTGCAAACGGTCGCTCCCGTGGTATGTTTTTGCCCGAATCAAACCGACGCGCATCGCCTGTAGCGTCGGTCAACAGAGAGGAAACTACCATGGCTCATCCCGTAATTGATGCCGACGAGTGCATCGCTTGTGGCGTTTGCGTCGACTCCTGCCCCGCTGGCGTTCTGGAGCTCCAGGACGTCGCTACCGTCGCTGACGAGGATTCCTGCGTCGCCTGTGGCGCTTGCCAGGACGCTTGCCCCGCCGGCGCGATCACCGAGATCGTCGAGGAGTAACAACTCCCCCACTTGCACACTCACAAGTACACCGTGCACAAAAAGGAGGCCTCCGCATCGCCGCGGAGGCCTCCTTTTGCATTCGTCGTTACTAGGACAGGTCGTCCTCGTAGGGCATTAAATCGGCAAGGTAGCCCTTCTCCTTGAGCATGGCCTCGATCTCGTCGAGGGTCTGCTCGTCTTCCGCGGCGATGCGATGGAAGTGGTAGCCGCTGGTCACCGTCAGCAGCGGGAAGCTCTTGCCGCTGGCGATGCCCTCTAGGTAGCGCTCGACATCGCGTCGGTTGCGGATGTCCAGGTCGGCCGTGATCTTGCCATACACGCGGTGGTTGACGATCACGTTGAGCACGGCGCCGCCTGCGTCGACGATGCTCGTGAGCTCATCACCCGCCTGCTCAACGCCATGGTGCACCTTGACCAGACGCGTGGGCACCGCCGGGCTGCTCGGAGCCTCCTGCAACACGTAGCCGCGATTGGTGGCCACGATGTCGTGCCCATCGGCACGCAGTAAGGCAATGTCCTGCACGACAACCTGGCGGCTTACGCCCACCTCGCGCGCAAGCGCACCGCCCGATACGGGGCCTTTGGCTCCCTCGAGCACGCCCATGATGGCACAGCGACGCTCGCGGGCGTCCATTATTTACCGTCCAGCAGACGCAGGTGCTTAAGCGAGAGATCGAGAATCGGCGCAGAGTGCGTCAGCGCTCCCGAGCTAATAAAGTCGACGCCCAGATCGGCCAGAGCACGGATATTGCTGGCATCCACGTTGCCCGAGCACTCGGTCTTGGCGCGGCCGGCGATAAGCTCAATCGCGGCAGCCATGTCATCGTGGGTCATGTTGTCGAACATGATGATATCGGCGCCAGCATCCACGGCCTCGCGCACCATGTCCAGGTTCTCGCACTCAATCTCGACCGTCGTGGTAAACGATGCGTGGGCGCGTGCCATCTCGATCGCACGAGTCACACCACCGGCGGCGTCGATGTGGTTGTCCTTGAGCATGACAGCCGTCGACAGGTTATAGCGGTGGTTGCTGCCACCGCCGATCTCGACTGCGGCCTTCTCGAAGACACGCATGCCCGGCGTGGTCTTGCGCGTGTCGACAAGCACGGTCTTGGTGCCCTCGAGCGCAGCCGCCATCCGATGCGTGTAAGTAGCGATGCCGCTCATGCGCTGCAGGTAGTTGAGCGCCACGCGCTCGCCCGAAAGCAGCACGCGCGCGTCGCCGCGTACCTGGCCCACGTGGTCGCCGGCGTGCACCTCGTCGCCGTCCGCGACATCGAACAACACGGAGCTCTGCGGATCCAGCAGCTCAAAGGTGCGGGCAAACACGTCCAAGCCGGCGATGATGCCATCGGCCTTGGCGATAAGCTCCACCGTGGCGGGGCGCGCCGCGGGGCACACGCTCGCCGTGCTCACGTCCTCAAATGTAATGTCCTCGCGCAGAGCCTGCAGAATCAGATCATCGACGACGAGTTTCATGGTAATGGGATTCATGGTCTACTCCTCCACGGCCTGCGTGCCGGCGGCACGGGCCAAATCATCGATTGCCAGGGTGTCGACGCTCAGGGCGCGATGACGGCCATCGAGCGCGGGATCGCCCGCCTGCTCCACGGCCAGCGACTCGCCGGTACGCATGTACCACGCGGCGCGACGACCCCAGACCAGCGCCTCGAGCAGGCTGTTTGATGCAAGGCGGTTCTTGCCGTGAACGCCGTTGCAAGCCGTCTCGCCCGCGGCGTAGAGCTCGGGCATCGAGGTGCGGCCGTCCTTGTCGACCCACACGCCGCCCATAAAGTAGTGCTGTGTGGGCGTAACGGGGATGGGCTCGTCCAAAATATCGCGGCCGTCCTCCAGGCAGCGTGCGCGAATGTTGGCAAAGTGCCCGGTCACCACATCGCGCTCGACGGGGGCAAAGCTCAGCCACTCGTGCTCGGTGCCGTCCTGCTTCATCTGCTCGCGAATAGCGGCGGCGACCACATCGCGCGGCTGAAGCTCATCGGTAAAGCGCTCGCCGGCGGCGTTGAGCAAAATCGCGCCCTCGCCGCGGCAGCTCTCGCTGATCAGGAAGGTGCGACCCGGCTGCGGCGAGAACAGTCCCGTGGGGTGAATCTGCACGTAGTCCAGGTGCTCCATCTTAATGCCATGCTCCTGAGCGATGTAGCAGGCATCGCCTGTGAGCTGCGGGTAGTTGGTCGAATGGTCGTATACGCCGCCGATACCGCCCGTCGCCCACAGCGTGTGGCGGGCATGGATCTTAAACGGCTCGCCAGCATGCACGCCCTCGGCGGCATTTGTCAGCTCGTCGGCGGGACGAACCGAGTTGTCCTCGTCCACGGAAACGGCGACGACACCGGTGCACACCGTGGCGCCATCACGCTCGCCCGTCAGGATGTCGGTCATGGCCACGTGCTCCAAAATCTGCACGTTGTCCAGCTTGCGAACGGCCTGGAGCAGCTTGGTCGTGATCTCCTTGCCCGTAATATCGGCATGGAAGGCAATGCGTGGGCGGCTGTGTGCGCCCTCGCGGGTAAAGTCGAGGCTGCCGTCGGCCTTGCGCTCAAAATCCACGCCCATCGCCAGCAGGTCGTTGATGACCGAGCGGCTCGAGCGGATCATGATGTCGACGCTCTCGCGACGGTTCTCGTAGTGGCCGGCATGCATGGTGTCCTCAAAGAAGGCATCGTAGTCAGAGCCCTCGGGCAGCACGCAGATGCCACCCTGCGCGAGCATCGAATCGCACTCGTCGACAGCGCCCTTGGAGAGCATGATCACGCGCGTGCTCGTCGGCAGATTGAGAGCCGCATACAGGCCCGCCACGCCGCAACCGGCAATGACGACGTCACACTCCATATCGGGGTATTGTTTGGTTTCCACTGGAATCCTCTCCCTTGTAATGTGGCATAGGGGATGGTCCCTCATGTCACATTGGCTTAGCGCGCCGCGTACTCGAGCATGCGGTCGAGCGTGAGCTTGGCCTGATCGGCGGCCGTATCCGACACGCCAATCTGCACCTCGCCCTCGCCCGTCTCCAGGCAGTGCACGAGCTTTTCGAGCGTGATGAGATCCATGTTGACGCAGGTGGGCTGCACCGCAGGGAAGTAGAACTTCTTGCCGGCACCCTGGCAGCGGCGCTCGAGTTCGTAGAGCACGCCGCGGACCGTCACGATGATGAACTCGCTCGCGTCCGACTCCTCGGCATACGTGATGATGCCGGCGGTAGAGCCGATGTAGTCGGCCTCGGCCAGGACGTCGGCCTTGCACTCGGGGTGTGCCAGCACGAGCGCGTCGGGGTGCGCCTCCTGCGCGTCGACGATCTGCTCGACGGTGATGATGTGATGACGCGGGCAGTAGCCGTTGTTGAGGATGACGTGCTTTTGGGGCACCTGCTCGGCCACAAAGCGGCCCAGGTTCTGGTCGGGAATGAACAAGATGTGCTGCTGCGGCAACTCGGAGACGATCTTGACGGCGTTAGAGCTGGTAACGCACACGTCACTCCAGCTCTTGATTTCGACCGTCGAGTTGACGTAGCACACCACGGCAAGGTCGTCGCCATACTCGGCGCGCGCCGCGTCGACCGTCTCACGCTTGACCATGTGCGCCATGGGGCAGTCCGCGCCCGGCTCGGGCAACAGCACGGTCTTGGTGGGATTGAGCAGCTTGGCGCTCTCGCCCATAAACTCCACGCCGCACAGCACGATTGTCTGCTGCGGCAGGCTCTTGGCGAGCTTGGCCAGGTAGAAGCTGTCACCGACGAAATCGGCAACGGCTTGGACCTCGGGCGCCACATAGTAGTGCGCCAAGATCACCGCGTCACGTTGGGTTTTTAGTTGCTGAATGGCCTCGACGAGCTCTGCGGGCACCAGTGCCGCGCGCTCCGTTGCCGTCGTTGCCGATGCCAGGCCGGCCGCAATGTCGCGTGCAAGCTCCGATGCATCCATGTTCGCGCTCTGTGCCATCAAGGCCCCTCTCTTTTGGCGAATCTTGGGGCTTTAGTATGACACCTAGGTTTACAGCTGACAAGACAGCTGTAAACCTAGGTGTAAAGTTGAAATAAAGATTCAATCATGCAGCAGGTCCATTTTCGAACTGGCAAGCTGAGGATAGTCGAAAATGGACCCGCCCCAAGATTCGAGCGGCCCGCATTGTCCTGAACCAAGGGGCAGTGGTCAAAAAAGGCCAAATATGAGTACTGTCACCAAATTAGTAGCAGCGATTTTCCGGTCCAGATCAGCAAAATCGCCTTGTTTGGAGCCCGATCGTGACTCTGACGGACGAAAATCGATGCGCTTTTGGCCGCTGGCACCGATTTTTGAGGCCATTTGGCTGCCACTAAACTGGTAACAGTACTCATATTTGGCCTTTTTTGACCACCGGGCTTCCGGCAGACCCCAAAAGCGGGCCCGAATCGCTCGATCCGGGCCCGCTGGGGGTAGCGAGCACAATCGAGGTGTAAGAAGCAAGAAAGGGCCAGCGCCTAGATATTCAACGAGAGGAAAGACAATGGTCCGCAGCGACATGCTACCCCAGCCGGACCGGGGGCTCGGCCTCGACCGGCCCCAGACCGAGGCATTTCACCGACGAGTTCAAGAGGAAGATAGTCGATCTCCGCAACGCCGGAAAGCCCAGGCGCGAGGCCATGGACGAGTGCGACCTCGACAAGAGCACCGTGGAGAGGCGGGTCAAGTCGATAAACGAGACCGGCTCGCCGCGCGCCGCCGACAACCGCATGCCCGAGTAGAACCGGATCCTGGAGCCCGAGCGCGAGAACCGCAGGCTCCGGATGGAGGTCGACGTCTTAAGACGAGCGGCGCCAGCATACGCTCGGAAGTCAGGGCCATGGCGGCCAACGGGGGGCCGCTGCCCCATATCGGCGCAGCGCTGGCATCGAGGCCTTCTGACCTGTGTCAAGATTTCGGACACGAATGCTCGAGAAATCAAGCGGCCATAGGCATGGCCTCGAGCTTGGGCTCGGTTCTCTCGAAGAAGGCCGCCATGGCCTCGGCCGGCACCTTGTAGCCGATCGTCGAGCGGGGCCTTCGGCGGTTGTAGTACGCCTCGATGAACTCGGCCACCGCGTTGTCGTGGCAGTTGCCGGCGCGGCTGCAGGACAGCCGCACGTCGTTGTCGCGCGCCCATTCGGCCAGAAGCCTGCTGGTGTACTGGGCGCCGCGGTCGGCGTGGAATATCGCGTTGCCGGCCACGTAGCCGCGCGATTTGGCCGACGCCAGCGCCGAAACCACGATGTCGGCGGTCATGCGCTCGGAGAGCGACCAGCCCACCACCATGCGGGTGTTGAGGTCGATGACCGTCGACAGGTACAGCCATCCCTCGCCGGTGCGCAGGTAGGTGATGTCGCCCACGAGCTTGCAGGTTGGAACGGGACTGGTGAAGTCGCGGCGCACCAGGTCGGGCCGGGGCCTGGCCTTCGGGTCGGGGATGGTGGTGCGCTTCCTGGCGTTGGGCGTGCAGCCGCGTATTCCCAGCTCGCGCATCAGCTTGCGCACCCTGTACAGGGTCAATCCGGAGAACTCGCCGGGCAGGAAGCATTTCACGAACCGGAAGCCGAACCTGCGGTCCGACTCCAGCCACACGCGCCGGACCGCCTCGCGCTCGGCCGACCAGTCTTCTCGCGGGCAGCCGTTGGAGAGCCACGAGTAGAAGCCCGATCGGCTCACGCCGAGCACGCGGGCCATCATTTTCACCGGGAATTCGGCCTTCTCCGCCAACATCATCCGGTAGCATGCGGCTACGCCTGGCTTTTGGCGAAGAAGGCCGCGGCTTTTTTCAAGAAGGCGTTCTCCATCTCGAGCTCGCGTATGCGCCTTTTCGCCTCGCGAAGCTCGCGGTCCTCGGCCTTGGGGTCGGGCCCGCCGGCAAGCTCGCGCCGGCGGCTCTGCACCCACTTGTTCACGGTCTTGGAATTCAGGCCCAGTTCTGCGCAGCATTCCGTTATCGGCCTGCCCATCGAGATGATGTAGTCGGCGGTCTCGCGCCTGAACTCGTCGGTGTACTTGGCGGCTGGGTTGGACATAGCATACCGTCCTCTCGGTCGTCGATGAATGCATTCTAAAGGATTGGGCCTCTAGCATGCGTGTCCGAAAAGACGATACAGGTCAGACAACCCAATCAGACGTCGTCTCGAGCACGTCCTCTGCACGGTCGAGCGTGCTTCTGGCCTTGGCACCCTGTTTGAACCACGAGCGCAGGTCCTCGAGCGTGCTGCCCGCTGCGTACACCTTGATTTTGCGACCGCCTTTCGTGGTAACCGTGCAACGGTCGCCGCTCTCGCTATCCTCGTGCGCCGTGACCTTCTTGAGATAATCGCGGCGGAACGCCACGACGCGGGCGTTGCTGATCTCGATGAACCAATCGTCGTCGACAAGCGAGGTGCCCGTGGCACCTCGGCTCGCCATCTCCTCGGCGAAGGAGAAACCGAGTTCGCGCTCCTGTCTGCCGATCTCGTAGATACCACGGGCGGGCATGCTGAGCATGAGCAGAGGCAGGAGTCCCCCTATGAACAGGAAGAGGCATGGGACGAGCAGGAGCAGACGAGCACCGGCGTCGGTGAAAACAGCCATGAAGGCGATCACGAGCGAGAAGACGAGCGCCATACCGTTGAAAACAATCGTCAACGGCTTGATGGCAGACCAACACAGACCCGCCTTGGTCATCGGGCCGTCAACAGCGTCCGAGACCTCGATGCCCTCTTCCTCCAGACGGGCGAGGAGGTTGAGCGAGCACACCCCCTCGAGGCTTATCGAGCAGAACTTCCGGTCGCCCTCGAACAGGTCGATCCTCATCATCTGCGTGTGAAGCGTTGCACGGGTGATGTTGCCAAACGTCGTCTCCTTGCGGATGCCGAAGGCGTTACGCGAGAGAATTCGCTCACCGTCCACGTCGATGCGCGGGATGCTCAGCAGGGCCCAGATGGCCATGCCCGCGAGCGCCATGGCGTGACCGAACCACACAAGTTCGTGGTCCCACTCGCCCAACGAGACGCCCTGCCAGACGTAGACACCCAGCATGAGCAGTTCGAACGCGACGGCGCAGCAGGCGATGATCGTGCGAATGGCAGCGGGCATGCGCACCGTGAAGCGATCGAGGCTGTCCGTCGCCTCACTGCGCTCGCGCGCGCCGCGACGGGCGACCCATGCAGTGAGCGGACCGACGATGAACACCACCATCGCCACGCGCAGGAACGATTCGAGCATGTCGCCCATATTAACCACCATCCCAATAGAAAACGTGAATTTGGGAGACTATAGCAGAGCGAAGCGATCTGCACGGCATCGTCCGGGTGTTTTCGGCATACGGTGGAAACCAGCGGCAGCGGACGTTGAGAACTCACCCAAAAGACGCGATTCGACCGAAGCGATTCTTCTTGACTTGGTCTCAATGTGATACGACATGCGCCACTACCTGCGCGGTCTAGCGGCCCTGATCGAAGAGGGTCACACCGATGAGGCACTCGAGCGCATCGACGCGCTCTGCGAGACCAACGACCGCACCGCCGTGCGCCGCTACTGCGCCAACGAAACGGTCAACATTGCGCTCTCGTCGCTTTCCGCGGACATCAACGCGCACGGCATCACCGCCGACCTGCACGCCGCCGTGCCCGAAACCGTCCACGTGGGCGATGTCGATCTGTTCAGTGTGGTATCGAACGCCCTGGACAATGCCATCGCCGCGGCGAGCGCCGCCCCCGAAGGCAAGCGGTTTGTCGACCTGGACCTTCGCTACGAAGACGGTCAGCTTCTATTGCTGGTTTCCAACACGTTTGGCCGTGCGCCGCACATGGTCGACGGCATGCCCGTGGCTCAGCACACTGGGCACGGCTTTGGCACCAAGAGCATTATGCTTGCCGTCGAGCGCATGAACGGCAACTGCCAGTTCCGCATTAACGGCGACCGGTTTGAGCTGCGCGCCGTGATGTAGGGGCTGCCGCCAACCTCGCTACAGCGGTGCAGCCGCCGGGGTCAGCTGCTTAATGTAGGCCCACATGCGCTGCTTGGCGGCCTTGTCGGTGAGCGCCGCCTCAAAACCGTCGAGCGCCAGCACGCGGCGCCCCTGCACATGGGCGACCAGGCCGGGCTTGAGCATGGCGGTGTCAAAGTCATCAATTGCCACAAGCATATCGGCATAGGTCTCGCGCATGACATCGGCCGCACTGTTGTCCAGCAGCAGCACCGCCTCGGGGTCCAAGGTCTCCAGCGCCTCGCGGAACAGGTCGCACGTCAGGGCCTCGCCCGCCGCGACCGCTCCGTCGCCCGCGCCGGCGACGCTTGCCAGCACACAAAAATCCTCGGGGGCATATCCGATGGCACCGAGCGCCTTGCGCAACGCGGCGCCATCCGCGCCGGCGGCCAGCTCGCCGCCCGAGCACTCGGCTTCATCCAAATCGCCTTTGACCAGCACAATCGGCGAGCACGCGTTGCCCGCGATACGCACACCGCGATCTGCAAGCGACGCGAGCTCCTGCTCGGTCGCCTGAGCGATGGCTTCTTTTTTCTGGCTTTGTGACGTGGGCATGCGCTCTCCAATCGTTTGCGTGCCCACCATTATATAAAAGAGCCGCCCGCGAGTGGTTGCTTTGCGGGCCGCTGGGTATAAGCACGGTCGTACTGAGTTTTACGCGGCCGAGCCGCGTCGTATTATGGAGGTCACCATGGCTGACATTAAGCAGATTACCCCCGAGAACTTCGGCGCTGTCGTCAACGATAGCCTGCCCGTACTGGTTGATTTTTGGGCCCCGTGGTGCGGCCCCTGCCGCTCGCTCTCGCCCATCGTAGACGAGGTTGCCGACGAGCTGGCCGGCAAGTTGGCTGTGGCCAAGTGCAACGTCGACGACAACCAGGACCTGGCCATGAAGTATGGCGTCATGAGCATCCCCACGCTGATTGTGTTTAAGAACGGCGAGGAGATCGACCGCTCGGTCGGCGCTCTGCCCAAGGCGAGGCTGCAGGCGCTGCTGGAGAAGCATCTGTAATACGCTTGTTACTTACCCGCCGTCCATGAGCGGTTTTGTACCGCTCGCCGGACTGCCGGGTGCGGCGCGTGCGACCACGGATAGTATGGTAGTCACAAACAGCCCCCAGTGAACGGGTGCGAGTCGCACAGACTCGCACCCGTTTTCTTATGCAGTGGCGCGCAGAGCGGGCGTAGTAAAATCTGAACCGCCGGATTACCGCCTACACAAGGAGATTTCCCATGCATGATGTTGGAATGAACATGAGCCAGCTTGCCATGAGCGTCAAGCAGGTCGACGACACCATCGAGCTCGCTCACGAGTGGAGCCATCAGCTGCTGCATGCGACCGAGAATTTTGACATGGAGCGCATCGGCGCCAAGCTCGAGGCAGCCATGACCGCGCTGCACGAGGCCCACGACGCACTCGAGGGCTACGAAGAGGCCATCGAGGCCGACCACAACTCCGTCGGCTCCGTGAAGCTGGTGTAACGTGGCCGAACACGAGCACGGCTGCGGGTACGAGCACGAGCATCCGCACGGGGCGGACGGCGACGCGGGCTGCCGCTGTAGTGGCTCCGGCTCCGAGCTGGTCCGTTTTTCGGTCACCGCGCCTGACGACCTGCTGCGCCGTTTTGACGAACAGATCGCGCGCCGCGGCGACGTGGCCAACCGCTCCGAGGCAGTCCGCGATTTGATTCGCGCCTCGATCGCCAAAGAGCAGATGCGCACGCCCGATGAGCACGTTATCGGGTCGCTCACCATGATCTACGACCATCACACAGGCGACCTGACACGCCGCCTGGATGAGGTGCAGCACGACTACACCGACGAAATCGTATCGACGATGCACGTGCATCTGGATCACCACAACTGTCTGGAGATTCTGGCGCTCAAGGGTCGCGGCGAGCGCGTCTACGAACTAGCCGACCGACTGCTGGGCCTGCGCGGCGTTAAGCACGGCGAGCTCACCTGCGCCGCCACCAAGCAAAGCCTGGGGCTATAGCGCACCTGCCAAAAAGGGACAGGTTTGTTGTGGCAGGTTTAGAAGTTTTACCGACCAAAATAAACCTGTCCCTTTTTGGTCGGTTTTGATGAGGGGTGTCGCATGCGGCATGTGCATATTCATGTGACGGGCATTGTGCAGGGCGTTGGCATGCGACCGTTTGTGTATCGCGAGGCTATGGCGCATGGCATTTGCGGCTGGGTGCTCAATGCGGGCGACGGCGTGCACATCGAAGCGCATGCTCTGGCCGATGCGCTCGATGCTTTTGTTGACGCGCTTTCTGAGCATGCGCCTGCGGCAGCCCGCGTAGAGCATGTCGAGGTTGTGGACCTGGCAGCCAACGGTTGGGATGCCGACGATGAGCGGGCCTTTCGTATCGTAGCGTCGCAGGATCAGACCGTGCACACGACGCTCATCTCTCCCGATATCGCCACCTGTGACGACTGCCTGCGCGAACTGTTCGACCCCACCGACCGACGCTATCACTACCCCTTTATCAACTGCACTAACTGCGGGCCGCGCTTTACCATCATCCGCTCGCTGCCTTACGATCGAGCGGCCACCTCGATGGATTGTTTTCCCATGTGTCCCGAGTGCGCCGCGGAGTATGCCGACCCACTCGACCGGCGTTTTCACGCGCAGCCCGATGCCTGCTTTGATTGCGGGCCGCATATTACGTGGAGCGAGGCTGTGAACGGCAATGCGTGCGGGAATTCGTCCGCGACACCGGCCGTCGGTACCACACGCGAGGCCAGCGACGCTATCATCGAGCGCTGCGTTGAGCTGCTGGCCGACGGTGGCATCGTCGCCATCAAGGGTCTGGGCGGATTTCACTTGGCATGCGACGCCTCCAACGAGCAGGCGGTAGCCGAGCTTCGCCGCCGCAAACGCCGCAGCAACAAACCGCTTGCCGTTATGGTGCGCGACCTTGCCGACGTTGAACGCCTGTGCCATGTCAACGACATTGAGCGCGGCTTGCTGGCCGGCAGCATTCGCCCCATTGTGCTGCTGCGCCGACGTGCCGCTTGCGAGAGCGGCGGCTCCCCCGACGCCCTCGCGCTCGCGCATTCCGTCGCGCACGACCTTCCCGAGCTCGGTGTCATGCTCCCCTACACCCCGCTTCAGCATCTGTTGCTTGCCGCGGCAGAAACCCGCGGCATGCACGCGCTCGTCATGACCAGCGGAAATCTGAGCGAAGAACCCATCGAGACCGACGACGACCTTGCCTGGGAACGCCTCGTTGCCGCCGGCATCGCCGACGCGTTGCTCGGTAACGACCGCGCGATCCTCTCGCGCTACGACGACTCTTTGGTACGCGTGGTCGACGGCGCTGTTATGCCCGTTCGCCGCGCTCGCGGATATGCACCCCAGCCGCTGCCGTTGCCGGCGCTCGACGGCACTCCGTCCTGCGTGCTCGTCTGTGGGCCACAACAAAAAGCCACGATTGCACTCACGCGTGAAGGGACGAACGGCGAGACAACCTGTTTTGTGTCGCAGCATATCGGCGATGTTGAAAACGGCGAGACCTTCGATGCCTGGAACGCCGCGCGCACGCGCTTGGAAGATCTCTTTGACTTGGCACCCGCCGCCTTGGCCTGCGATGTACACCCCAGTTATCTATCGGGTCAGTGGGCGCGCGAGCAGGCACGGGAGCACAATCTGCCGCTTATCGAAGTCCAGCACCATCATGCGCACATCGCGAGCGTGATGGCAGAAGCGATTGTCACAGGCCAGCTTGCGCCCGAGGCGCGCGTCCTCGGCATTGCCTTCGATGGCACGGGCGCCGGCACCGATGACACCATATGGGGCGGCGAGTTTCTTGTCGCTGGCCTTGCTGACTTTGAGCGCGCAGCGCATCTGCGCACTTGGGCCCTACCCGGTGGCGTAGCGTCCGTACGCGACGCCCGCCGCAACGCCTTTGCCCTGCTCAGTGAGCTCGGCCTGCTCGAGCACCCAGGTGCCGCTCGGCTTTTGGACAGCCTCGACGAGCAAACGCGCCGCGTGACAGCCACCATGATCGAGCGCGGCATCAACAGCCCGCGTACCAGCAGCATGGGGCGTCTCTTTGATGCCGCGGCAGCAATTCTGGGCATCTGCGACAAGGCAACCTACGAGGGCGAACCCGCCATAGAACTCGAAGCCGCCGCCTGGCGCGCGCTCAGCAGTGAAAGTGCCTGCCTCACCGGCAATATAGCCGGCTTTTCCGTAACCGAATCATCCCGTCCGGACGCCCACCATGTTCTAAACTCCAGATCGCTTATTGAGGCGCTTTTGGAGGGAATCAGGGCCGGCGCTGCGGCCTACAGGCTCGCGCTCGATTTCCATATCGCCATCGCGCGCTCTTCGGCACGAATCGCACGCGAAATCTGCGCGCGCGAAAGCATCGATACCGTCGCGCTCTCGGGCGGCGTGTTCATGAACCGACTTTTGCTTCAGCTCCTTACCCACGAACTCAAAGACGCCGGTCTTGCCGTCTTGGTCCCCCACTCCGTGCCCGTCAACGACGGCTGCATCGCCTACGGTCAGGCCGCCATCGCTCGCGCCCGCCTTGCGCAGACAGCATCGCGATAGGCCGTTTTGCCAGCCTGCGCGCCGCCGTCTCACAGGTGTAACGCGTTTGCTCGTGACTTCCGCGAGCGCTACCATCAACTGATGGGTAATTAGGCGCCTATCCAGCGCAAAACGTATAAAAGGGGAACATTATGTGCCTTGCCGTTCCCGGTAAAGTGGTCAAACGCGACGACGACCTTAAGGCGACCGTCGACATGATGGGCATCGAGCGCCCCGTTTCGCTGCGCCTCGTGCCGACGGCACAGGTAGGCGACTATATTCTCGTGCACGCCGGCTTTGGCATTCAGATTGTCGACGAGCAGGAAGCCCAAGAGACGCTCGAGCTCGTCAATACCATGACCGAACTGGTCGAAGAAGACCAGCTGGCCACCAACCCGGCGGAGGCTTACTAGTGGCGGCCGGACAGCCGGCTCGCTCCGGTATCGACTTCTCGGCATTCCGCGATCCCAAGCTGGCTCGCGAGCTCATCGAGCGCATCCGTGAACTCGTCGGCGACCGCACCATCAACCTTATGGAAGTCTGCGGCACGCACACCGTGAGCATCGGTCGCTATGGCTTTCGCTCCATTATGCCTGCCGGGCTCAAACTGCTGAGCGGTCCGGGTTGCCCCGTCTGTGTTACCGCCAACCGCGATATCGACCATGCAATCGCGCTCGCCAAGATGGACGGCGCCATCATCACCACCTTTGGCGACATGATGCGCGTGCCCGGGTCGTCTACCTCGCTCGCCGCGCAAAAGGCGGCGGGGCGCGATATTCGCATTGTGTACTCCCCGCTCGATGCACTCGATATCGCCGAACACAACCCCGATCGCCCGGTCATCTTTATGGGCGTCGGCTTTGAGACCACGACGCCCACCATCGCCGCCGCCATTTTGGAGGCCGATGCACGCGGACTCCAGAACTTCTCGGTCTACTGTGCCCATAAGACCACGCCGCCGGCCCTGCGTGCGATCTCCAACGACCCCGAGACGACCATCGACGGCTTTATCCTGCCTGGTCACGTCGCTACCATCACGGGCCTGGCACCCTTTGGGTTTTTGGTCGATGAGTTCAATACCCCGGGTGTGGTCACGGGATTTGAACCGGTCGATATCCTGCAGGGCATCTGCATGCTGGTCCAGATGGTTGTCGAGAACAGGCCGGCGATCGACAACGCCTACCGCCGCGGTGTCAATGCGAACGGCAACCCCGTGGCGCGCCAGCTGGTCGAGCAGGTGTTTGAGCCGTGCGACACCACATGGCGCGGGCTGGGGCCGATTGCCAACTCGGGCCTTTCCATCCGCCCCGAGTTCTCGCGCTTTGATGCCCGCACCCGCTTTGACGTGCCCATCGAGCCGACGGTCGAGCCACACGGATGCCGCTGCGGCGACGTGCTGCGCGGAGCCATTACGCCGAGCGACTGCCCTCTGTTCGGCCACGCTTGTACACCCGAGCATCCCGTCGGCCCCTGCATGGTGAGCTCCGAGGGCAGCTGCGCGGCGTACTTTAGATACCGTAACTAGCCCGGACGCACCCGCACACTGGCACCACCCACGATTGGAGTTTTCGATATGTCCCATAGCGTTACCGATAGCACCGTCCTGCTGGGTCACGGCTCCGGCGGCCAGATGATGAAACGCATCATCGATGAGGTCTTTTTGGATGCCTTTGGGTCGCCCGAGCTGCTCGAGGGCAACGATGCCGGCGTCGCCGCGCTGCCCACGAGCGGGCGCATCGCCATGTCGACCGACAGCTTTGTAGTCTCGCCGCAGTTCTTCCCCGGGGGCAACATCGGCCGCCTCGCTGTATGCGGAACCGTCAACGACGTCGCGACCTCGGGCGCCAACGTACGCTACCTATCGTGCGGCTTTATCCTCGAAGAGGGCTATCCCATGGATAAGCTCCGCCAGATTGTGCAAACGATGGCCGAGACGGCGCACGAGGCGGGCGTGGCGATCATCACCGGCGACACCAAAGTGGTCGAGCGCGGCGGGGCCGACGGCGTCTACATCAATACCGCCGGCGTGGGCGAAGTGCCCGTGGGCGTAGCGCTCAGCGGCGCCAACTGCCAGCCCGGCGATGTCATTCTGGTATCGGGTACGCTGGGCGACCACGGTATCGCCATCATGAGCCAACGCGAGGGCTTGGCGTTTTCGAGCACCATCGAAAGCGATGCCGCGCCGCTCAACCACCTGATTGCCGATGTGCTTGCCGCAGCACCCGAAACACGCTGCTTCCGCGACCCCACGCGCGGCGGCCTGGCGTCCACGCTCAATGAGTTTGCCCAGGCCAGCGGCGTTGCCATGGAGGTCGACGAGGATGCCGTGCCTGTGCGCCCCGACGTGCAGGCAGCCTGCGAGATGCTCGGCTATGACGTGCTGCAGGTAGCAAACGAGGGCAAGATGGTTGCCGTGGTGCCGGCCGAGCAGGCCGATGCCGCGCTGGCAGCCATGCGCGCCGCGCGCTACGGCGAGAATGCCGCTATTATCGGTCGCGTGCTGCCGCTTGCCGAGGACGCCCGCCCCGCCGTGCGCGTGCGCACCGGCTGGGGCTCGACCCGCATCCTCGACATGCTCGTAGGAGAGCAGCTGCCGAGGATTTGCTAACGACAAAGGCTCAGGGCTATTAAAGATATTCAGATTCCAAACATGCCCGGCACGCATGCCAAGTATCATGGGGTGCGTTTTACAACTCAAGCGGCAGGAGCACCCATGGCAGCAGCTTTTTCCCATGTGATCTTTGATCTGGATGGCACCATCCTCAACACGCTCGAGGACCTGGCGGCCGCCGGCAACCATACCTGCGAGACGCACGGCTGGCCCACGTTTGCCGTAGACGAGTACCGCTACAAGGTGGGAAACGGCATGCTCAAGCTGGTCGAGCGCTTTATGCCTGCCGAGTATGCGGGCGACGGCCGTATGTTTGAGCAGACGCTTGCCGAGTTTAGGGCTTACTACGGCGAGCACAAGGAGGACCACACCGCACCGTACGCCGGTACGATCGAGATGCTCGACCGCCTGCGCACCGCGGGCGTGCAGCTTGCCGTGCTCACCAACAAGGACCATGTTTCGGCCGCTCCGCTTATCGAAAAATACTTTGGTTCCGAGCGCTTTGCGCTGGTGCAGGGCCGCGTCGATGCGTTTCCTCCCAAGCCCGAGGCGCCTGTTACGCTGCATGCGATGGAAGAGCTAGGCGCCGACCCGGCAACCACGCTCTATGTGGGCGATTCCAATGTCGATGTTCTGACCGGTCACAACGCCGGCCTCAAGAGCGCCGGTGTCAGCTGGGGCTTCCGCGGCCGCGCAGAGCTGGAGTCCGCCGGCGCCGACTACGTGGTGGACAGCCAGGCAGAGCTCGCGGCGCTGATTCTGGGCGAGTAGCGGGGCTGTCGCTCAACACGGCTGCATAGATTCTGTCGCGCGGAAAGCGCATCCCGTTTTGCCGCCCCAGAATGGGATGCGCTTTCCGGTTGAGCCTTGTCGGGGAAACGGCATCCCGTTTCAGAGCAATATTCCGGGTCGCACTTTCCACAACCCACCCCATCCGGAAACCGCGACCCGCTATTCGGCCAAATACCGGCTCGTATTTTCCCGAGCATTCGATGCAACGCTGGCGCAAGGAGTGTCCCCAACTGCCGGCAGAAAAGGAACGTCCCCAAGTGCCGCCCCAATGACTACCATGGCAACGCCGCAGGTAGAGGACGGACAGCGAGCGGGCACCAGAGCGAACAAATTGGCATGAAAAGAGGACGGCATAGACCTTCTGGTCATGCCGTCCTCTTTGAATGACAAGTTGTCGCTCTGGTGCCCGCGCAGCGTCGAGCAGTTGCGGCGTTTGGTAAAACGCCGCAACAAACTAGCTCAGCATTGCATCCATCATCTCGGAGTTGACGGAGTCGTCGGCAGACCACTCGCCGTCGTCGTTGCAGGTGTACTTGAAGATAACCGTGGTCTTCCTGGGCTCGGTGGCCTTGGTCACATCGACCATAACCTGACCGGCCATCTTGTACAGCTCGTCATCGGAAGGAACCGTGTCAAGCGCAGCGACCTTCTCCTGATACTGGGTGGAGAAGTCCTCGACGATCTTGTTCATAGACTTGCATGTGATAGAAACCTCGGCGGTCGCGACACCCTTGTCCTCGTCGACCGTCACGTCGCCGATCTTGTAGTCAAAGCCCTCGAGATAGGTCTTGGCATACTCCTTGGGATCGATACCCAGCTGCTCGAACTCGTCGCCCGAAGCCTCCTCCAGACCAGAGAGGAAGTCGTCGCCACCGTTTTTGACCTCGTCAAACTGCGTCGTAAGATCCTCGGTGATGAGCTCCTCAACCGAAGGACCTCCACAGCCGGAAAGCACGACCACGCATGCAACCAAGACGGCCATGAGGGGCGCAAGCAGCGGCTTCTTTTTCATGTTGTTCCTCCCAATGAGCGGCACCGCGCTTCCCGGACGCGGCGCACGTTGTAATAAGTAAGCCCATTCTATCCACTTATGAACGCCCTCGGCAACGCGAAGGCGCGGTCGGTTCGTTTTAGCGTCCGAACGGTTTGCAAGCCCGCCCAACGTGCAATAAAACGCTTCCCCGCGGTGCAATCAGAACCACCCTTAAAAAGGGTGGTTTGCTCTTAGGGT